>CAJQLP010000085.1 GCA_905479205.1 uncultured Luminiphilus sp.
CATCGATGCAGAAGAGGCCGGCAACCGGGTCGATATCCCTGGCTTCTCGGATATCGAACAGATGTGGCTCAGAGAATTGTATCGCAATGGCTACTGCGATGCTTTCCGATCCTACAATAACGATCCCGATGAATTTACTTGGTGGCCCGAAGGTGATGACGCGGGTGGAGTGCGCTCAGATACGCACGTCGTAAGTTCGTCACTCGTTGGTCGCATCGATTACGCCGCCATCTACACCGGCGAGGCATTTTCCAGCCACGCACCCGTAATCGTGGACTACGATATCGACTAGTAACCCTACTGGTAGGCCAAAAGTAATGGCTGAGATTTTGCTAGCTCGCGTCGCAGAGCTAGCAAAGCCACCCAGTAAGTTTCGCCCGCTTAAAAATCGTTCAGCCTTCTGCAAGCGCCGCTTTTTGTGCCTCAATAATACGATCACCCGCATCGCAGGCAAGGGTAACCAAAGCATCAAGCTCAGTGCGACTGAAGGTTGAGCCTTCAGCAGTTCCCTGCACCTCAATCAAACCACCGCCGTCGGCAATTACAACATTCATATCGCTGTCTGCCGTGCTGTCCTCCGCGTAATCAAGGTCGACAACCGGCTGTCCACGCCAGACGCCTACCGAAACCGCGGCAATCATGTGGCGCAAAGGGTCGGCATTAAGCGTATTTTTACGCTGAAACTTATTTAAAGCATCTACCACTGCTACACACGCTCCAGATATCGATGCTGTTCGTGTGCCGCCATCTGCCTGAATAACATCGCAATCAATCATAAGCGTATTTTCACCAAGGGCCTTGAGATCGAGTGCAGCACGTAAAGACCGCCCAATTAAGCGCTGGATTTCAACGGTCCGGCCCGATTGCTTACCTCTGGCGGCTTCTCTGTCCATACGGCTATTAGTGGAGCGGGGTAGCATTCCATATTCGGCCGTAAGCCAGCCCTGTCCCTTACCCCGCAAAAACGAAGGAACACCAGGGTTGAGCGAGGCGGTACATATGACCTTTGTCTCACCGAAACACACCAGCACGGAACCTTCCGCGTGAGTGGTGAAATGTCGTTGAAAACTGATAGGGCGTAACGCTTCAGGGGTCCGACCGCTAGGTCGTCCGGTAAATTGGGGCATGCTGCTTCCTCATTAATAAACCATGGAGTGGAATTAGGTGTTTGAAACCCAACACTTGCGTACTAAATGTTAGACTGACGCCTTCATCTTTAGGCCAGCGGGATGTACTAAGCTGCTGACAGCCGATACGAGGCACAAAATGACTCAAAGCATGACGGGCTTTGCTCGCGGTAGTGTAACAACCCCCTCGTTTGCGGTCATCGTTGAACTACGCTCAGTGAACAATCGTTTTTTAGATCTGCACTTTCGCTGTCCCGACAATCTACGCAGTGAAGAGACTCAGTGGCGGAAATTGATCGGCGAGCATGTAGATCGAGGCAAAATTGAAGTGGCTTTTAGACTTCAATTGGAAGCAGGTACCGAAGCTATTTCACTCAACAAGGCCAAATTAGCGCAGCTCGGTACCGCGCTCGGCGAGATATCAGAGATTCTACCCAACGCCAAGCAACCTGACACACTGGCGATACTCCAAACACCGGGGGTAGCTAACGCCGAAGAACTGGATATTACGGCAGTCAAAGAGGCCGCTAAGAATGCACTCAAAAATGCACTCGACGAGCTCCATGGGCAGCGTCATGCCGAAGGCGAGAAACTCGCAACCATGGTCGCTACCCGCGTGGCGACAATGGGCGAAATACTAGTAACACTTAGGAGCCAGCTGCCTTTATTGCGGGAACAGCAAAAACAGCGGCTGCTGAGCAAGCTTGAGCAAGCAGGTATAGAGCCTGACGCTAGTCGTCTTGAAGAAGAGTTAATTTACGTCGCACAGCGCTCTGACGTCGATGAAGAAATGGATCGATTAGACGCACATTTGGGCGCTATAACCGATGCACTTAAAAGCGGCAAACCTTGCGGTAGACGGCTAGACTTTCTGATGCAAGAGCTCAATCGCGAGGCCAACACCCTGTCGTCAAAATCGACGGCGTTAACGACCACAAATACTGCCGTTGAGTTTAAAGTGTTGATCGAGCAGATGCGCGAACAGATTCAAAATATCGAGTAAAAAGCAGGTAAATGCATTGAAAATCGCGAAAAAAGGTCAGCTGATTACAATTTCTGCGCCTAGTGGTGCAGGCAAAACGTCACTCGTTAGAGCGCTCATCGACGCACAACCTAATATCCGTGTAAGTGTCTCTCATACGACACGCACCATGCGTCCCGGAGAACAAGATGGCGTCAACTACCATTTTGTAACTCGCCCTGACTTTGAAGCGAAACGCGCACATGGCGACTTTTTTGAGTGGGCAGAGGTTTTCGGCAATCTTTACGGTACTGCGCAAAGTGAAGTTGAGGCACTGCTAACGGAGGGATTCGACGTCATCCTAGAGATTGATTGGCAGGGCGCTCGCCAGGTAAAAGCAGCTCTTCCCGAAAGCTGTGCCATTTTTATAGTGCCCCCATCGCTTGAGGAGCTGCGGCGTCGATTGATGGACCGCGGGCAAGACGAAACAGCCGTTATAAATGCTCGCATGGCGGAAGCAAAGACCGAGCTCGCGCACTGCAGCGAAGGTGATTATTTGGTGCTCAACGAAGATTTTGACCAGGCGCTGAATGACCTAAAAGCAATCGTACGAACGCGGCAACTTCGCCGCGATGCGCAAAGCGCCACCCTCGAGATGATTGCGGCTCAAATTGCCGATGGCGCCTGAATACCCATATGGCCGAAATATTTCACAGCTTGCGAGCAAACAGCACCCACAGGCAATAACTGCGCTATACTGGCCGGCCGGGCGTTGAACCGGAACTAGTATATACAGGAGAGAGCCAAAGATATGGCACGTGTAACCGTAGAAGATTGTCTGGATCATGTAGATAACCGTTTTGAATTGGTCATGCTGGCATCAAAACGCGCGCGGCAAATTGCAACAGGTGGTAAAGATCCACTGGTTGACGAAGAATCAGACAAGCCAACCGTGATCGCACTGCGCGAGATTGCAGAAGGCATGGTCACCACAGAACTCATGGCCCGCGAAACAGAAATTGAAGCCGAAGAAGAACTGGCCGCGAGCTTCGAGACACCTACCTACTAAGACGATCAGACCCGAGCCGTGGTTGCAACGACACTAGGGGCAATTACCGGGTCTATCACCGATGTTTCAATGCGCCTCGGTTTCGGGGAGCAGTCCACCGCGACAAGCGCACCAGCAACAACTGGCAAGCGAAGTCTTGCCAGCTTTGAAGCGCTTTTGCGTACCTACCTGACAGATCATCAGACAAAAACGGTTTTACGATCCTATTTTTTTGCAGAGCAGGCACACTACGGCCAGGCGAGGCGCAGCGGCGAGCCCTATGTGACACATCCTCTAGCGGTCGCTGGCATCCTGGCCGAAATGCATATGGATCATCAGAGCCTGATGGCCGCTTTGCTGCACGACGTTATTGAAGACACAGGGGTCACCAAGGAAGATCTGGGTGCACGATTTGGCGTAGAGGTCGCTGAATTAGTCGATGGCGTGAGTAAGCTAACTCATATCGAGTTTGATAGTGTTGAGCTTAAGCAGGCTGAAAACTTCCAGAAAATGGCGCTAGCCATGGCGCGCGATATTCGCGTTATCTTGGTGAAACTTGCCGACCGCCTCCACAATATGCGCACCCTTGGTGTACTCAATCGAGAAAAAGTTCGCCGAATCGCCATGGAAACACTGGAGATTTACGCGCCCATTGCAATGCGCTTAGGTATGAATAGCGTGCGTATGGAGTTCGAGGACTTGGGCTTTAAGGCGATGCACCCTATGCGCGCTCGACGTATCGAAGCAGCCGTGCGCGGCGTGCGAGGTAATCGCAAAAGCCTGGTCGAACAAATCAAATACCAACTTGATACCGCCCTTGAAAAAGAAGGTTTGCACGTTGAAGTAATTGGTAGAGAAAAACACCTGTACAGCATTTATCAGAAAATGCGTAGCAAGCGAAAATCCTTTTCAGAGATCATGGATATTTTTGCTTTTCGTATCATCGTTGACTCGGTTGATACCTGTTACAGAGCATTAGGTTTGGTGCATAGCCTTTACAAGCCGGTACACGGAGAGTTTGCCGACTACATTGCCATACCAAAAGCCAATGGCTACCAAAGCCTGCACACCGTCCTCAAAGGGATGCACGGGGTGCCCATAGAAATTCAGATTCGCACCCGCGAAATGGAGGATATGGCAAACAACGGTATTGCCGCTCACTGGCTCTATAAATCTGACGAGGGAAGCGCCAGTGCGTCTCACGCACGAGCGCGAGAATGGGTCCAGGGCCTGCTAGAAATGCAACAGCGGGCGGGCAATTCTCTTGAGTTCATTGAAAGCGTCAAAGTCGACCTTTTCCCCGACGAAATTTACGTATTCACGCCAAAAGGTGACATTATGGAGCTTCCTCGTGGAGCTACAGCCATCGATGCCGCCTATGCGATCCACACGGATGTTGGCAATCGCTGCGTTGCCTGCCGCATCAATCGCAGGCTGGCCCCGCTATCTGAACCGTTAGAAAGCGGTCAAACTGTAGAGATCGTGACCTCACCTACAGGGCGTCCAAGCCCTGCCTGGTTTAATTACGTTGTTACTGCTCGAGCACGCACCCATATTCGTCATTTCCTAAAAGACCAACGCCGCGAAGACTCGGTTGAGCTCGGACGTAACTTGCTCGACAAGACGTTAATGAGCCTGGGATTGCGGCTAGCAGACTTAACCGCGAGCCAATTACAACGAGCAGTTGGAAGGCTAGGGCGCCTAAGTCCCGATGATTTATTCATGGATGTAGCCCTCGGAAATCTCTTACCTCATATTTGTGCCAGCCATCTTTTAGACGCTCATTCCGACCAGCTCTCCGATCCGGATTCTAGTAAACCACTGTCAGTGGAATCCGTGGCTATTCGAGGCACCGAGGGGTTTGCATTAACCTATGCGAAATGCTGCTGTCCGCTGCCGGGGGACCCCATTGGCGGCTACTTAAGCCAAGAAAAGGGGTTAGTTGTTCATCGTGAGGGCTGTCTAAATCTGCGAGACAAACGGGATCAACCTGAACGTCTAATGGGCCTCCACTGGGATGACACAATGACCGGCTTTTTCCCAGTCGGTTTGCGAATAGAGGCTGAAAATCGTCGGGGTCTAATCGCGCTAGTCGCAACACGCTTGAATGCAGTCGAAATGAACATTGATCGTATAACCACCGTTGAAAAAGATGCGATGTTCACTTACGTGGATATCGAGTTACAAGTCAGCAGCCGTATCCATCTTGCCCGAATCATGAAGCGCCTGCGCACCCTCGACGGAGTGCGTAAAGTTAATCGCACGTCGCGACGCTAGGCGCATCAATTACTTTGCTAAGGAGCATCACGTGTCAAATCGTGCCGTTATTGCAACAACATCAGCCCCAGCGGCTATCGGACCTTATTCTCAAGCCATTAAAGTCGGCAATACCGTGTGGATTTCAGGTCAAATTCCACTTAACCCAGACACTATGGAGCTGGTCACCGGCGGTATTGAGCAAGAAGCGGAGCAGGTATTTTCCAATCTTTCTGCGATTGCCAACGCCGCGGGCGGTAGCTTAGCCGACTCCGTAAAGATCAATATCTCGCTGACCGACCTAGCCCATTTCAACACGGTTAACGAAGTCATGATGCGGCATTTCGCAGAGCCCTATCCAGCCCGTGCATGTGTTCAAGTTGCAGCTTTACCAAAAGGTGTGGGAATAGAAATCGAAGCTATCCTCGCGCTTTGAGTCAACGCTACGAACGCTAAGCTTGTGATTCGAGCATGCTGCGGTAACCCTCCCTGAAACTTGGATACTTGAAAACGTATCCTAAACTTTTAAGACATTGGTTATTGCACTGACGATTACCTCTGGTGCTACCAACGCCTGTTAGAGGGCGCTCTAGGCGAACACCCAGACGCTCCGCAAGCCAAGCCTCAACCTCGCCGATAGGCGTGGGTTCGCTATCACTAGCTACTAAGTAGCCTGGCAAGGGCTTTTCGGCAACGTCTTCAAGAAATAAGAACTCAAGAACGCCCGCAAGATCTTCCCGATGAATCCGGTTACTGATTCTACTGGGATCACTACTGGCAACGCCCGATTGAACCCGTGCTAACAGCATGCCAGGTAGATCGCCATAAATTCCTGAGGCGCGTACGCAAGTACGTGCATGACCTGTTTCTGAAAAACGTCGCTCAGCGTTGATAATAGCCACAGCAGCGGGGTCGACCGATGTTAGTGGCGACTCCTCATTAACACGCCCGCCATCGACCTCAGCATAAACGCGTGTTGACGAGACCATAATGTTATAGCGCGAGGATCGCAGTAACTCCGATTCAATGAGTGCGTTTACGCCGCCTAAAAAACCTCGCTCATAGCCTGCAGTATCGCGACCGGCAGGTAAGGGTGTAAACAAAACGTGGGTGGGTTGAAGCTCAGCAATAAGTCGCAGGCTTTCTGCGCGCGTGTAATCCCCCGAGAAGCGCGTAAAGCTATCAGGCAACTTCGCTGGATTACGACGTAATGCAGAAACTTTCCAACCTTTATCGACAAGACCTAAACCAACGCGAGTGCCAATATCACCGCATCCTATAATCGCCAGATGTTCTTGCTTCACTCCACGCGCCTCCCCTCGTTATTATGGCGTACTCTACAGCTTTAGCTTAAAGGCCTCATCCATAGTGACAGATAACACCCTCAGAACATCAATCTCGTCACTTCGCGGAGTGGGGCCGAAGCTACGCCTGCGATTGGAAGAGTTGGCCATCGATACCGTCGAGGCTTTGCTTTTTCATTTTCCACTTCGCTATCAAGACCGGACGCGGGTCACTCCAATTGGAGCCCTGCAAGACGGTGTTGAGGCGGTGGTTTGTGCCGAGGTGCGCGCGGCAAGCGTTGTACCGGGCCGTCGACGCTCGCTGATTGTTAAAGTGGATGATGGAACCGGCTTGCTAACACTGCGGTTTTTCCACTTTCGACAAACTCAAGTTCAACAAATGAAGCCAGGTGTCAGGCTGTCGCTGTTTGGCCAGTGCAGGCGAGGCAACGCCGGTGCCGAGATTGTTCATCCCGAGTATCGGATTGGCGCGGACAATCCATTACTCGATCAAGCGCTTACGCCGATATACCCCACCGTTGAAGGCATCGGGCAAGCCGTATGGCGAAGCCTTACCGATCAAGCGCTCTCCCAGCTCACTCGAAGCCCACCTGAAGACTTGTTGGAAGACGCGGCAGACGAACAGTTTTCACTGGCTGAAGCCATCAATTATTTGCACCGCCCACCCGCTGGTGCGACGCTTGAAGCGATTCGTGCTTGGCGCCACCCCGCGCAACTGCGGCTCGCTAAAGAAGAATTACTGGCGCATCAGTTGTCCATGCGTGACCTCAGGGCTAAAGAGCGCGCGTTTAAAGCGCCGGTCATTAATAGCAACGGTGAGTTTCAAAGACGCTTGCTGAGTCGGCTGCCGTTTGAACCAACAGGTGCGCAAACCAGGGTTTTAGAAGAAATCGCTAGCGATTTAAACCAGCCGGTACCTATGCTGCGCCTTGTACAGGGAGATGTCGGCTCGGGCAAAACGCTAGTGGCAGCGCTCGCAGCGCTTGCGGCAATCGACGCGGGCTACCAAGTAGCCCTGATGGCACCGACCGAATTACTTGCCGAGCAGCACCTGCGGAATTTTAGTGACTGGTTCGCGCCGCTTGGCATTGAACTCACTTGGCTAAGCGGTAAAGTCAAAGGAAAACAGCGCAGCGCAACTCTGGACAACATCGCTTCGGGGCACGCGCGTCTCGTCGTAGGCACCCATGCGCTGTTTCAAGATGCCGTTATTTTTCAGCGACTAGCCCTGGTGATCATCGATGAGCAACACCGATTTGGTGTCCATCAGCGCCTAGCATTGACACAAAAGGGTGAAGATCAGGGTATGCCGCATCAGCTCGTGTTAACCGCGACGCCGATACCTAGAACATTATCTATGCTGGCTTATGCAGACTTAGACTGCTCTATCATCGATGAGTTGCCGCCGGGACGAACCCCCGTCACCACCTCTTTAGTCGACAATCAAAGGCGCTCTAATGTGATTGAGCGAGTGGGTAATGCATGTCGCGAAGGCCGCCAGGCCTATTGGGTATGTACTATTATTGAAGAATCAGAGGCGTTAGATGCACGCCCTGCAGAGACCACTGCAGAATTACTCAGAGAGCAGCTCCCCGGTGTTTCGATTGGTCTCATTCATGGCCGATTGAGCAGTGCCGAAAAGGAAGCAGTTATGGGCGCTTTCAAAGCGGGCGATATCGCCTTGCTTGTGGCAACAACCGTTATTGAAGTAGGCGTAGATGTTCCCAACGCCAGCCTCATGATCATCGAAAACCCTGAGCGCTTAGGATTAGCTCAGCTTCATCAGTTGCGCGGTCGAGTCGGCAGAGGTGCAACAGCCAGTTTTTGTGTACTGCTTTATCAGTCACCACTCAGCCAGAACGGCAAGCTGCGTTTAAACGTGATGCGCGAGAGCAATGATGGCTTTTTTATCGCAGAAGAGGACCTGCGGCTCCGGGGCCCGGGGGAGCTGTTAGGAACGCGCCAAACGGGGCTCATGACGTTCCGAGTAGCACAACTACCTGAGCATGAAGACCTTCTCGAAGAGGTCTCACAGTTAGCAGAGCGTATTGCTCAGCTCCACCCAAAAAATGCACGGCGATTAATGGATCGATGGACTGGCGAGAGACGCGCCTTTGCTCGAGTGTGAGACTAATCTTTTATAACCCTCGGAAGCCGCCGCTAGTCACGCTACACTGTACACCCAACTAGAAGAGATCTCCTTGATATGGTGTTACCACACACCGCCAGCGAACAAACATCCCCCTCTAAGCTGCTTGGCCTTTGGGAGATTATGCGGTTCGATAAACCCATCGGCACATTTCTACTGGCAGCACCCACCGCTTGGGCGCTTCTTATTGCTAATGACGGATGGCCTAGCTGGCAGTTGACGCTGATTTTTGGCTTTGGCGTCATTGTTATGCGCGCCGCCGGTTGTACGGCAAATGATCTAGCAGATCGCAATTTCGATGGTTTTGTCGAACGAACGCGTGCCCGGCCCCTGGTCACAGGTGCGATCAGTGTCGCTGAAGCGCTCGCCTTATTGTTTGTTTTACTGCTGACTGCATTGGGGTTGGTGCTTTTAACCAACACACTAACAATAAAACTCTCGTTTGTAGGCGCACTTCTCGCCGTCGCTTATCCCTTCATGAAACGCGTGACATATCTGCCACAGTTCGTACTCGGCGCCGCGTTTTCCTGGGCAATACCCATGGCCTTTGCAGCCAGTACAGGCGAATTACCAGCAGGGCTTTGGTGGCTATTTGTTGCCAACTTACTGTGGACTGTGGTCTATGACACGCAGTACGCCATGGTCGATCGCGAAGATGACCTAAAGGTAGGCATTAAATCTACTGCTATCTTGTTTGGTGAGTTAGATCGCCGCATCATCGCTCTTATGCAAGTCGCGTCAATTGGCTGCTTTGTCGCATGCGGACAAGCCTTTGCACTCGATGCTCCCTACTACCTCGCCATATCAGGTGTCGCTGCCATGTTTCTCTGGCACCAATGGCTGATCAAAGATCGCGCTCCCGATGCATGTTTTGTCGCTTTTAATCAAAGTAAATGGATTGGCGTCATCGTGCTCGCGGGGCTAGTGGCACAGTTCGCATTGTTTAGCGTATGACTCGCTAAACATTGACCCCAATATTGACCCCAATATAGAGGCGCCCTTGGGACAACTACAGCTCGATATCCACACGTCAATAAGTGACATTGATGAAGCTGACTGGGACGGCTGGTTTGGTAAGGATTATCCCTTTCTGCGCTGGCGTCTCCTACAGGGCTTAGAGGCCGCGGCATGCACCAACGAGGAAACTGGTTGGCGGCCTTTTCACTTAATTCTCAAAGAGTCAGATACAGTCATTGCAGTAGCTCCGGCCTTCCTCAAGGGGCACTCCTACGGTGAATACGTATTCGATTGGGCATGGGCTGATGCGTGGCAGCGCTCGGGAAGAGACTATTACCCCAAGCTTGTGACTGCAGCCCCCTTTACACCCGCAACCGGGCCTCGCCTCTATGTCAGCAGCAGTGCAGATAGACCCCTCAGCAAGCTCGCTACCGCAGTCACGGGCCTGTGCGAGGAGCAAGGGATTTCAGGCTGGCATCTGCTATTTGATGACGAATCTCTTGCTCAGGCACTCAGTGATGAAGGTTTTGAACGGCGCCAGACGTGTCAGTTTCATTGGTTCAATCGGGACTACACAAGCTTTGACGATTTTCTCGAAGCGTTTAGCAGTCGTAAACGCAAGAATTTACGCAAGGAACGCCAGCAGGTGGCAGAGCAGGGTCTACGCTTAGAGACATTAGAAGGTGAAGCCATTTCATCCGAACTCTGGTCCTTCTTTCACCACTGCTATCAAATAACCTACGCCAAACGCAGCGGTCACAGTGGCTATCTCACACGCGAATTTTTCACAGAAGTCTGTCCACAGCTCACTGAGCATACGGTTATGGTCGTTGCATATACCGCAGATCAACCTGTGGCTGCAGCACTGTACTTTCGCGGTAAAGACACGTTATACGGACGCTATTGGGGGTGTCTAAGAGAGTACGACTTCTTACATTTCGAGGCCTGCTATTACCGCGGTATCGAGTACTGCATTGATAACGGTATCGAGCGCTTTGATCCTGGCGCGCAAGGCGAACACAAGATTCAGCGTGGCTTCGAGCCAACGCTTACGCACTCAAATCATTGGGTCGCAGAGCCTGGATTTCGCGACGCTATTGGGAATTTTTGTCGGCAGGAGTGCGATCATGTCAAACAATACCAAAACCAAGCGCGTGAGCTGCTGCCCTTTAAAAACAGTGACGGTTCAGGCTGACGTTTGCGCGTCCCGTAAAAATATCCAATCCCTGGCAGTTGATTGCTCTGGGCAAAAATAGTAACCCTCGCAATTAAAATTTTTCAGGGCTTCGGGGTCGTTAAAGGCGTTGTCGAGTATGTACCTGGCCATCAAACCTCTCGCTTTTTTAGCGTAGAAACTCACCACTTTGTATTTGCCATTCTTCAGATCTTTAAATACGGGAGTGATGATCTCGGCGTCTACTTTCCCTGATTTTACCGCCTTGAAATACTCGTTTGATGCCAGGTTAACTAGTACGGGAGTCTTGCTCTTCTTGATGTCAGCATTGAGTGCTCCGGTAATATCGTCACCCCAAAATTCGTAGAGATTCTTGCCTCCGCGGTTGGCAAATTTAAGGCCCATCTCCAGGCGATAAGGCTGCATTAAGTCGAGGGGCCGTAAAAGACCGTATAGGCCTGACAGAATTCTCAAATGTTTTTGTGCAAAGTTTAACGCTTGAGTATCCAAAGAGTCCGCATCCAGCCCCGTGTACACATCACCCCGAAAAGCGAGTACTGCTTGCTTGGCATTATCCAGAGAGAATTCTGGCTGCCAGTTCATGAATCGTTCATGATTGAGGTTAGCAATTGACTGGCTTACACCCATCAAGGAACGTATATCGCTGGGTGAAAGATTCCTCGCGTCTTCGACCAAAGCGGCAGACCTATCGAGAAATTGTGGTTGCGTTGCTTTGCGCGTTGCGGGCGGTGTTTCGTAATCTAGGGTTTTTGCGGGTGACAAAACGGTGAGCACAGTGCAACCTCTCTGCTATCTACTTGCTGGAAATGATAACCTGCTTGGCGCGTCATCAGTACCAAGCATACCGTTGTTTGGGCGTAAACTGTTTAAGCATTCAGAATAATGACAGAAAAAGCAGGAGAAATGAGGTTGTCAGCCCATTTATCTATCGCAAATAGCATTGATAAAAGCGTCCAGAAGCTCTCGCAGGGCCTGTCGTGGCTACCTTTGGCAATGGCCGCGCTAACAGTTTTTGTGGTGGTCTTGCGCTACGGCTTTGGTCTTGGTGCGATTAGCGCACAAGAAGGCGTTGTTTACCTCCACAGTGCCCTATTCATGCTCGGGGCTTCGTGCACACTGCTTGCAGACGAGCACGTACGCGTAGACGTTTTCTATCGCAATTTTTCTTTAAGAAGCAAGGCGTGGGTGAACGCCCTAGGCCACACAATGTTCACGTTGCCGTTGTGTACACTGATTGTTTTTTCAAGCTTAGGCTATGTGGGCGAATCTTGGTCAATCCGAGAAGTGTCTCCAGAGCCCGGGGGGATTCCTGCCGTTTACATATTAAAAACACTAATCCCTCTCATGGCTATTCTTCTTGCACTGCAAGCCGTAGGAGAAATCTTTAAGTCGGTACACATACTCATTGAACAGGAACCCAACCGTGGTTGAAGGCCAGTTAGCGCTCGTATTATTCGCCGCCGTTTGTATCCTATTAATGCTGGGTTTCCCCGTAGCCTTTACACTCGCCGGCACATCGCTCATTGCTGCGGCACTTGGCACTTTATCCGGCTTCTTTGACCCTAGCTATCTCAGCGCTTTACCCGCTCGAATTTTTGGCACTATGGGTAATGAAACATTAATCGCCGTACCGCTTTTCATACTGATGGGTAATATTCTCGAGCGAGCGCGTATTGCCGAAGACTTACTTAGCAACATGGCCAAATTATTCGGTAGGCGGCCAGGCGGACTCGGGGTGTCTGTGGTACTGGTAGGTGCACTATTGGCTGCGAGCACAGGCATTGTGGGCGCCACCGTGGTCACTATGGGATTGCTATCACTGCCAACAATGCTGCGGGCGGGTTATAGCCCAGCACTGGCCAGCGGAACCATTGCCGCTACAGGCACCCTTGGCCAAATTATTCCGCCGTCCATTGCTCTCGTGCTACTCGGCGACATTATTAGCAGCGCTTATCAACAAGCACAGTTAAAGCTCGGGGTCATTAATACCGCGACAGTGTCAGTGGGCGACTTATTTGTGGGCGCACTCATCCCCGGTGGCCTACTCGTTGGCTTGTACGTCATCTTCATTATGGGTAGTGCAACCCTGTTTCCAAAGCTTGCACCCCCCGCACAGACCGAGAAGCTAGACATCAAGGCCTTATTAAACGGCCTCATTCCACCGCTGCTCCTTATTGCTCTTGTACTTGGATCTATATTGGTTGGCGCTGCGACTCCAACCGAAGCGGCAGGCGTTGGCGCTATAGGCGCACTGCTACTAGCGGTTTCCAGGGGCGAGATGAACATCAGCCGATTACGCGAAATCGGGTTGGCAACGCTACGTATCACCAGTATGGTTTTTATGATTTTGATTGGCGCAGCAGTATTTTCGCTGGTATTTAGAGGTTTTGGTGGTGATCATTTTATCGAGTCCTTTTTCCAGGATCGAGTAGGGCATCCCGAACTGGCTCTTCTCATTGTTATGGTTGTAATTTTCCTTCTGGGTTTCATTCTCGATTTTATTGAGATCACGTTTGTCGTAGTACCCATTGTTGGCCCAATACTGCTGGCTATGGGCTTTGACCCCATTTGGCTAGGCATCATGATTGCGATCAACTTGCAGACGTCATTCTTAACGCCGCCTTTTGGGTTTGCACTTTTCTATTTGCGCGGGGTTGCACCTGAATCAGTTCAGACAACGGCCATCTATAAAGGCGTCATACCTTTTATTATTATTCAGCTACTGCTACTTGGAGCGCTCTGGCAATGGCCAATGCTGATTACTTGGTTACCCAGCGTGATGTGAAAACGACTTTTATTACCATCCACCGACGCAGTTTTAGCGTAATTGCCCAACCCTATCTCACTGATTCAGAGGCCACATGAACGATATCGATGCTAACCCAACTCCCCAAGGTGAGCTCTCGCTCCAGCAAGTGGCAATGCCTGGGGATACCAATCCGCATGGTGATGTTTTTGGCGGCTGGCTCTTATCTCAAATGGATCTAGCGGGTTACGTCACAGCCTGTGAAGTGGCTGGCGGTCGTGTTGCGACAGTTGCTGTGGAAAGCATGTCATTCTTAACACCTGTTCACGTAGGCGCAGTTGTTTCCTGCTACAGCGACATATTGGAAGTCGGGCGCAGCTCAGTGCGCATTATGGTCGAGGTATGGATCAATTCGAGACACGACGGAGAGCCAATCAAGGTCACCGAAGGTACGTTTATTTACGTTGCTATCGACTCTGACAAACGAACTCGCCAAATTCAGCATTAATCGGCGTCAAGGCGATGTGTTGAGCACTGGCGGCAGGACTTTATCACGGGCATTCAAGTAAGCGCGCTCTGAAATTTCGTGGTACGCACGCACGTCAGTGGCAAATGACGCGTACGAAGCGGCAATTTTACCCGCTATAGGATCACTATTCGCCAACGCTTCTAGCGCTATTTTAGAGTTGTCGTAAAGCACCTGGAGAACATCATCGGGCAGCTTCCGAAGCTGCGTCCCATCGGCCAATAGACTTTGTAAAGACTCGTTATTGCGCGCAGTAAATTCGTCAAGCATATCTTGGTTCGCGGCTCGCGTTGCGTAAGTCACAATGGCCTTTAAATCCTCGGGAAGTTGGCCCATCGCGCGCTCGTTAACAATAAATTCAAGCATGGCACCTGGCTCATGCCAGCCAGGATAATAGTAATAGTCGGCAACTTGATTAAGCCCCAAGGTACGATCATTGTAGGGGCCAACCCACTCAACTGCATCGATCACACCGGTTTGCATAGAGGTATAAACTTCTCCGCCGGCGATCCGGACGGCGGTTCCACCTGAGGCATTAAAGACCTCTCCCGCAAGGCCGGGAATGCGCATTTTCAAGCCTTTTAAATCTGCAGCGCTTCTGAGTTCACGGTTAAACCAGCCCGCCATTTGAACGCCTGTACTACCCCCCGCAAAAGGCACCACACCAAAGGGGGCATAGAGTTCACGCCAGAGCTCCAAACCCCCACCGTAATGCAGCCAGCCATTCATCTCTTGAGCGGTCATACCAAAAGGCACTGCCGTATAGAACACGGCTGCGGGGATTTTTCCTTTCCAGTAGTACGATGCACCATGACCCACTTCTGCAACACCCTGAGATACTGCGTCAAACACCTCAAATGCGGGAACAATCTCGCCCGCACCGTACACGGTCACTTTGAGGCGCCCGCCACTCATCTCGGTAACATAGCGCGCAAAATTTTCTCCAGCACTCCCAAGACCGGGTAAATTTTTAGGCCAGGTAGTTACAAGCTTCCATTCAAATTGCTGGTTGGAGCGATCAGCACCTTCGACTCCAGCCCCTGATGTTATTGTTTGAGCACGATCAGTCGCCCAAAGCCCTGTAATTAAAACCAGTAGGGCCACAAGAATTAACGTGATGACTGGAAGCAGGCGTCGCTCAAGCATAGTTATTACTCATAAGGTTTGTAGATTTGCATACTGAAGAACGAGCCACTTGCTACCTTCCGCAAAGCTGACTTCAACGCGTGCATTTGCTCCGCGCCCCTCAAAGTTCGTCACCACACCCTCACCAAAAACCTGATGCATTACGCTTTGGCCAAGGTTAATTCCGCTCTCAGCATGAGCCGCGCTGGTAGAGGGCCCAAGAGATGAAAGCGGCCGAGTAACGGTGTTTCCTAATCGCACTTCGTTAATAAGCTCTTTAGGTATTTCTCGGATAAACCGCGAAGGCGTATTGTAGTTCTCGCTACCGTAAAGCCTTCGGCTCTCGGCGTAAGTAATTACTAGCTTTTGCATCGCGCGAGTGATTCCGACATAGCACAGCCGACGCTCCTCCTCGAGGCGGCCGGGCTCATCAAGAGACATACGGTGCGGAAACAGGTTTTCTTCCATGCCCGCAAGAAACACGAGCGGGAATTCCAGTCCTTTAGCAGAGTGCAAAGTCATTAATTGAATGCTGTCCTCGTGGGGATCAGCCTGCGCATCACCCGCGTCTAAGGCCGCGCCATCTAAGAACTGCTGCAGGGGTGACATATCTGGATCTTCAGCAACAAATGATTTCGCCGCTGAAACCAATTCCTCTAAATTCTCGACTCGCGCCTGGCCTCGTTCGCCTTTTTCAGCGCGGTGGTAATTCAGTAAGCCAGATTGGTGGATAACGTGTTCCGTGAGTTCCTCGAGTGGCAGCTCTAACGTCGTGGAGTCCATCTCGTTAATAAGCGCTTGGAAACCTGCCAATGCCGCTAATGCTCGCGCGGCAAACAGTTTTTCATCGCGGGCGACGTCGATTGCCGCCCATAAGGGCAATCCTCTGTTGCGCGCTAAATCACGAAGGTTTTCAACGGTTTTATTGCCGATGCCCCGCGGCGGTACGTTAAGTACACGCTCAAGCGCCATGTCATCGGCTCGAGAAAGCAATAAGCGCATGTATGACAAGGCATTGCGAATTTCGAGTCGCTCGTAAAAGCGCTGGCCGCCGTAAATACGATAGGGTATCTGCGCCCTGATTAGAGCTTCTTCTAGGACTCGGGACTGGGCATTGGATCGGTATAAAATAGCGCTTGAGCGCCGAGGGTGGCCGTCGTTAATCCAAGCCTCGGCACGCTCAACAATAAAGCGCGCCTCATCTTGCTCATTAAAGCCCGCATAAAGATTGATCAGCTCACCTTGGTCACCGTCGGTCCATAAATCTTTACCGAGACGACCAAAGTTGTTTGCGATCAATCCGTTAGCGGCGCTCAAAATTGTTTGGGTAGAGCGATAATTTTGCTCTAGTCGGACAGTATCGACCGCAGGAAAATCGTCGCTGAAACGCTGAATATTTTCAATTTTTGCACCACGCCAGCCGTAAATTGACTGGTCATCATCGCCAACGGCTATGACTGGAATCGCCTGTCCAGCTAGCACGCGTAGCCAAGCGTACTGGATGGTATTGGTGTCTTGAAACTCGTCCACCAAAATTGTCTTAAAGCGTTGCTGATAGTGCTCAAGTGTCTCCGGTGAGTGCAGCCAAAGCTCATGCGCCCGAAGGAGCAGCTCAGCAAAATCGACAAGACCACCACGCTCACAGGCCTGTTCATAGGCCGTATAAATGCCCAGCATAGTTTTGGCGTGTAAATCGCCATAGGGTGGCTCGATGTGCTTCGACCTGAGGCCCTCGTCTTTTTGTCCATTGATGTACCACTGCGCCTGCTTAGGGGGCCAGCGCGATTCGTCAAGATTAAGCTCACGACATACTCGCTTCACCAGGCGAAGCTGGTCATCACTGTCTAGAATCTGAAAATTCTGCGGTAACTTCGCTTCCCGCCAATGTGCTTTTAAGAGGCGATGAGCGAGACCATGGAACGTGCCCACCCACATACCATGCGTTGGCATATGGAGCACTTCTTCTATGCGCCCGCGCATTTCTCTCGCCGCCTTATTGGTAAACGTCACCGCCAACAGCGCTTGGGGAGAAACCTGCTCGGCACGGATTAACCAGGCAATGCGGTGAACAAGAACGCGGGTTTTACCCGAGCCTGCGCCGGCAAGCACCAATAAATTACCCGGCTCAGCTGCTACCGCGAGCCGTTGGGCATCATTTAAGTCGTTGAGAATATCAGAAACATCCATGCGCAAAGTCTACCGGAAAATAAGTCCCGAGCAGTCATGCAATTCAGCATTTTCTGCAATTCATACCTTAGATAAATAGCGAATGGCATAACTGACTTATAGATTCTGGTAGGCTCTTGCATACGGCTGAAATTAAAGGACAGCGCGAACCATGACCGATCAGGATGACAACGACAAACGACGCATAATGACACCGCCGGCAGAGTGGGGTGGCAGCACCGATAAAGAGGCGGAAGATTGGTCCGAAGCGGCGACACCGCCTGACTCAAACAACGCTGAAGAAGATCCGTATTCAGAAGCCACGGTCGATTCGCAAAGCGCAGAGGCCATACTCGTCGACCATCAGGCGGCGGCGCAACAGCCCAAAGCAAAACTACCCGTTTGGACGACTGTAGCCATGGGCGCTGCATTGGTACTGCTCGTTGTGGGTGGCTGGGGCGCTATTAGTGAACGCTCGAAGCTGACGAACACTGTCGCACAGCTAGAGAATGCGCTGGCTACTAAGTCTCGCCAAGGTGATATGACGGCAGCAGAAGAGCAGATATTGCAAAGCGACAATCAGTCGTTACGACTACAACTCGAAAGCCTACGCGAACAATACGGTGCGGTAGCGCGGGAAATTGAGCTTTTACAACGCTCGGTCAGCGCTCAAATAGAACAACCCACACCCGAAGAGTCAACCGCCGAGGAAACAAGCGCCGCGCCGGCACCATCGTCCATTGGCGATGGGAGCTGGTTTGTGAATGTAGCCGCCTATTCAAGGCGCGCTATGGCAGAACAGTGGGCGAGTAAAATTAGCGACGACGTTTCAACGGCCGTTGTAAGTGCGGTCGAGGTTAATGGCAAGGCACTTTACCGCTTGCGGGTTGTTGGTATAGCCTCTCGGCAGGATGCCAAACGAGTTGCGAGAGAACTTGAGAAAACCTACAGCATTGGCCCTTTATGGGTAGGAACAGAAGAGCTAACGACAACCGTCACCGACAAAATGGCAGCTCACACACCAGCCGTTTTTGATGACGGGCTTGATGACGGGGCAAATTCGCAGTTGGATAACGCCGTTAGTAACACACTGGATACACAAGTGGAGGCGCAAAGCAGTCAATCTGGGGAGGGGTGGTTCATTTACGTAGATACCTACCCCACGGGTGGGGCTGCAGACGCTAAGGCGCGCGCGATAAATAATGCCGGATTCAACGCAAAGGTGTCGGTAGAATATCGCTCCGGCGAGTTGTTTTACCGGGTTCAAGTTGTCGGTATAACCAGCCAGCAAGAAGGCGAGCGAATCGCTGAAGAACTATTATCACTGGGTGATATGTCAAACCTTCAACTTAGGCGATATTAGTTAGAAAATACTAGAAACGCGGACTTTAATAACAACACACCTAACGATAAGGAAAACGTATGAAAATCTCTTTGAAAGCCCTTCTCCTCGCTACTGCGTTTACATCGACTGGCGCACTTGCTGACGAATGTAACCTGGGCGAGATGCCGACGCTACCTAACGGTGCTACGGCCTCGATGGAGGAAATGGTAGCAGGGCAGCAATCAATCAAAGCGTTCCAAGCCGAGGCGCAAGCCTACCGAACGTGCCTTGATGAGGGGATGGCCGCTATCAAAGAGGCGGCTACAGATGGCGACAAAGAATCGGCAGAAGCGTTCAAAGCCATGACAGACGATTACAACGCATCGGTCGCGGCAGAAGAGGCGATAGCGAGCGATTTTAATGCCCAAATTCGGGCGTATAAAGCGGCGAATCCTAGTTAAACATTGCGATTCTAGGTTGCCTCCGGCACTCCGGTGTCGTGGGCAGCCTGTTACGCGGCGAACCTTGGTCTTGAAACCGCTGCTTCCTATTCGGAATCTACTTTGACTAAATTCTTGCCAATGGTCGCGCCTTTCATCATTTCACTGTAGGCCCATCCCGCATTCGGCAGCCCCTCGGTAATATTCTCCAAGATCTTGAGTTCACCTTGTTCGAGCCATGTGTGCAGTTGATCCATCGCCGCGGGTACTTGGTCCATATAGCTGTAGAGCAAAAATCCTCGCAGGGTCAGCTCCTTCTCAACTAATTTCCACATATTGTAAATTGGCGTTGGGTTATCTTGGTTGTTGTAATCGCTGATCATGCCGCATCCAATGACGCGGCCAAAAGTGTTCATGCACGTTAAGACGGCATCTAGCGTCCGCCCACCCACATTATCGAAGTAAACGTCTACGCCTTCGGGACAGGCAGCGGAAATTGCCGCAGCTAAGTCATCACAATGTTTATAGTTCACCGCAGCGTCTGCGCCCAACTCCTCAGTAATCAATCGCGCCTTGTCTGCTGAGCCAACGATTCCTACGACTCGACAGCCTCTCAGTTTGGCGATCTGGCACGCCATTGACCCTGTAGCTCCAGCAGCCGCGCTAACCACTACCGTATCGCCCGCCTGAATCTTACCGATTTCATGTAGCCCAACGTATGCTGTGTGGCCTGAACCTCCTAAACCACCCGAGTAATAAGAGAGTGGAATGCCGTCTTTGGGCTGGAGCTTTGAAAGAAGAACCGTGTTGGCATCGCTTAAGGAGTAATCCTCCCAATGGTGTAGACCAAAGATGATCTCGCCGGGCTCAAAACCTTCGACATTGGATTTCACAACTCGCGCCACAGACGGACCCCGAATTGCACCACCCAATGGGATAGGCTCGAAATAATTAGCCTTACCATCTAACCAACCGCGGATAGCGGCTTCAAGAGAAAAATACAAATTGCGGACTAGCATCTCGCCTGGGCCCGGATTGGGAACATCGGCCTCAACCATCTCAAAGTCGGACGGTAACGGGATACCGTGAGGATGGGATTTCAATACCATTTGCCGGTTAATCATTCATATCTCCTATGAACGTATGCTTAATTTGTCGGTGGATTTTGAGGCACTGCGGGAATTGCTGGATCAGGCGTCAACCAATCCGGCGCGGAAGACGCCCAGCAAGTGAGGTCAACGGTGAGCCATGCGGAACTGTCCATGGTGCCTGCCTTGATAAACACATGACCCGGGATTTCGTCTACAAACGTGAACAATTGGCTGCCGCAGTTCCCACAAAAACCTCGATTTACGTGTGAACCATCCGTGCCCAAGCTTGAAAAGGTTTTATAGTCGCCTCGAATACTTACGGCGGACTCTGGAAACATAACCACAGTCGCCTTACCGGACCCCGTCACTCGCTGACAATCTTTACAGTGACAATGCAGCGCGGTCACTGCGGCGACTTCATCACAGTTATAACGCAGCGCACCGCATAAGCATCCACCTTCAGTCATGGGCTTTTCCTCCTGCTAAACGGCAACAACCGTCTTGCCAAAGTTGCGACCGGCAAATAAATCCGCAAACCCTTTGCCAACATTTTCGATGCCATCTAAACGATATTCTGGCGTTTTAATAACACCCTCACGCAGCCATTGTGACAACTGATTTCGAGCTTCTTCGTAACGTTCATGTCTGAAGTGCGTCATGAATCCCTCAACCTTTAACTCTTTAGTGATAATGTCAAACAAGTTATTAGGGCCATAAGGCGTAACACCGTAGCCCGATACCGCACCACACAATACCATTCGCCCCTTATGATTCATTGCCGAAATTGCGGCTTCAAGGGTTCGCCCGCCAACGTTATCGAAGAACACGTCCACACCCTTTGGGCAGGCGCGCTTGATAGCGCCATCAAGGGACTCAGAGCCATCGCGGACTACGGCGGCGTCGTAGCCTAGCGCCTGACAAATCCATTCGGCTTTTTCTTCTGAACCGACGATACCCACAACTCGAGACCCTGAGCGTTTCGCGATCTGCCCAGCAATGGATCCTACGGCCCCCCCAGCACCACTGATTAGCACGCAATCGTTTGCCGTGGGCTTACCGATATCGGTCAAACCAAAGTATGCTGACATCCCCGTGTCACCCAAGACACCCATGTAGGCACTTGGAGTAAACTCCAGTGTGTTTGGCAGCCTAGCAATGAAATCGGTGCCATCACTGAAGGAATGGGTCTGCCAAGCAAAACGTGCCATCATCAGCGTGCCAGGGCTGTAATCCGAATGCTTTGACTCGATAACCTCACCCAGTACAAGGCCCATAACCGGCTCATTGAGAGCCATCGCAGGCAAGACCTCGTCACCCGAGTCCTCGTTCATCCAATTACGAAAACCCGCATCCAATGAAATAAAATGATTCTTGGTCAAAAAAGTACCCTCGGTAACAGGGGGTAGAGGGGTCTCAACCACTTTGAAATCAGTCTCACGCGGATTTCCCTCGGGCCGCCGAGCTAGTACAACGGATTGCATCATTTCTGTTTCCTCACCAAAAAAGGGGCCGGGTATATTCGTTGAGCACAAGAACACAAATCGATAACCATAAAAAAGCCACCCGAAGGTGGCTTTGAAGCTAGCTTATCTTTAGAACTCGTAACCCACAGTCACACCTATCTGACGACCAGGCACTAACTCATGCCATGCGAAAGCACCAGCATCGTAGGCCCGACCTACGCGACCGTCACCATCGAGGACATCAGTGCCGTAAACCATCACCTTGAATGCACCTTGGGGCAGATCACGACGATAAGTCGCACTTAAGTCCAACTGATCGTGGGAGTCAATCTTGATCTCGGGGCCCGTATCGTAGTTGTAGTACGCGTACTCTGTAGCTCCCCAAATATCACTGCGATAGCTCCAGGTTCCTGACAGTACAAGCGTACCACCAAATATCGACGACGTATGGTCAGCCATCACACTGAACGTGTGCTCTGGCGCGTAAATCACCTGAGCCTGGCTGGCGATATCAGTGCCATTAAAGTCGTAGCTGTCAAACTCTGCGTCGAGGTATCCATATGTGACACGAATATCCAGACTATCGGTTGGCATCCAGACACCCTCAAATTCAATGCCTTGGTTAGTTGTTTCCGCTGCGTTACGAATGAAGGTACAAGTCTGCGTAGCATCCAGACCACACTGGCTTCCGTCGGTCACAACAAACTGCTGCTTTTCCTCATAAGAAGAATAGAAGCCAGTCAAATTCAGCTGTAAACGATCTGTGGGCTGGGTACGAACACCCAGTTCCCAGCTACCCACTTCCTCAGGGTCATAAGGGCCCACAGTATCCGAGTTATTACCTCGACTGTTAAAGCCGCCGGCTCGGTAACCAGTCGCATAAGATAGATATGCCATACCCACTTCGAGCTCTCGCTGTAGCACTAACCGATAAGTTACATTTGAATCTTCGTAACTAGGCGTCAGCTGATTCGCAATGGGGGCTCCTGCCCGTCGATCCGGTGAGGTGGCATACTGACGGTTGTCCAGCTCTTTGTTTTCTTCGGTCCAACGTGCACCCGCTGTTACAGTCCAGAGATCTGTGACAGCGTAGTTGAGCTCACCAAACACTGCGAGTGCATCTGCATCCTGAGTGGTCTGGAAATTAGATCTTGGCCCAGATGTGATGAATGCGTCAGTCTCGAGGTAGTAGACACCCGCTACAACGTTCAGAGGACCATCCCAGTCGGACAGAAACTGCAGCTCGTGTGAGCTCTGCTCATACTCCTGCTCCCGAAGAACCTCGAAGAGCGGCTGCGGAGCGCCCCAAGAATTGAAATATGCCTCTTCCTGAAAGTCCATTAGCCCATAAATATATTTGACGTCGAAGCCGTCACCGGAGTATTGGGCGTTCAAGGTCAGATTCTCGCCCCACATGTAGCTACGAATCTGCTGAGAAGCGTTTGATGTTTTGTAACCCCCCGCCTCGGAAAGTGCGCCGGAATTTTGATTACACGCGCCGCCAAACGGCAAACCAAGACCTGCTAGCGAGCAAAAGACATTATCGGCTGTTCCCGTAGCGACGGGATCAGGCGGCTGCGTCCAATGCTCATAGTCGTCATAGCTCAGAGTCGCGGTCAGGTTGTCAGTAAAATCATAACGAATAGCTGCACCCCAGACCTGCGAGTCACGGTTTTTGGGCCGCTCATTATTAGTCGTATTGTAGAGGTGAGAGTCCATTTCAAGGTCTCGGTAGGTGAACTTAGCCCCACCTTTGTCGCCCAGAGGTACGTTCACGATACCTTTAAGGTCCTGACGCGAGTGGTCTGCAAAAGTACCCTCAAGCTTTACCCCAAACTCACCTGTTGGTTTCGTTCGCTTAATATTTACAACACCAGCAATGGTATTTCGACCGAAAAGTGTGCCCTGCGGGCCTCTCAGCACCTCCACGCCTTCAATATCGAAAAAGTCTACGATAGCGCCCGCATTAGAAGCCATAAAAACGCCGTCAACAGAGATACCCACCGTGGGTTCATAGCTTTTCTCTAGATCGTCAAACGCCATTCCGCGTATTGATGCACCAAGAGCGGCTCCCGATTGCGAAACCATATGCAACTCAACGTTGGGCACCAACTTGGCAACGTCAATGAGAGTTTGAACACCACTTTGTTCAATTTGACTGGGTGACAGCGCTGACACTGCAACGGGAACGTTTTGCAGTGATTCTTCACGCTTTCGTGCGGTAACAACCACTTCTTCAATCAGGCTCACTCTTTCCTGTGCTAGTGCCGACTGGGGTAGAGCGGCCGCAAAACCAGTCACAGCAATCGCAATAGCCAAGCCAAGTGGGGCCTTTTTCCGCAGGGAAACTGCGCATTCGAAATACTTCATGTCCATCTCCTCGGTTCTTATTTTGATGCAAACCGCGTCTACGCAAGTGCATCTGTATTATGTTACTCAAAAACGTTATCACAGCGCATTCTGGATTACAAACAGTAAAGATTGTTTTTATTTCCGCGGAGATCGGCACTGCTTTTCGAGGCTACTAGTACGGAGTGTAAAGCGTAAGCAAAGAATATTGATCTCCCCCGCGCATAACCTCAGTATGCGTTAAATCAGATGAACTTAAAGCGGAATACGGCGATGCACGAACTAAAAGGCACCAAAATAAGGCGCGGGCTTTATATC
>CAJQLP010000086.1 GCA_905479205.1 uncultured Luminiphilus sp.
CGTTTTATCTTCTCCGGGTGTTCCCGGCGCTCGGCCCTCGAATGTGTCTGAGGCCAATACTTTTACAATGTTCGTAAGCCGTTGAGCACTGATCTCTGTTGCTTGTTCGGCGTGGGCTACCAGTGAGCTCAGCGAACAAAGCACTGCCAGTGTGAGAATGAAAAATCGTAGCATGGTGTTCTCCGCGTATCTGATGTGCCTAGAGTAACCAATAGCGATGCGCTAATCTGTTATTCCCTATCGCTTGTCGCAAGCTGTCGGTGCAAGTTCTGATGAAAGGTGACAATTGCTTTCTCAAAATAGCCAAAGGTTAGGTGCGAATTGGCTTGAGTGGTTACGGTTTCCTGAATTGCGCGAGCGGCCTCCCGATCTTCTTCCTGCCCGGACTGATTAACAAATGCAACGTCTCGCATGGCGTCTTCAATAGTAATGCTCTCATTGACCGTATCAGGATGTTTAACGCAGTAAGACTCCATGCGTGTCTGAGTAGGGCTTATAGGTTCAATAATGGTCACGCTGGTATGTTTAGACAGCACCGCAACACTCACGTTGGGAAACAAGTGATAAACCAGGGTGGCTGATCCTGCGATTCGCCGCTGCTCACGTTTTATTGCGCGTAGTTTCTCGATGCGCTTAAAGGGGTACACAATGCGTGAATTCTCGCCAAATGTCTCGACCACGTTGATGTTATCCAAGCCGAACGGATAGAAGGAATCTCGATGCAGAGATTTGATGTGGTATCCCTCTAGCAAGGTTTCAGTAAGTAGCTTCCAATTGGCGTTATCCTCAGTTGCACTTTGATGAAACAGGATTTGGTCGCGCGAAAAAAAATCAGGTGCGCAGTCCAGCATCGCGTCGGTAATCTCACCCTGTTGCATCACATAAACTAGGCCGCCTTTCTCAACGGCACTCACCTCCACTAAACCATCGGCTGCCATATCCAAGTCAGGAAACGCGGCTTTTCCTGGGACGCCTTTCAGGGTTCCATCAAGATTGTAGGTCCAGCCGTGGTAGGGACACGAAAACGCGCGTGAGCAGCCTTGGCCTGCCGCAACTTGCATACCTCGGTGTCGGCAGGCATTGATGAAGGCACGCACTTTTCCATCTTGTCCCCGCGCAACCAGCAGTGGTGTCCCAGCGGCATTACGCGCCACGTAAGAGCCAGCGTCAGGTAGGGCACTAGAGGGGCAAAACACGACGGGGCGTTGTCGCAGTAGTGCTAGTTCTCGTTCAAATCGCGCTTGCTCGTAATAGCTCGATACAGGTTCATGCCACTGGGTCTCACCTAAGTCGGTGGTTCCGTTATCGATATGGTCAAAGATGCGGTCGATTACATCGAGTTCACACAGTAAGCCCAGCTGCTCGGCATTGAACATGTCACTCCGCTCCGTGTTCTGCCTTCCACTCCATCGCTCGACGTACCCTCCGCTCGACCGAGGGATGGGTATAGAAGAGCCATTCTTGTAGTTGCGTAGGTCTGGGGTAACGATATTCTGCGGTTTGCACAAGGGAGCTCGCGAGCGCATCAGGCAAATTGACTGACTCGAGGGAGTAGCGATCGGCCTCAGTTTCGTTGCTACGCGAAAGGGTATTGGTAATAGGCTGAGTGAGCGTCATTAGTAAGCCGACAATAAAAATAAGTACCGGGAGGCTCGCGGGATTACTGACATCTTCTTCAGCCCCGAAGAAACGAGCGATAGGGTTAAACAGTCTATCGGCCAGCAAAAAACTCACCATAACCAAGACAGTAAGCACAGCAACAATGTCCCACACATGACCGAGCACGTAGTGCCCGACTTCATGCCCTGTCACCGCTTTTACTTCGTCGAGCGTTGCCGCGTCGAGCGCTACATCTGAAATCGCGATTCGCGCAGACGACCCTATTCCGCTCACATTGGCTGTAAAATTATTGGATTGGCGTGAACCGTCGTACATAAAAATACGGTCGGTCGGAATGCCGGCTTCAATGGCCATAGCCTCGACGGCATCTTTTACTTCACCTTCCGGTACGGTTTTGTAATCGTTGAAGAGTGGCTCAATAGCAATGGGTCCCAATAGCAACAGCAGAGCGATAGAGCCTGCCGTCAAACTACCGGACCAAAGCCACCAGCGCGAACCTACACGCTGAATGAGCCCATAAACCGCAGTCAGAAATAGGCCCATAAAGAGGGTGTTCAATGCGAGGGCTAAACCACTTTGGCCGAGAAAGTCTGCCAGCGACTGACTTGTTCGCCCGTACAGTGTCTCTCGCCACCAGCCCGTATAGATGGACCACGGCAACTCAATAATTCCCGACAGCACGAGGAAGCCAGCGCAAATACTAAAAGTGCGGAGAAAAAAGCCACGGTTGCTAAGAGTGGCAGCGATACGATGAAGTAATCCGCTGCGAACAATGAGCCAGGTGACAAGAACGGTGACGAGCAGTCCGCTGAGCATCAACCAATGATTGCCACTGGTGTACGCCGCCGCTTTCTCCAGCGCTTGGGTACCTAAGCTATTGATGTAGTCCTGCGTTGCTTGTTCGGCATCAAATGTCATGTTGTGACCTCGTTAGCAATTATTATTGACGCCTTTCATATCATTATTCGTTGCGCGCAGTAAAATTGGACGAGCGACTTATTACGGCGACACGGGTGAGTAGCCTAGCAGTGCGCTGAAATTGTCGATATAGGGAAATTTGTCGAGATTAGGGAGTCAGCCAGGGAGGGTCACACCGTATTGATTAATAAGGTGTCCCAATAAAATGGCCGGAGCAGCACAATTTTCTCCGCTTTGAATTCTAGCCATTCGCAAATTAATGTCTCAAACGGCTCTGCGGTTTTTTTGCCAATGCCTTTCGCACTAATGAGAACCGCGACACTATCTTCGTTGCTAGTGAACGAAAGTGGTTCAACAGAGAAATGCTGAAAGTGCGTAAACACCTGCTTGCCCAGAGTCTGCAGTCCTTCAAGGCCTTTATACGTTCCGTTAAAGGGTAAGCCCTGAGCTTCTACAATATGGAATTCGGGGTGTAGAAGTGTGGCAACGGTACTCCAATCACCCTTAATCGCAGCGCTGTAAAACAACTCAGCGCTGTCAAGATTCCTTTGGCGCGCCATTGTGTTTGATATCTTGGTCATCGCACCAAACCACCTTTTTTCTATGTCTTGGAAATGACAACGCCGCTGTTAAGCGGCGTTGCATGTAGGTCAAATTTCACCGTTAGGTGCCCTTGAATGTCAGGCAGCATGCTCGGCGAATTCTAGCTCTGGGAAGCCGTTGTCCGCTGACTCTTTGAGCTTGTCGTAATAGACGTTGGCGCCGCCAAAATAAATTAACACGCGCGGCTTTCGGTCCTCTCGGTTTGCCCCCATCATCCAAGAATTCACCTTGTCACCTTCGGCCATTAGCGTTTGCTCATGGATTTCTGCTGTGTGAGCTGTCCACTCATCCTCGGCTTGCTGGCTCGGATAAAATACTTCCTTCCCTTCTCGCTTCATCTGCTTAATACAGTTTGCAATGTATTGGGCATTTTGATCGATCGAGGTCGGGAGGTTGGCGAAGGGCGCTTGCGGTCCCGTGACCATGAAAAAGTTGGGATAGCCTGATACCGCGACGCCCATGATTGAGCTTGATTGATCTTGCCACTTGTCGCGAAGTGTTTCACCGGTTGCACCAACAATGTCCATTGCCTCCAGTGCACCCGTGTACGCATTAAAGCCGGTTGCAAGTACGATGATGTCAAATTCGTACTCATGCTCGCTGGTGCGGACACCTGTTTCAGTAATTGTTTCGATAGGCTCGCGATCTTTGATATCCACGAGATGGACATTGTCGCGATTAAACGTTTCGTAGTAGCCGTGATCCAAAGGCGGGCGCTTAGCAAACAGCGGATAACCTTTTGGCGTTAGAAGATCGGCGAGTTCCGGGTCATCGACCTTCGCTTTGATCATCTTCTCAATAATAAAGTCGGCGGCCGCCTGGTTTGCTTCTGGTGATGCGAGGAGATCATCAAAGGTTTCGAACACCCAACGGAAGCTACCGTGCCAGTTCTCTTCAAACACCTGGCGAATTTCTTCGGGGGTGCTGTCGGCAATTGTACGACCTGACGGCGGGTTAAATGCCATGCCAAACACGTGGTTTCGACACTTGGCGATAATCTCGTCATAGTTTTCTTTGATCTCTTTTTCCCACTCAGGCGTCATCGGCTTTTGCATCGCCGGCATCACGAAATTAGGCGTTCGCTGGAACACGGTAACGTCAGCTGCGACTTTGGCGAGCTCGGGAAGCATTTGTACGGTGGTCGCGCCTGCTCCGATGATGCCGATACGCTTGCCTTCATATTCCAATTCCTCGGGCCAGCGTGAGGAGTGGAATAAGGGCCCTTTAAACGTATCCATGCCTTTGAGATTTGGAATTTGCGGCTCTGAGATCATACCCATTCCACTAATAAAGTAGCGACATGTATAGGTTTCGCCGCTCCCTGTTGTCACCAGCCATGTGCCGTTATCTTGGTATTCGGCGCTCTTTATCTCAGTATCAAACTGAATGTCCCGCCACATATCGAATTTATCAGCGACAAAGCGAAGGTAATTTTGTGTTTCTTTCCAACCAGGATATCGGCGTGACCAGGTCCATTCCTGTAAAACCTCTTCAGAAAAGGTTAAGCAGTAGTAGTAGCCTTCGCTGTCGGTGGCTGCGCCAGGGTATTTATTCCATGCCCATGTGCCGCCGATGTCGGTGGCGCGATCGAAGACCTTCAATGACAAACCCGCTTCGCGCAAATAATGAATGAGGGTTATGCCGGCGAAGCCCGCGCCCACCACAATGGCGTCATAATCTACGTGTTGATTGTTTTGCATGGCGCTGCTCCTTGTTTGTATTTTTGGGTGAGTCGTTTCCACGTTGAGAAGCTGGACTGCGATTCAACCCGGTTATGTTTATTTGATAGTAGCGTTAAAGTCATTCTTATTAAACTTGCTGGACGCAAGTAAGTTTCGCCATTCTGCATGTTTACGTCAATCTCTTTCCGCAGACATTCTTGTACCAAAAGAAAATTTTTAGTCTGGCGGCTCAACCAAGATTACGCAAAACACTTGACTATCGTAACGTCTTTCAATAGCTTGCTAGTCACAAACAAGAAAGACTGTCGTGCTCGGCGCGATGAATAACAAATAAAAAAAACTGATTGGTAAATGTATGAGCGAAGCTTTGTTGGAGCGACTAGACCGCCTTGAAAGCCGGGTAGACATCGAGGCTCTGGCCTCTAATTATTGTCATGGCTTTGATAAACGCGATGAAGCCCTATTTATGAGCATTTGGAGCGATGACTGCATTTGGAATATAGGCCCACCGTTCGGCTCGTTTGAGGGTTCTGCGGGAGTTCATCACGCTTTGATTGACATTCTTTGGCCCGCATGGGGTATTAGCCAGCACGTGACGTCTAATCTCGTCGTTAACTTTATCGATAATGATCATGCAACATCGCGATGTGATGTCGATTGTACTGGGACGCTTGCAGATTCGAGGGAGGCCACCTTCGTAGGCGCGACGTATAGCGATGTGCTAGAGCGCCGGGATGGGGCCTGGAAGATTAAGCAGCGCGATGTTGTTATTCACTATTTCAACTCATTTTCAGGGACCAACTTGTCGGCCCCTAGTTAGTGTGGTCTGCGAAAGAGTAAACTGATGTAAAGTAAAAACAAAAATACAAACTTAACCATAAGCTCAAAGGCACTTAGCCAGAGGTAAAAGCCATGAAAAAAACCCCAATAGCCCTCGCTGTTTTAGCAGCAGCTTCAATGGTCCCGGTCGCCACGCCTGTATTTGCGCAAGATTTTGCGCTTGAAGAGGTCGTGGTAACCGCGCGTAAACGTACTGAGAGCCTTCAAGACGTTGGCTTTTCGGTCAGCGCTCTATCGCAGTCTCAAATTGATGGGCAGTTCGCCCGTGATATCACTGATCTTGCGAATATCTCGCCCAATATTGTCATCGACGACACGGCTCAAGGTCCAGGTGGCGTTGCGGCGATCTTTATCCGAGGCATTGGTGTTGCCGACGTGGAAAAGAACTTTGACCCCGCGGTAGGTGTTGTGGTCGACGGCATGTTCATTGGATCCAATGCGGGCAGCCTGCTGCGCAGCATTGACATCGCCAGTATGGAAGTACTTCGCGGTCCCCAGGGCACCCTGTTTGGTCGTAACACCATCGGCGGTATTATCAATATCACGCGAACAAAGCCCACCGGCGAAGTTGGCGGTAAGTTCCGCGCAGGTTACGAGGAGTACGACACGTATTACGCCGATGGTATTTTTAACTTTGGTGTTGGCGAGGATCTCGCGATTAAGTTGACCGGCGCTGTTCGGGACCAACAGGAAGGCTATTACCAAAACGATGCAATCGGTCGCGACGTGGGTCGTAACGACTACCAGTCTTACGGCTTAAACGCACTGTGGACTCCCACTGACGATCTTGAAATTGAATACACCGGGCAGTTTGAGGAGACCGACCAAGATACGCCGCCGCTTCTCAATACTGCGCAGCCTCGGCACCTATTTTGCTCAGCCTATGGCTATTGCTCTCCCAGCGAAAATTCAACCATCACTGGTGATCGCAGAAAGACGGCGAACGTCGGTTATATCCCACCGGACCCCAACGGGGCGGCTTTCGCTGCGTCAACGCCAGATCAAGCCCGCGAAGCAGAAATGGCGGCAACGTTTGATGCCGATACCCACATTCTGGAAGTAGGCTGGCAGGCGACGGATGCGCTGCGACTTGACTATGTCTATGGCAGCTACGAGTCAGATGAGACGATTATTTCAAACTGGGACGGTACGCCAACTTTCTTGTACGGCACTACACGTCCAGCGACTTATGAGCAGTCGACCCATGAATTCCGTGCAAGCTGGGACAATGGCGGCGCCATTAATGCGGTAGCCGGGGTTTATCTTTGGGATTCAGAGTACGAGATCGGACTGCGCAGTTGGGTGGGGTTCGTGACACCTGGCGTTATCCTCGATCTGTTACAGAACTCGCGTCAAGAGAGTGAGTCGCAGGCTATCTTTGCAGATATCGACTGGGCTATTAGCGATAAGCTGACGCTCAATATTGGTGGACGCTACAACGAAGATGAAAAATGGACCTACCAAGACGGTTTGGTCAACGCCACGGCAAACGAGAGCTGGAATGAATTCACGCCTCGCGCCAGTCTTCGTTATCAAATGACTGAAGGCCTCATGACCTATGCCACTTACTCTTCTGGCTTCCGAGCGGGCGGGTTTAATGGCCGGGTGAACTCAATAGAGGAAGCAACGCAGCCTTACAACCCTGAGACAGTTGACAACTTTGAGCTTGGCTTCAAGTCAGAGTCGGATGATCGTCGCGTGCGTATCAACGGCTCGGTCTTCTACATGCAGTATGACGACAAGCAGGAAGAACTCCAGCTGCCATCTGATACCGGTACTGGTCAGAAGACCGTCGTGACTAACGCATCGGAAGCGGCCATCTGGGGCGTCGAGTTAGAGGCGCAGGCGGTTATTGGTGAAGCGCTGACCGTGCGTGCCAATATCGGTTATCTCGATACCGAGTACGATAGCTTTCAATACACGGACGCGGTAACAGGCGGCACGGTTGACCTGAGCTATTTAGAGTTCCGTCGTGCACCTGATTTCACTGGTACGGTCGATGCTACCTATGAGTGGGACACATCGACGGGAAGAGTTTGGGTGCGCGGTGCATACCACTTCCTAGGCGAGCACCACGTCAACGTTACCAACTCACCTGAGCTAGAAAACGATGCGCAGCATCTACTCGACGCATCAGTGAATTGGGAAATGGATAACGTAAGAGTTAGCGTGTTTGGTAGAAACCTAAGCGATGAAGACGGTTATACCCACGGCTACGATGTGGCGGGCCTCTGGTCCTACGCTGCGGTACGAGCACCGCGTACTATTGGTGCCGAGATCGTTTACAACTTCGGAGAGTAAGCGTGGAGCCACGACTCGTAGAATTACTGGCTAAGCAAGATATCTACGAGGTCATCGCCCGCTACGCGCGGGCGATTGATCGCTTAGATGAAAATATGCTGAGAGGGGTGTTTCACGCCCACTCGACGCATAACCACTTCTACCAAGGTCCCTCATCGGACGCGTCTCGTGCTGCAACCGACGAAGACCCAGGCGATTTTGTGCGCTTTGCTTTGCAAGTTCTCTCAACCTATAGCCGTACGCATCACCAGCTTGGCAATACGCTGATCGAACTGACTGGCGAAACGACGGCGACGGCAGAAACCTATTTCACTGCATTTCATAGGGTTCGACCTATTGGGGACCCGCTTGCCGGCCCTGAAGCGTATGAAACCGAGATGGATTTTTTCGTTGCTGGGCGCTACATCGATCGATTTGAGTGCCTAGCCGGTGAATGGAAAATTGCTCATCGTACAGGTATGACAGACTGGATACGCCTTGAAGCCCCTGCGTCTAGGGGAACTTCAGGTATTGATCAGTCGACGATTGGTCAGCGCGCGCCCGATGATTTGATTTATCAATTTATATCGGTGTGAGTCGGTATTTTAGTAAACCGTAACGGTTTAGGAGATCCCCATGGAGCAGAGATTGAGCGGTCGTGTGGCAGTGATCACAGGCGGTGCCAGTGGCATTGGTGCAGCGACGGCAGAAAAGTTCGTTGAGCACGGCGCTAAGGTGGTGTTGGGCGATATTCAGCAGGGTCCTCTCGATGAGTTTGTCGCACGTCTTGGCGATAACGCCATTGGACTCCGTTGTGATGTGACCAATGAAGACGACGTTGCCGCTCTTGTCGATTTGGCGGTAAGCCATTTCGGACGCATTGACGTCATGTTCAATAACGCAGGCATTGTCGGTGCTATTGGGCCCATGGATACAACCCCCACCTCTGAGTGGAAGTTTAGTCTCGACGTGCTACTCAATGGCGTGTTTTATGGCATGAAACACGCGAGTCGCCATATGAAAGTGCAGGGCTCAGGCTCGATTATAAGTATGTCGAGCACTGCTGGCGTGATGGGCGGTTTGGGCCCCCACGCTTACGCAGCGGCTAAGCATGCCGTCGTCGGTCTCACTAAGAATTTGGCGGCGGAAGTGGGCTCGAATGGTATTCGAGTGAACTGCATAGCGGCGGCAAGTATGGCGACGCCTATGGTGGCCGCGGCGCTGGGCAATGAGCATACCAACATTGATGACACCTTAACGGCCCTTGCCGATATGTCTCCTTTACGTGGGCGCCCTGGACGCGCGGACGATATCGCCAATGCGGTACTGTGGCTCGCCAGCGATGAGGCTGGATACATTAGCGGGCATACGCTGGCTGTTGATGCGGGTTTGACCACCGGATCTACTGCAGGGGACCCTAACTTCGCTGAGTATCAGCCGATCATGCGAGAGGCGGGCAACAAGGGTCTCTAATAACGTGGGCCTTTAATAGCAAGGGCCTGTAATAAAAAGGCCCTTTCATTCCAGCCACCATCATTTATTGTCCCGGTTTCATGGCCCGCTCGGCAGCTCAAAGACAAACAGTCCGCCGCCGCCAGGAGGCTGATAAATGTCTGGGAAAATCACCGCGGTCAGCGCTCTAAAGACACCAATACCTGTGGGCACCGCAACAAATTGACGACCATCGGCCTCGTAGGTGATGGGGTAACCGTGAGTGGGTGCAGGTAGGCGAGACGACCAAAGTAGCTCTCCGGTACTTTGATCAAAGGCCTTGAAGTACCGATCTAAGTCACCAATAAATACCAGTCCACCATCGGTCGATAGCGCCCCGGTTAAAAACAACGCTTCCTGCTCGATGGACCACAATGGCTGCAAGTTTTTGGCATCGATAGCCATCAGCTTTCCTGCGGCACTTTCTTTTCCCGGCATGGGGTATGTGGCCACGTCAGCACCGTAACCACCGCCGCCTTCACCCAAGTCGACCGCGCGGGGCGTCATGTCTGAGCAAAGTTGGTGTAGCGGTAAAAATAGATGGTTGCTTTGTGGGTTGTAACTGGCTGACTGCCAGTTGTGGCCACCATAAATGCCAGGGCACGCGGTAAACGTTGTTCCAATTTGTGCGCTAGCAATGTCATGTCGATAGGTGAGGCTGCCTGTGGAGTGATCGATATCAAAGATGTTCTGAGGCAGTGTTTCGAGTAGCGCGATGAATTCGCCTGACGCACGATCGAGCTTCCAAAGAATGCCGTCCTTGCCTGCTGTTAAGACCACCTGTTGGCCATCGATATTGGCGAGAATGCGCTCGAAACCCACTTCCATATCGATGGTTTCACCGGGTATGTGCTGGAAGTACCAGCGGATGTCACCCGTCTTGGGGTCGAGGGCAAGGGTCGAGTTGGTATATAGCGCGGCATCATCGACGCTCATTCCGCGACTTACCGCAGCCCATGGCTTGGGCTGTGATGTTCCATAGATCACTAAATTGAGCTCTGGATCGTAACTGCCGGCAATCCATGTGTCGCCGCCGCCACGTCGGTCGGGCTCAATCTCACCCCAGCTCGCATAAGCCTCGGTATCGGGTTCGGCGAGTGTCGACGTGCGCCACAGCTCTTCTCCCGTGTCAGGGTCATGTCCGGTAATAAAGCAGCCATCTTCGGTAAACAGTTCGCAGCCATTGATGCCACTGACGACAACCCCGTCGGCAATAATGGGTCCGGCGCTGTGAGTAAACGCCTGACGGAAGTCAGCCTTTTCGGTACGCCAGCGCTCTGTTCCCGTTTTGATGTCGATAGCGACTAATGCGGCATCATAGGTGGCCAGGAAGAGCGAGTCTTCGAACAGCGCAATGTTACGAGTGGGGCCGCCTAGTAGTTTGGAGCCGGGCGGATAGGGATAACGGTATTCCCAAATGAGTGACCCCGTAGCGCCATCGATCGCTTGGATTTTGTTGTCGGGATGGGTGAGAAACATCACGCCATCGCGGACGAGGGGAGTTATTTGACTGCTACCCGATGATAGCGCCATCGACCAGCTGAGCGTCAGCTCGCGGACATTTTCTGTGTTGATGTCAGACAATGGGCTGTGGCCATCGCCCTGCGCGGTTCTGCGCCAGTTGAGCCAGTCTGCGGGCTTAGGGTTCTCCAGTTCGGCCATGGTTACGGGTTGGAAGTCTTTAATTGTCTGGTTGTTGAAGCCCCCGGCATTGTTGGCAAGGTTCATGATTGCCTCAGCACCCGAGAATTCAACGGCACTGCTGTCTGCGGCACTGCTATCGACATCACTGCTGTCAACGGCTGCAGTTGCCTCTGGAGCGGTTAAAAGCCCATCTAATTCGCCGAGGCTGGCAAGGAGAGGGGAGTCGACGAGACGGTCTTTGTTGTACTCAACAATATATCGAGTAAGTTGAGCATGCTCTTTAGGCGTCAGGGTATGCGCAGCGCCGGGAGGCATTTGCGTTTGCGTAAGCGTAAACAGCGAAGTGGCTGTTTCGTTACGCCATTTATCAATAAAGCCTTTGCCGGCGAGTGCAGCACCATGGGCAGAGCCACGCAGGGATACACTGTGACATCCGGCACATTGCTCGTCGTATAACCTCTTTGTTTGATTCGCGTCCTCGCTGGTAGCCTGCGTGGGGGGCGCGGTAAGAAGAGTACTAAGCGTTACAAGCGCGAGGGTATTAATTGTTTTCATAAGAGTGCCTCGACGATTAAATGCGCGGTCTAACCAGCCCCAACCTGTCGGCTGGGGCTGTGCCAAAGAAGCGGTTTAGCTTTCGAGATAATGACCGTATTTCTCTAGTGCCTTTGCCCGTAAAGTGGGCGTATGGTACGACGGGAAGAGGGCCTCATGGGGGGTGTAGTTACGCAAGATGCCTTTTGCAACGGCGATCTTGTGCACTTCCGTTGGCCCGTCAACTACGCCTAGTTCCGGGATGTTAGCCCACATAGTCGCCAATGGCGTTTCGTCGGAGCTGCCAAGACTGCCGTGCAGGTGCATGGCTCTTGATACGATTTCGACCAAGACTTTTGGGGTCGCAGCCTTGATCGCCGCAATCTCCATGCGTACTTCGCGGTTGTATTCTTTATGCTTATCGATCAACCACGCGGTGTAGAGCACGTGCAAACGATACTGCATCATCATGGTGTATGAGTCGGCAATTTTCTCTTGCGTCATTTGCTTGTCAGCTAGGCGCTCGCCTTTGGTTTGTCGACTGACAGCGCGCTCACACATCATATCGAGGGCTTTTCGGATCACGCCCACGGTCCGCATAGCATGGTGAACTCGGCCACCTCCCAAGCGAGTTTGCGCAACTAAGAAGCCTTCGCCTTCCTCGCCCAACAAATTATGAGCGGGCACACGGCAGTCTTTAAAATTAATGTAGGCGTGCACTCCATCGCCCTGCTCTATGTAAGGGCCCACGGCGGAGTTGCGGATAATATCCATGCCCGGCGTGCCTTGTTCTACTAAAAAGATAGACGCACCTTTGTGAATGGGCGCGTCGGGGTCGGTAACTACCATGACCAGTAAGAAGGCCGCGAATCGTGCGTGAGAGGCAAACCACTTTTCACCGTTAATAACCCACTCGTCACCATCCCGAACGGCGGTGCATAAAAATTCGCCGGGATCGGCGCCCGCCTGGGGTTCAGTCATGGAATAACACGATGCGATGTCGGCATTGAGTAATGGAGTGAGGTATCGCTGTTTTTGTTCAGGTGTGCCGAATTTGGCAAGAATTTCAGCATTGCCTGAGTCGGGTGCCTGACAGCCAAAGACGCTAGGTCCAAAACGGCTTCGACCGAGAATTTCGTTCATGAGTCCAAGGTTGACTTGTCCGTAGCCTTGGCCACCAAGTTCAGGTTCTAAATGGCATGCCCATAGATTTTTGCTTTTGACGATCTCCCTCAAGGGCGCCATTGCCTTGGCGGCAGGGGAGTTCGGATCCCACGGATCTCCTGGCTCCCGAAATACTAAATCCAGCGGCTCAATCTCTTCACGGGTGAATTCATCTATCCAATCGAGGGATTTTTGGAAGTCGGGATCGGTTTCAAATGACCATGTCACAATCGTGTCTCCTATCAGTAGACGCTAGTAATGTAGTAAGCGAGTTCGCCCGGCGGCCGAACGATTGTTGCGCTACTAATCGTTCAAAACAAAGTGCTTGGGCTTGTCAAATTCCGCCGTTAGTTTAAACTTGCTTTACGCAAACAAGCAACGCGAATAATGGTTTAATAACGCGTTTGTGAGTTGAAAGCACAATAAAACGAGAAAATACGTATGACTGACTCCCCGGTTTGGCTCATCACAGGTGCGTCGCGCGGTATTGGCGCCGCCATGGCCCGCCAAGCACATGAGCACGGTTGCAGGGTAGCTATTGTCGCGCGCAGCGACGCCGCGGATGCGCTGGCGATAAGCTTGGGGGAAGGTGCGATTGCCGTCCGAGCTGACGTCAGTAATTCAGCATCTGCCAGGTCCGCTGTGGATCAAACGATTGAGGCATTTGGTCGTCTCGATGTCGTCGTTAATAACGCGGGAGTCCACCGCGGTGGCCGCGTTACACGCCTGAGTGAGGAGCATTGGCAGGAAGTCCTAGACGTCAATCTCACCGGAGCGCTTAACGTTATTCGTGCCGCAACGCCGCATCTGGGTGAGGGCGCCAGCATTATCAATATTGGCGCGGTTGTGGGCTTTAGAGGATTCCCGGGAGATGTTGCCTATGCGTCATCTAAGGCGGGCCTTTCCGGTATGACCAAAGCGCTGTCGATAGAGTTGGCGCGCAAAGGTATTACGGTCAATTTGGTCGTGCCAGGCTTGGTTTTGACCGAAATGACTTCAGGGCTCACCGAAGCTGCGATGGAAACCATGCGACAACAAATTCCTATTGGGCGACTCGGCCAGGAGCAAGAAATTGCCAGCGTAGCGTATTGGGTAGCTCAAAGCCGATACATGACCGGTGCAACAATACCGGTCGATGGCGGACTGTTGTGCAGCTTTGGAGTGGTTGGATAGTGAGTGAGTTGCCACAGAAAGTTTGTCATTGGCTCAGCGAAGAGTTGGGCTGGACTGATCCAACGTTTACCGGTGCCCTGAGCGGCGGAAATTCGAATTTGACGTGGCGTTTCGACGCTGAAAATGGGGCATGTGTGGTGCGTACGCCGCCGGCTGAGGCTATATCGCCAAATTCAGGTCGAGGTATTGAGCGAGAAGCCAAGGTCCTGGCTGCCGTGGAAGGCCGCGCTAGAGCGCCGCGGCTTTATGCTTACTGTAACGATCTTACGGTCATTGGTAGGGCTTTTCTGGTTCAAGAATGCATCGACGGCGTCTCCATTACTGATACCCTGCCGCAGGATTATACTGACCCTATCGCTGCAACAAATGCACTGGGTATCGATTTAGTGACTCAGCTGGCTGCAGTACATGCCATCGCATGGCCCGATCCAAAGCTCGAGGGCTTAGGCAGGCCCGACCAGTTTGTCGAGCGGCAAATTGGCCGCTGGCTTCAAGTACGTGAACAGCAGTCATTTCGCGATTTACCCCAGCTATTTGAGTTGGGACGATGGCTTTTAGATAACATTCCCGAGAGCGAGGGGGCGGTCCTAACCCACGGTGATTATCATCTCGACAATACCTTAGTCAGCACAACGGCTCCTGAGATAAAAGCAATTATTGATTGGGAGTTGGCAACGGTGGGTGAGCCGGCTATGGATGTTGCGCTTGCATTGTTATTCTGGGGCCAAAAACGAATACCCAATCCTCCGGGCTTTGCTCATTTACAGGCGATTTCACGAAAGTCTGGTGTGATCGGGCGGAGAGATCTTGCGCGCGAGTGGGCGTCACTGACAGGTCGTTCGCTTGCGCACATGGATTATTACATGGCCCTGGCGGCTTGGCGCTTGGCGTCTATTGTGGAAGGCGCCTATGGGCTGTTTCTGCAGGGGAAGGTGTCAACAAGCTATGCCTCTTCCCTAGAGCATGATGTCCCCGCGCTATTACTGGAAGCTGAGCACGCGGCCCGAGGCGATTGGTGACCTTATGTTAAGCACCATGATGCATACGCCGCTGGGTGTAAAAACATTGTTCGATTTCGGCGCGCGCCATTTCGCTAGCAGTCGTGTTGGTGAGTATGACGGCGATACCATTCAATGGCACAGCTACGCGGACATCACGACACAGGCTGCCAAATTGGCCAATGCATTAACGCATCTCGGTATTGGCAATGGCGAGCGTGTAGGTACTTTTTTGTGGAACAGCGCGGTCCATTTGAGCCTTTACCTCGCGGTGCCAAGCATCGGCGGCGTGTTACATACCCTCAACTGTCGTTTGGCCGCCGATCAAATTAGCTTCATTATCAATCATGCCAATAATAAAGTCGTCGTGGTCGATGGCCGATTGGAAGAGCAATTTTTGCCGGTTCTTTCGCAGATTCCCCGCGTAGAGCACATTATTGTCGTCAATCCTTGCGGGTTACTGGCGGATGATCCCCGCGTGATCGATGTCCACGAGTTGACTAAAAGTAGCGCCAGCCACTTCGATTGGATTGAATCGCCTGAAGACAATGCGGCGGGTATTTGCTACACGAGTGGTACAACAGGTAATCCTAAGGGCGTCGTATATAGTCATAAAACGACGTATCTGCATGCTCTGGCTTCTCGTTCCGTCGACAGCTTCGGTGTCCACGAGCGCGATACTATTTTGATGTTACCCTCGATGTTTCACGCTAATGCATGGGGTTTCCCTTACAGCGGTTGGCTGTCAGGTGCAGATATGGTGATGCCAGGGCCGCATCTGCAGATTCCGCACTTGCGAGCAATGATTAACAGCAGTAAGCCTACGCTCACGGCTTTAGTGCCTACCCTATTAGGCGACTTGCTGCGCACTGATGAATCTGAATCGCTCGATTGCAGTTGTTTTCGAGCCATTATTTGCGGCGGCTCCGCCGTTCCATCCTCAATGATAGATGCTGCTCGGGACCGATGGGGTGTTGCGGTGATTCAGGGCTGGGGTATGACGGAGACTAGCCCCATGTGTGTCTTATCGCACCCACCGAAAGATCTTCGAGGTCATTCAGAAACTGATTTCCGTATTAAAAGTGGCAGGCCTGTGCCCGGAATCGAAGTCCGAGTTATTAACGATCAGGGTGAAAGAGTCGCCTGCGATGGTAAAACGGTAGGTGAGCTGCAGCTGCGTGGCGCGTGGGTCACGGGCAGCTATCTTGATATTGAAAGTGACGCCTTCGCGGAAGATGGCTGGTTGAAGACGGGAGACGTAGGGCATATCGATCCTCAAGGTTATGTGCAGCTAACTGATCGATCGAAAGATGTCATCAAATCGGGTGGTGAATGGATCTCGTCGGTCGATCTTGAGGATGCCATTCTTTCCCACCCGGGCGTAGAAGAGGTCGCGGTTATAGCGATCCCCGACGAGCGATGGCAGGAGCGGCCGCTGGTAATCATAGTGCCCTCAGAAAACGATCGGCCTAATCCAGCAGATATACGCGTTTTCCTGAACACGCGTGTCGCTGGATTCTGGATACCAGAATACTGGTCTTTTGTGGACGCCATCCCCAAAACCAGCGTTGGGAAAATTGACAAAGCACAGTTGCGCAAAGATCTACAGGCGAGTGTTATCACGCCAATAGTTGTTAAAGGCGGTAATAAACCTTGAGCCCGTTTCGAGAGAGAGCATTTTATGGATATGCAAGCTAAACCCACTGGCGCTGGTCGAACTAACAAACAGGCGGAGCGCAGTGCCTTATCCGATAAGCTGATGTTTGATGCGGCAGTCCAATTAATCAATGAGCGTGGCACTGCCAAGACGACGCTAAAAGATATTGGCGAGGTAGCAGGCTACAGTCGCGGCTTGGCAAGCTATCGGTTCGGCTCGAAAGACGGCTTATGGATGGAGCTATTCGATAAATTCGATGAGCTTTGGAAAGCGCACATCGGGTCATATGTTTCGGGTAAGCGAGGACTTGATGCCTTGAGTGCGGCAATCAGTGCTCAGTGCGACATCTTTAAGAATGAATCAAGCTATCTGCGGGCCATGTACATTCTCTGGTATGAGTCATTAGGCGACGAATCGGAAATCCGTGCCAGTCTCGCGCGCCATCACATTATTTATCGTCGGGATGTTCAGCGTTGGATTGAAGAAGGACTCGCAGATGGATCTGTTAGAGACTCTGTTGACCCCGCACGCTTCGCCACAATGTATTGCTCAACGATGTTCGGGACGATCTACCAGTGGGTGGTCGCTGCGGACGCAATTGATATCGATGATTTTTTTGAACATCTTGAAAAAATGATGCTGTTTTACCTAAAAGAAGCGAGGAATGACTAATGGCGAGATTAGCGGTTGATGGCAGCAAGTCCATATACTTCGAAGACTTGGGTGCAGGTGATATTGCACTGGTACTCATTCATGGCTGGGGTATGAGCGGCCGTTGTTGGGACGGTATTCTAAAACCGCTGCTCGAGCATGGCTTGAGAGTGGTGACCATCGATCATCGCGGTTGCGGTCGCTCTGACCACGACTTTGCCGATTTATCTATCGATGCCATTGCCTCCGATGTCGCTGCGCTGGTCGACGAATTAAACCTTGAGTCAGTGATATTGAACGGATGGTCTCTTGGCGGTGCAGTTGCAACCAAGGCCGCGTCTTTGCTCGGTAGTCGTTGCAGTGCGCTGGTTTTAACGGCGGGCGCGAGCCCCATCTATACGCAGAAACCTGACCTCCCTTTGGGCGGCACGGCGGAGGATGTTGCCGGTGTTGTGGCGGCGATGGATGATGATCGCGTGACATTTTTAGCAGGCCTCGCCAATGCAGTCTGCGCGAAGCCGATTTCTGATGCGATGCTAGCTTGGATGGGAGATGCATTTATTGCCTCTGCTGCCAGAGCATCATCTACTCTGGGCGAGCTAGCCCATATTGATCAGCGGGAGATGTTGCTGGGGCTCGATATGCCCGTTCTCTCCTACATCTGCGGTCAGGATGGCTTTGTTGCGCCAGAGATTTCGCGGTGGGTAGCTGACAATCACCCTCGCGCCAAAGGCATTGAATTTCCCGATAGTGGGCATGCTCCGTTTATAGAGGAACGAGCGGATTACGTCAGTACGCTGGTTGAATTTGCGAGAGCTGTATAGAAATTCGTATTGAAAAATATTAATCGAGGCTTGTTCAGTGCGGCGCTCTCGCGAGGTCGCCCAGAGAATAAATAACAAGACGATGGAGAGCCATGAATATGTTGTCAGCCGATGACCGTTTTGCAATAACCGAACTGTTAGCTAGAGCGTCATACGCTTATGACCAGCGTGATTTAGCGCTTCTAGAGTCCTGTCTCTGTGCCGATGCCTCCATCAGCTTCCGTATTGGTGGCGGTGACTTAGCAGGGCCCTATGAAGGTCGAGAGACCATGATGGGTGTTTATAAAGGGGCTATGGATTCGCAGAATGATGTTCGCCGACATGTGGTGTCCAACGCGATGTTTACGCCCAACGGTGAAACGGTTGATGTGATCTCAAATCTCACGCTATTCGCGACCGAGGACGGCAATACAAAGCTACTGACCGTTGGGTTGTATCACGACACCGTGAAGCAAGAAGACGGCGCGTGGCGGATTGCTAAACGTCATGTTGAGCTCGACAGTGCGTACTGAGGGTTCGGTATGAATCTCGGAGATATCCCAGCCAAAATTGCCGCCAACTCACCGGAACGCGAAGCGCTTGTCGATGTGCCCAATGATCGCCGCATAACTTATGGCGAGCTTGAGGATCGAGTTTCCAGGCTGGCCAATAGCTTGCGTGGCGATCTTGGCCTACAGAAGGGCGATCGTGTTGCGATTCTGTCACGCAATTGCATCCAATACATGGAGATCATGTTTGCTGCTGCGCGCTGCGGATTAATTGCGTTGCCATTGAATTGGCGTTTGAGCGAGCCAGAAATGGCGAGGCTGCTTGAAGACGGCGAGCCTGCGGTTGTGTTCAGTTCTGCGGAATATCAGGAGACAGCTGCCAATCTACAAAAGTGCGTTGCACTGCCTCATTGGCACAACTTCGCAGAGGGTTTCGACTGTAGCTATGAGCATTTGATTGCAGCGGCGTCGCCCGATGCACCCGTTTGGGACGACGAAGTTGGCGCTAATGATCCCCTGCTGATTCTCTACACAGGTGGAACTACGGGCCAGTCAAAAGGCGCGCTGCACACCCACCATTCACTGTTCATGGGCATGCTTAATCAGACGGTGGCCGAGCGTATTGTTCCCAGCGACGTGTATATGTTGACTGGGCAGATGTTCCATATACCTGTGGCATTGGCGATGAATTACATGGCCCATGGTTGTCCGGTCGTACTTATTAACTTTGAAGCTAAGCTGGCGCTTGAGGTCATTGAGCGAGAGCGGGTGTCGGCGTTTCTTGGTATTACCACCATGATTAACTGGATGATGGCTGTTGAGGGTTTTGAAAACTACGACCTGAGCAGCCTGCGTAATTTCCAGTACGGTGGGGGTCCTATGCCGCGCTCTGTTGTAGAGGCTGCAATGCAGGCCTTTCCTTGCACGATGATTCAGGGATATGGCCAGACCGAAGGCATGACGATGACCTTTTTATCTCAGGAGGATCATGAGCGTGCCATTGCAGGCGCCCATACAGAACGTTTGGGGTCATGTGGGCGAGCAGGTTTTATTACCGACATTCAGGTAGTAGACCCGGCGGGTCACGCGGTGCCGAAAGATGGCCATACACATGGTGAAATAGTGGTTCGCTCTGAGGCGAACATGGTGGGCTATTGGCGTCGACCTGATTTGACCGCCCAGACCTTGCGTGATGGTTGGATGTGGACGGGCGATATTGCGGTATGGGATGAAGAGGGCTACGTCTTCATTGTTGACCGCGCCAAGGACATGATTATCTCTGGCGGCGAAAACATTTTTAGTACCCAAGTCGAGGCGGCTATTCACCAGCATCCAGACGTTTTGGAGTCAGCGGTTTTTGGCGTGCCCGATGACGTGTGGGGTGAGGCCGTCAAAGCGGTCGTCGTGCTGAAGCCGGGTTGCACTGCCACCGCGGAGGAGATAATTGCCGAAACAAGCAAACATTTAGCGTCCTATCAAAAGCCAAAAACTGTTGATTTCGTTGACGCATTGCCCAAAGCCCCGACAGGTAAGATTCTCAAGCGAGAGTTACGAGACCCCTACTGGAAAGCGCAGGAGCGAAAAGTATGACAGGACTACTGTCCGATGAGTTACTAGCCAACATTGGTCGGACCAGTGAGCCGCGCCGTGAGATAGTGACTCGCCGCGATATTCGCAAATATGCCGTTGCGACAGGCAGTAAGATTGCTAAGTATTTGCAGGGTGACGTCGCCCCCCCTATGTTTCATGTGCCGCTGTTCTGGGATGTCGTGGAGCTAGATGAATTGACACCTGACGGCGTATCAGTAGATAAGCTGCTGCCTAAATTCCCTCTCGAGCGCGCCATGGCTGGCGGTTTGGAGATCGATTATTTGCGGCCTATTCATCCTGGAGACTGGTTAACCGCCACGCGAACACTCACTGATATTTATGAGAAACATGGGCGCTCAGGCCCTTTAATTTTTTATGAAGTTGTTATGAATATCGAGGATGACGAAGGTAATTTGGTGATTAAAGAAAAGACCACAAGGATTTTACGATGAACCCACAACCCGCTGTGGGCGTTGCTTTACCGGAGCGAGTCCATGCACCTGATACGGTGCAATTGATGCTTTATAACGCCATTCTGTGGAATGGACACCGTATTCACTTCGATTTGCCTTACGCGACTGAGGTTGAAGGTTATCCGGGGCTTGTTTTGGCCGGCCCCATGTTGGGCGACTGGCTCCATCAGGTCGTTGACGAGTGGCTCGGTGATGCAGGAATGATTACCCGAGTCGAGTACTCCAATCGTGGCGCTACTTATATTGGTGATCAATTAACAGCGGGCGCTACCATTACGGCTTATGACCCCCAAACGGGTGAGCTGTCCCTTGATGTATTTATCAAGAATGAGGCGGGAGATATCGTCGCCCCCGGGAGCATTGGGGCCAAGCTGTATGGCTGAACAGGAGTGTTTCAATGGGGTTAGATGATGTCGTCATTGTCGGTATGGCGGAGACGGATCTCGGTGTTGTCACTGACAGGGGCCCTATGGAACTTGGTGTTCAGGCCACTAAATTGGCACTGGACGATGCCGGCCTCGACCTAAGGGCGATCGATGGGCTAATCACCTGTAATTCCCTTGTTCATCCGGTTATGTATCACGCCGAGGCGACGGCAGAGTATCTCGGTATTGAGCCCAGGCATTGCTTGAGTGTCGGTACTGGCGGCGGCACAACCTTCACTGCACTCCGTTATGCTGCCGCAGCCATCCAGACGGGCATGGCCCACACCGTAGTTGTATCGATGGCTGACAGCATGCGGAGTTTTATGACGCGTGAGCGGGCCATGATTGTGCAGGCGAGCTCAGGGCACCCTCTGTATGAGCAACCGTACGGGCCAACGGTACCCGCTTATTACGCACTTATTGCCCGCGCACACATGGCGGAGTTCGGAACGACCGAAGAACAATTTGCCGAAGCTATGGTCTCGTCGCGCGAGTGGTCGGCCATGAACCCGACAGCGCAGTATCGCGAGCGCATCACGGTGAATGACGTGATGACGTCGAAGCCTATTGCTGACCCGCTGAAGATGCTCGACTGCTCTATTGTCTCTGATGGTGGTGCGGCGATTGTGCTCACCTCGAGGGAGCGAGCTGCAGACCTTCCCCACGCACCCATTAGTATTTTGGGTTACGGTGAGGGGCATAGCTACGAGCATATTAGCCAGTCGAAAAACCTGACCACCTCCGCTGCGTTGAGGTCGGGTCAATTGGCCTATGCCGATGCGGGCTTAACGGCTCGCGACATTGATATAGCGCAGCTTTACGACTGTTTTTCACCAGCGCTTTTAATACAGCTTGAAGATCTAGGGTTTTGCGATAAAGGTGAGGGTGGTGCATTTTTGCAGTCGGGTGCAACGCGTCCGGGCGGCAGCTTACCGGTGAATACTCACGGTGGCATGCTGTCGCACTGTCATCCTGGAAACCCCGGGGCTATGTTTGGTCTTACCGAAGCGATTGCCCAATTTCGAGGATTGGCGGGTCCGAGACAGCAGCAGGATCCGCAGCATATTCTGTTACATGCGCAGGGCGGAATTATGTCGAGTCACGCCACAGTTATTCTTGGACGGGGAGTCTAGTTATGCAGAAGGTTTTACCAGACCCCAGTCCACTAGCACGTCCCTATTTTGATGGCTGTCGCGAAGGACAGTTGCTTTTGCAAAGCTGCCAAACCTGCGACAAGCCGCAGTTTTATCCGCGCGTAGTGTGTTCCCACTGTGGCGCATCGACGCTGCATTGGACGCCGGCAAGTGGCCGCGGATCCGTCGCCAGTTTTACTATTGTGCGCCGCGCAGTGTCGCAAGCTTACGATGCGCCTTATGTTTTAGCCCTCATCGATTTGGCAGAGGGTCCTAGAATGATGTCTCAAGTTATCGATGTTGATATTGATACTATGACTGTCGGAATCGAGGTGTCGGTGGCATTTGAGGCTTGGTCGGATGAGATCGATATGCCGGTTTTTAGACCGGTGTAATACTTTTTGAGAGGGTAGTCGAGATGAACAGTAGTGTGATCCCAGTAGCAATAATCGATCCCGATGCGCCGACCGGAAGCCTAGAGAAAAAGCAGCCGGATGTTAACAACGGCGTTGAAGTGCACAGTAAAGAAGGCTATTTCTCTAAAGATTACGCCGAGCTCGAGTGGGAAAATCTCTGGAGCAAAACGTGGCTCATCGCTGGTGTGCAGGCAGATTTGCCGAATATTGGCGATTACTTCTTGTTCAAGATACGCCATGAGTCTTTCATTATTAGTCATACTCAGGAAGGCATTCGCGCGTTTTACAATGTCTGCCCGCATCGTGGCGCGCGCTTGTTAACTGAGGAGCATGGCAACCGCAAAGTTTTCATCTGCCCGTTTCACAGCTGGAGCTTTAGTAATAATGGCGATCTTCGATCTATTACTGATGAGAATACTTTCCAGCCAGAGGTTGTTTGTCATCGCCCCGGATTGAAACAGGCGAGGGTTGAGGTGCTGGCAGGACTCATCTTTATCAATATGGATGAGCATGCGCCGTCGTTAAAAGACGAGATTGGATTGCCAGAGGGTTATCTTGAGAATTACCGTATCGATCAAATGAAGGTCGTTCGGCACGTCCGCAGCGAATGGGGTTCTAACTGGAAGGTTGGCGTAGAAGCCTTCTATGAGAGTTATCACTTGCACGCAGTACACCCCGAGACTCGCGGTGTTATGGCCGATCTTCACGTTCAGTATGACCTTTATCCCAAGGGCGCCAGCCGAATGATTGTGCCCCTTGGTCAGCCCAGTCCGCGTCATCATGACCAGCAGACCGTCAACGAAGGTTTGCAAATGATGCTAGCCGAAGCCGGCGTTGATCCAAGCGCATTTGAGGGGACAGCGGTCGATGTACGCAAAGCTATTCAGAAAGGTAAACGCGAACGTTCAGATCGTTTAGGGCTCGAGTACGAGCGCTTCACGGACGGTCAGCTTTCCGATAGCTGGGCGACAGGTATTTTCCCGAACGTGCAAATTGGCTGTCATCCTGAAGCTGTTTTTCTGATGCGGTTTATACCTCACGATACTGATCCGGGAAGGTTTTGGTACGACACCATGACGTTAATGTTTCCGGTTGAAGATCCAAACTACTGCCCTCCAGCATGGATGGGGCTACCTGAAGGCACGGATTTTACCGGCAATACACGCCCCGAGACCGAAAGCTATTTAATAGATGAAGATCCGGGCTTGGGGTTGGTGCTGAGTCAGGATGCCGCGTTTTTGCCTTCTGTGCAGGAAGGCATGCGGAGCAAGGCATTTGACGGCCAGCTTTGGGGAGAACAAGAACAGAGGCTGCGTCATTTTCACGTTGAGCTTGAGCGCCGCCTCAATCTGCGCGAATGACGAGAGAAAGGGAAGAGTGACGCCGTTAGTAGGGCGGGCGGTTTTAATCGATAACCCGCGGCGACCTTTGACTATGAGTTAGCCGATAAAAAAAAGTAAAGAGGGAAGAACTTATGAAATTTAGTCACCGCTGGTTGGCGTTGCTGTGTTTTTTTATACCGCAAGCGAACGCCCAAGAGTCGATTTCAGGTGAAGCGCTTTACGAAGCAAATTGTGCTGCGTGCCACAATGGCAGGGTTTCAAAGGCGCCACCCTTGTCGATGATGGCGACGTTCTCCCCGACATCAGTTCTGCGTGCAATGAATGAGGGCATCATGCAGAGTCAAGCTGCAGCGCTCTCTCAGCCCCAGCGTTTGCTGGTTGCCGAATACATGACAGGCAAAGAGATCACTGACACTGCTACTGCCTCAGCACCCATGTGTGATCAAAAAAACATTGATTTGTCTCTGCCTCCTAAGGTGAGCGGGTGGGGCATTAATCTTGGCAATAACCGGTACTTCGGCGAGCAACTAACGGATATCACATTAAGCGACATGCCTGCGCTCGAATTGGCTTGGGCTTTCGCATTCCCTGACGCATCGAGAGTCCGCTCGCAGCCGACCGTAGCAGGTGACAGCTTGTTTATCGGCAGCCAGACAGGTGATGTGATGGCAATCGATCGATCAACGGGCTGTGTTCGCTGGACGTTCACTACTGTCGCCGAAGTTCGCACCGCCATTGTTGTTTCCGATTGGTCTGATACCGACGTCGATACTCCACTGGTGTTTTTTGGCGATCTTGTAGGTAATGTTTATGCGGTCGATGCACGTACCGGTGAGCTCGCGTGGCGAGATCGCCCCGATCCCCACCCAAGCCTAACGATTACTGCCGCACCCGCATTGCATGAGGGGCGACTGTACGTTGCCTTCTCGTCTTTGGAGGTTGTTGCTGCAGCTGATCCGGACTACGAGTGCTGCACTTTCCGTGGGGGCGTGGCGACTTACGATGCTGCTTCGGGTAACAAACTATGGACGGGGTATACGATTGATGAAGATCCAGTGGTCGTTGGCAAAAATGCCATGGGCACCAATCAATTAGCACCTTCTGGTGCGCCTGTTTGGGGTACGCCGGTCATTGATCCAAAGCGGAATCGGCTCTATGTCGGTACTGGCGAGAGTTATTCATCTCCGGCTGGCAGTACCAGCGACGCGATTTTAGCCTTAAGCCTCGATGATGGCGCGATCATTTGGGCATTGCAGGCCACGTCTGGTGATGCATGGAATATGTCTTGCGAAACGGAAGGTCGTTTGAACTGTCCTGCAGAGGATGGACCTGATTACGATTTTGGTGCTGCGACACTGCTGGCCACCGCGTCTGATGGCAGTGACATATTAATCGCAGGGCAAAAATCCGGCGCTGTGTTCGGTATCAATCCCGATAATGGAGAGCAGGTTTGGCATAACAAATTAGGTCGTGGTGGTATACAGGGCGGTGTCCACTTCGGCATGAGTGTCGATGGCGATGTTTTATATGTGCCGATATCGGATTTCTATGGTGGGCCTCGATGGCCGGGGCGGGCCTATCCGGGAATGTTTGCCGTCGACGTGCGCACGGGCGAGACCCTCTGGTTTACTGAAACCGATAACGTCTGCGATGGCCGTGAATTTTGTGATCCCGGCCTCTCTGCGGCAGCATCTGCCATTGTTGGTGGCGTGGTGGGCGGAGCAATGGATGGGCGGCTGAGAGCCTATGCGCAGGACAGTGGAGAGGTCGTATGGGAGTACAACTCCCTTAAGGATTACGCCGGTGTCGGTGGCGCGAAAGGGTCAGGTGGCTCGTTCAGTGGTGCAGCTGGTCCTGTATTTGATGGCGATATGATGTTCGTAACCTCAGGTTACGGAATTTATAACCACATGGCCGGAAATGTCTTGTTGGCATTTAAGCGTCAAGCACATGAGGATAAATAGAGTGCGCCGGTCTCATCCACTCAAGCGCCTAGCAATGACTCGAATTTCCCTGGTGTTTTTGGGCGCTTGCTTTGTCATGAATCCATCTATTGCAAGCGATTCATACTCGCCCAATGTCTCGGAGCATCGGACGCAATTGTATTGGGGTGATCTTCACCTCCATACGGCATTGTCTGCCGACGCATATACAATGGGTGCGCGGACTAGCCCTGATACAGCCTATCGCTTTGCGCGCGGTGAAACAGTGTCGGCAGGTAACGGCATGCCAGTGAGGGCCCGTTATCCTCTCGATTTTTTAGCAATAACCGATCACGCTGAGTACCTGTCGATTTACGCGTTGCTCGATGCTGAGGATCCGCGGCTTGCGGATTGGGAGCTTGGTAAAGAATGGACAGCGCTTTTGCGCGCGGGCCGTATGGGTGAGCTGACCATGGCCTTTGCCAACGCTTTTCAAAATCCCTCTCCAGAAAATATGGCGCCACCTGCAGTGGTGAAGGGGGCGTGGGATGATGCCGTCGCTACCGCCGATCGATACAATCAACCTCATCGATTTACCACACTGCCTGGTTATGAATGGACGTCGACGATAGCGGGCGACAACTTGCATCGGGTGGTTATATATCGAGAGGGCGTTGGTTTTGCCGACCAATTGCAGCCGTTTTCATCTCAGGACAGTAGCGACCCCGAAATGCTGTGGGCTGCGCTTGAGCGCTATCAAGCGTATTCGAGTGGTGAGGTGCTTGCTATTCCTCATAATTCAAATGTCAGCAATGGAAGGCTCTTTTCGCCCATTCGGCACAACGGTGAAGCCTTCGATAGCGATTACGCAGCGAAACGCAAGCGGTGGGAGCCACTGCTCGAGGTTACGCAGGTAAAAGGTGACTCCGAAACGCATCCCTATGTATCACCCCAAGACCGTTATGCGGACTTCGAGCGGTGGGATGAGGGCAACATTAATTTAACTCAGCCAAAAGCACCGTGGATGTTTGCGCAAGAATACGCAAGGCCAGTACTCCAAGCAGGGTTGCTTTATCGAGAGCAGTTGCATCAAAACCCCTATGAGTTTGGATTAATCGGTTCTTCGGATTCGCACACCGGATTCAGTGCTGTTGCTGAGGATAATTTCTTCGGCAAGTTTCGCAGCAGCGAGCCGTCGGCAGAACGCATGTTCACGCGGATGGCCGATGTACTGAATGAAAATTGGCGGCTGAGTGCTTCTGGTTTAACCGCTGTTTGGGCAGAAGAGAATACGCGAGAAGCGATCTTTGATGCGCTTCGTCGACGGGAAGTCTATGCCACCACAGGATCACGAATTAGCCTGAGATTTTTTGGCGGCTGGCAGTTTTCGCCTTCCGATTTGCAGAGCGTGCCGCTGTCGACTGTTGGTTATCAAAAAGGCGTGCCTATGGGGTCGGTGATGGCGCCCAATAACGATGCTGATGGCTCCCCCAGTTTCATGCTGATGGCAATGAAAGAGCCAGACGGGCCAAACCTGCACGCTTTGCAGGTCGTCAAAGGCTGGGTTAATGATCGAGGTGAGCGCAAAGAGCGCGTATACGACGTTCAGCTAGCAGGTCCGAACGAAGAGGACGGCGCTCCCAGTTTGTCGGCCGTGTGGCGAGATGAGGATTTCAACGCTATTCAAGATGCCGTCTATTACGCTCGAGTGATTGAAGTGCCAAGGCCTCGCTGGACGTCTAAAGACGCGTTATTTTTTGACGTGAAGCGCCCGGACGACGCGCCAGAGCAGCTCCAAGATCGGGCCTACTCGTCGCCCATTTGGTACTACGCAAATCCTACGGCGTCGCAGTGATCGCGGCTGTCGGTTTCTAGGGGTCGCCGACGATGGATAATCCTGAATACACGGTGTATCTCTATCCCTCCCCGAATTCTTTAAAAGTCATTATTGCTTTGGAAGAATTAAATCTTCGCTACCAGACCGTCGTCGTTGATCTGGCGGAAGGCCAGCAGCTGGCGCCGGCATTCGCGGCCTTAAATCCAAACCGGAAAGTGCCTGTATTAACCGCCGGTGACCTGACCTTGTTCGAGTCAGCCGCCATTCTTGAGTACTTAGCGACGACACATGACCAACTGATGGGACAGACGGTTCAGCATCATTGGCAGATCAAGTCCTGGCTTTATTGGCACGCGGCGGCTTTTGGGCCAATGGCGGGCCAAGCACATCACTTTCGGTGTTTTGCTCCGGAGCACGTGCCTTATGCCGTACGCCGTTATTCCGACGAGATGAACCGACTCTATGGCATTTTGGAGGAGCAGCTCGCAGGCAGAGAGTGGGTCTGTGATACCTATTCCATCGTCGACATTGGTCTCTGGCCATGGGTACGCCATCACGACTGGCAAGGTCAGTCACTCATTAATTTTCCATCAGTGCAGCGTTGGGCTGATGCGATGGCTGCGAGGCCCGCTGCGATTCATGCAGTCGAGCGTTATCCCATTCAATTGATTGCTCCCCATAAGTACGGTGTGCTGCTTAATCAAACCGCAGCATCCCTTAAAGCCTCATCGACAGAAGAAGAGATTAATTAATGATTCCGATACTCCATCACTACGATGCATCGCCGTTTTCCCGCAAAGCACAAAAAATGCTAGGCATCAAAAAACTCGCATGGGTGTCGATCGAAATGCCCATGACGGCACCTAAGCCTGATATTGAGCGCCTTACCGGCGGCTATCGAGGGACGCCAGTTCTCCAGTTGGGCGCTGATATTTTCGTCGACAACCTCGCCATTGCCGAGGCATTGGACGGTCTCTACCAAGACGCGCCTTTACTTATGGGGAAGCAGTCGAGATTTATCGATGCTGCAATCGGACATTGGGCCGATGCGCTTTTTGACCCTGTACTTCGCGCCGCCGTTGGGAAATATTCATCAAGCTGGGATGATCATTTCTTGGCGGACAGAAAAGCTGTTTTCCCGCACCTCGATTTTGATCAGCTTGCGGAAGAACTGCCTTTATACGCCAATCGAATTGCGATGTTAGCCAGTGAATTGAATGACCATTTGGCGAGCCATGGCCCCTTTATAAATGGGCCCTTTATACATGGGAGTGATGTGAGTCTTGCGGACGTGCATTGCTGGGGCATTCTCTGGTTTGTGCTCGCTGGACTCCCTGAAACTTCCGGCGCTCTGGCGGCAATGGCGAAGCTCCAAAGTTGGTACTCAGCGTTAGATGACATAGGGTTTGGCGATCGAGCTGAGAAGAGCTACGACTATGCATGGCAGATGCTCGAGGAGAATCAAGATGCGCCGCCATGTTTAGATCTCACTTCCGTCGAATCGTTCGCAGATTGGGTTGGAAAACCTGTTGCTGTGAAAGCTGAAGGCGCGGATCGAGGAACCGTGTTGGGGCGTTTAGAGGCAATTTCCGAGCGCTTAATTTTACTAGCGGTGACGCAAGATAATGGCTCGGAAGCGCGTGTTCACCTCCCGCGTGCGGGCTACTCGTTGGATTTCAATTGATCGACTGAGAGGAAACGTATTGATGACGGCATTACTGGAATTTAAAGATGGAACTTCGCGAATCGCCCTTGTAACGGGTGGTGCCGGTGGTATTGGCTCTGCTACTGCACGGGCGTTGGCGAGTCATGGCGCATCAGTCGTTGTCACAGATATTGATCGCGCAGCGATAGACGCTGTGGTCGACGATATTCGCAGTAAGGGTGGACAAGCTACCGGCTGTGTTCTTGACGTGGGCGACCCCGCATCATGGCTCGCCGCTCGCGATGTGGTCAAAGACACCTATGGTGATTTATCTGTGCTTGTTAACAATGCAGGCGTTGACGTGATTAAGAGTGTTGCCGATACGACCCTGGCTGATTGGGAGCGCTTATTCAGGATCAATAGCACCGGTATGTTTCTGGGCACACAATGTTTTCTTGATGATTTGCATGCGGCGGGTGAACGAACAAAGGTTTACAGTTCCATTATTAATATGTCGTCAATCTGCGGCAATATTGGCGTCGCTTTTCAGAGTGCTTATTGCGCGACTAAGGGCGCGGTGCGCATGTTTACTAAGGCTGCTGCTGTTGAATTTGGCAGTTTAGACAAGCGAGTGCGAGTCAATTCAATCCACCCCGGAACGGTCGATACCGCCTTTGCTGCCCAGTGCCTAAAAGAGCTAGGAGAAGCAGGCTTCGCTCCAAGCCCCGAGGAAGCGCGAGAAGCAATAAGAGCAGCTCATCCGATTGGCAATATGGCAAGCGGCGATGAGATCGCAGATTCGATTGTATTTTTAGCGTCTGACTTATCACGCTTTATGACGGGCTCTGAGATGTTAGTGGACGGGGGTTACACCGCCCAATAGCGCTTTAATGCGCCCGACACCATCATGTCACTTCAATAAGATCGAGCGGGGTTTGATACAAGCTGTAACTACCCGTCTCGGTTACGATGAAAACATTTTCCATATGTGAGGGACCCAGCTCACTCCCAAAGTACAAGCAGTCGATACTGATTGCCATTCCGGGTTTAACGTCGAAACCATCGCGAGCCGCATGCCAACCGGTCCCCGGATAGGCGACGGGGCTTTCCAGCGGTACGTGCCCCACGGAGTGCGCGACGACCAATAACTTGTCCGGCGCACCTAACCGTTTGGTTTCCGGAATATTGTCTATTCGACAAATCTGCGCCGTGTTGGCGCCGGGTTTTAATCGCTCCACGAGTGTTGTGTAGATTGCTTTCACGCATGCGTGCTGATCGCGATAGGCCTGCGGCGGGGTGCCGATATATGCGGTGCGGTTGATGTCAATCCAGAAACCGCGATACCGACCCTGGGTTTCCATGATCGCTATTTCTCCGCCTTCGAATGGTCGATCGTAAGGGGTGCGGAATAAGTCAGAGCGAAAGACGAGATCATAGGCGCCACCAAACAGCATTGGGCTGCCAGGTAATGGATCAACGCCTTCATCGATCATAAACTTCGCCACTGATTTTTCGACATTGCTCCATGATTTGCCGACGCCAAGCTGGCTCACGGTATGAGCGATGATTTTGTCGGCGACTACGCCGCTCTCTTTCAGGAGGGCAATCTCCGCCGGCGTTTTTACGGCGCGCGTGGCTAGCATGACGTCAAGGGCATCTTGCCAGCGCTGCCCATTACTTTCGGCAAGTCTGGTGGCCACCCGCAGATCATCGAACATGATGACTTGATCGGTAAAACCGCGTTCTTCAAGGCAATGCTTTAGCGCGAGCATAATGTTCTCGGCGCATTGACCCTCAATGAGTTGAGTAATAGATGAAAGCTCGGCGGTCAGATCATCCGGAAGGTCAAGGTGCGCGTCGTGGCCGCGAGCAGTCTCGCAAAAATTCAGCATGTCGTAGGTGCGTATCCGTTCGTAAAAAACAGGATGGCCACCTCGCTCCGAGGTGATAAGCGACACTAGACTCGCCTCAGGCATAAAGAGGGTCACTGGCTCCTCAGCGTTGGTGGGCACAAAGACTGCAGCGATCGGCTCTATTAAGTGCCAACCGTCCATGACCGAGCTGAAACCGGTCGCGTAAAGGATATTGTCTGTTGTTGTTAGCATTGCACCCGCTGAGCCCGCCTGAGTTAAGCGTGATCGCAGTTGGGCAATTTTCAATGCGTAGTCCATGGTGAACCCTCTTTTGATGAGCCCACGTTATCGCGAGTCATAGGTCTGGTGTGTGTCGTGAGAAAACAATTAATTGTGGTTGCACTAGCTCCGAGTTTATAGTTAATATCCTTGCTGTGCGCAAGCAAGTTGTAAGCGCTAAGCGAGAAGTGATCCACTCACGAAAATCTTGCAATTTATCCCATAAAAAAAATGTAGGGAGTACATAAGATGTCATTAACCTTCGGTAGAGGTAAATCCTCATCCTTTAAGCTGCTTGCTTTGCCAGCCGCAGTCGCAACGTTATGTGCGTCGATGGGCACGATGGCTCAGGATCAGACGCGGAGTTCAGCAGCACTAGAAGAAATTATCGTTACCGGTACAAAGCGCGATATCGGCCAGCAAGATCTTCCCATCGCTGTGAGTACCATTACTGCGGCCCAGTTAAACAAGACTTTTCAGAACTCAGTCACTGAGCTCGCACAATTCGCGCCAAACGTTACTTTAACGCCTCAAAATGGATTTAACGCCATTGCCGGTGGTATGCGTGGAACGGGCTTTATCTCCATTTTGGTGACGAAAGATCCCTCGGTAGGCATTAGCGTGGATGACTTCGCGTTTAACCACGTGCAATCGCAATTTGTGGAAGTCTTTGACATTGAGCAAGTAGAAATTTTCCGCGGTCCTCAGGGAACGCTGTTCGGCAAAAACACGACGGCGGGAGCGATTGCTTTCACAACCATTAAGCCTGACGTTGGTGGTGAAGTTAGCGGTAATGTGGAAGTAAACTTCGGTCGCTATGACAGCAATGACAGTGACCTAAACAAATTCAAATTCGCCCTGAATGTGCCATTGTCAGATACGTTGGCAGCGCGCTTGTCAGTGATCCGCGATTACTCAGACGGCTACTACTCAAACACCAAGCCAATGGGCGGTACATTTACTTGCTTCACTTGTAGTGATGGCCTCTTCCCAACTCCAGGCAACCCCAGCACGGCTGAGATCAAGAGCACATACCCCACAACAGGCGATGGCTCTAGCATCGGCGGTAAGGACGTACTGGCTGGCAAGCTGAAATTTCGCTGGGAGCCAACTGACTGGTACTCAGCAGACTTAATGTTTGAGTACCTCGATGATCAGTCTGAGACGGTAGCAACGGCTAATGAAACGCCTAACAACGAAGGCTACGTGTGGCCCATTATTGGCTTCCCCGGTATCGCGGATGTGGGCATCACTGACCCCTTCAACACGGGGCAGTCATATACTCAAACCGCTGTGATTGACTTAAAAGGTGGCCATAAGGTCGAAGCAAACGGTGTTTACCTGAACCAATTAATAACTATTGGTGACTACGAAATTAAGTCCATTACTGGCATGCGAGACCAGGATGAAATTCTTGCGAGCACCTACACTGGTGAGGCTTACACGTCACTCTATGACGCAAGCCGAAACAGTAAGCGTGAGCAGTTCCAGCAGGAATTTAGAGTGGCCAGTCAATATGACGGTCCATTCAACTGGGTCGGCGGAACCGCACTTTATCGCGACGATGTAGACTTCATTGTGTTTGGCAATCTCGGCTTCTTCGGACCGCTCGCCGCTACCAATTTTTATGACGATCGGTATGAAGTTCAAGAGACGACGCAGGATCGTACTACCTGGGCGGTTTACGCCGACGGATCCTTCGACGTCAACGATAAGCTGACGCTATCTGCTGGTGCTCGTTACACCGAAGATAAGAAGGACTTTGAGCGTTACAACTTAGGTACCGCTGCGAATCCTGTCAGCAATATTATTTCCCTCGATCAGTACGCGGGGCCGTTTGTTAACCCTTTGCCTGAGTCAGCCTTTGGTAATGTCCAGAAAAATTCAGAAACCTGGGATGCTGTGACCTATCGGCTTGTTGCTGACTATAAGATCAACGATGACGTGATGGTCTATGCCAGCTTCGCAACTGGATTTGTGGCGGGTGGATTCTCTGAGACCTGTGGCTCTGAGTTCTCATGCTCACCCTATGACAGCGAGGAGAATGAAAACTTTGAAATTGGTCTGAAGTCTGACCTGTTAGACGGCACATTGCGTCTCAACTTGGCAGCATTCCATACAAAGTACGACAACCTTCAGCGCGATACAGTAGTGACTATTCAGGATGCGGCAGGTAACACCTTCCAAGAGACCGTCTCGGTTAACGAAGGACAATCTACTGCCCAGGGCTTTGAAGCTGAAATGCAGTGGGCCGTGTCTGATAGTTTCCGAATTGACGCTAACCTCGGTTACCTTGATCACACCTACGATAGCTACACACCTGGTATCAACCCGGCTGATTTAGGTTTGCCCGCGGGCGACGCCATAAACCCTGACCTGTCGGGCTTGCGAGTTCCTTTCTCGCCTGAGCTGACCTACGGCGTTGCGGCAACCTATTTCCAGGATCTCGCAAGTGGTGCCAGCATCACCTATAACCTGAATATGCACTACCAAGATGATGCTGAAACCAGTCCTTTCCCAGCTAACTTCCAGGGCGCCGACGCACAAGGTAACCCGATCATCGTGCAGAAGGCGCTTACGCAAATGGAAGAGCGTACGCTTGTTAATGGATTCATAACGTATAACGGTGCCGATAACGGCCTTGAAATATCGGTATACGGGAAGAACCTGACAAACGAGATCTATCGAGTGGCCGCTAACCCAGTGGCGACGCTTTGGAACTTTACTCGTCATGGACCACCCCGCGAGTACGGTATTCAGGTAGGTTATAGCTTCTAAGTTGTTCAAGCCCGTTAAAGGCCCCCATTGGGGCCTTTTTTTGACTGCAAAATTTCAATTAAGGATCTTTTATGGAATACACCAAGGAGGAGTTGGTTAAGGCTTATCGCCTTATGAAAAGTATTCGCGAGTTTGAAGAGCGCATGCGATCTGAATACCAACAGGGCAAGCTTCCCGGCTTTATTCATATTTATCGTAATCAAGAGGCGATCGCGGTTGGCGCCTGCCTAGACATGAACAATGGTGACTACATAGCCAGCACGCATCGCGGGCATGGGCACTGTATTGCTAAGGGTTGTGACTTAGATGGCATGATGTTGGAGCTTGCATGCAAGCAAGACGGATTCTGTAACGGCAAAGGCGGCTCAATGCACATAGCCGATATGTCCAAGGGCATGCTCGGTGCCAATGCCATTGTTGGCGGTGGCCCTCCCATTGCCGCAGGTGCGGCACTCACCGCAAAAACGCTGAAGAATCGTGGTGTGTCGATGGCCTTTATTGGCGATGGCGCGTCTGATCAAGGTACGGTTGCGGAGGCGCTAAATCTTGCGGTGGTTCTCAAGTTACCGATGATCTTTATGTACGAAAATAATTTCTACGCTGAATTCACACGTAATCCAAAACCTGAGGGCCAGATTGCCGCTCGAGCGGGTTCATTTGGTATGCCTTCGGTAGTGGTCGATGGATCAGACTTCTTCGCCGTGCATGCCGCCTGTCGAGAGGCCATTGAGCGTGGTCGTGATGGTGGCGGCCCTACGGCAATTGAAGCCGTCTCAGCGCGTTATTACGGTCATTTTGAGGGTGACGCCCAGGCTTACCGCGATAATGAGGAGATGAAGCGACAGCGCATAGAAGGCGATCCAATCCCTCGGTTCTTAGCTGATCCACGAGCGAGTGCTCTCGATGAGGAGCTAATCAATACAATTGACGCACAAATTCAAGCCGATTTGGATCATGCTGTCGAGCAAGCGCTTGCTGCTGACGATCCAACGCCCGATAAGCTGTATACCGATGTTTATATTAATTACGAAGGGGAGCTGCGCTGATGCGAATGTCTATTCGAGAAGCCATTAACCTGACGCTTGACGAAGAAATGGCGCGCGATGAGCGTGTGGTTATTCTGGGCGAAGACGTTGCCAGTGACCAGGGTGGGGTTTATGGCATTACCGCGGGGCTGCCAGAGAAGTATGGTGTGGAGCGTGTTATCGATACGCCGATCACTGAGTCGGCAATTATTGGTGCTGCGGGTGGTGCTGCGTTGACGGGTCTACGTCCTGTAGCAGAGCTCATGTTTGTTGATTTTTTGGGTGTTTGTTTGGATCAACTGTTAAACCAAATTGCTAAATTTCGGTACATGTTTGGTGGGCAAGCGCGCACACCTGTGGTGATCAGAACCATGATCGGCGCTGGCACAGGGACAGGTCCACAGCACTCACAAATTCTTTATCCGCTTCTTGCGGCCATCCCAGGAATTAAGGTGGTGGTGCCCTCTAATGCAGCGGATGCTAAGGGTTTGCTAGCTGAGGCTATTAGGCAAGATGACCCAGTTGTGTTCTGTGAGCACAAAGCACTCTATATGGACGAGTGCGATGTCCCCGAGGGGGAGTTTTTGATTCCTTTTGGACAAGCTCGGACGGTAGTTGAAGGAACTGACATTACGGTTGTCGCAATCTCACGTATGGTGATTTTCGCTGAACAGGCGGCCAAGCAACTGGCTAGTGAGGGCATAAGCGTTGAAGTGATAGACCCGCGGACCATATCCCCGCTTGATGAGGGCGCCATACTTACAAGCGTGGCTAAAACGGGTCGTTTGGTTGTGGTCGACGAAGCGAATCCGATCTGTAGCATGGCATCGGAGATTGCGAGCATTGCGGCCGAGCGCGGGTTCGATTACCTCGATGCACCGATCAAGAAAGTCACTGCACCGCATACCCCAGTGCCAGCAACGCCGTGTCTTGAAGCCCATTACGTTCCCAGTGTTGACAACATAGTGACTGCGATAAAGGCAACGCTCGACTATTAAATGCTCGACCCGTAGCGGTAAGGTTAAATAATTAAAGCCCCCTGGGTGTAGGTGGGCACTTTGGAGAGGGAGACACTGTGAGAACAGGTTTATTAACGGTTTTCCTGGCGCTTTCAACGGCTGTACCTAGTGCGTTGGTTCAAAGCGCTGTTACAACTGGGGCGGGCGCGCAAGCCACCGATGGCGCGTCGCTGTTTGCAGAGCACTGTGCGGGCTGTCATAACGGGTCAGTCCCGCGCGCGCCGCATTTCATTACGTTTAATATGATGTCGCCGGAGTCATTGTTGGCAGTTATGAATGAAGGCGCTATGCAACGGCAGGCGGCGCACTTGTCTACTGTGCAGCGTACAGCGGTGGCAGCATTCCTTAGTGGGTCTTCAACCTCGTCGCCAGCGGCCGTACTCATGTGCGATGAATCCGTAACGAATGCTCTATCGGCGGTGGGTAGCGAATGGACAGGCTGGGGTGGCAATCAGTACAACCATCGATACGTTAGCGCTTCTGCTGACGCGATAGGTAAAGCAGAGTTGGAGTCGCTCACTTTAAAATGGGCATTTGCCTACCCAGGAGCCACTCGAGCACGATCGCAGCCGTTGGTACATTCAGGTTCAGTCTTTGTTGGTTCACAGGACGGTGCGGTGTACGCACTAGATCTTGAATCAGGCTGTGCGCACTGGGTGTATCAGGCGGGTGCTGAGGTACGTAATGGTCCAAGCATTATTGATGACGTCGAAAATGATGCCCCTTTATTGGTTTTTGGCGACTTTGATGCGCGCGTACATGGTGTCAATGCGCGCACCGGACAGCGGGTTTGGTTAACCGATATCTCGACCCATCCAGATGCTACTATCACGGGCTCGGTAAAAGTGTCTGGGCAGAGAATATACGTCCCGCTGTCCTCTTCGGAGTGGGCGACAGCCGCAGATCCCGGATATACATGTTGTACCTTTAGGGGCAGTGTTGCCGCGTTGGACGTGAGTACCGGTAAGCTGCTGTGGAATTCTTTTGTTATTCCTGAGCAACCTGCCGATACCGGCGAGCCCAATGTTCACGGTGCCAAGCGACTTGGGCCGTCGGGTGCGCCGGTTTGGAATACTCCCTCAATTGATACAAAGCGTGGTTTGCTGTACGTGGGCACTGGAGAGGCCTACACCTCACCGGCATCAACGAGCAGCGATGCAGTTATCGCGATGCGTTTATCCGATGGGAAATTGATGTGGCGCAAGCAGTTGCTGGCGGGCGATGCCTGGAATATGGCCTGCTTTATAGGTGGCGGTGGTAATTGTCCGGAAGAAAATGGACCTGACCTAGACATTGGTGCAGCGACCATCTTATGGCAAACCGATGATAGCGAGCTGCTACTCGTTGGCCAGAAAAGTGGGGATGTTTACGGCCTTGACTTGGATAAACAGGGTGACGTGGTTTGGCATCGGAAATTAGGTCGTGGCGGGTTCGCCGGAGGCGTGCACTGGGGTATGGCGACTAACGGCGACAAGTTATTTGCGCCGATAGCGGACACCGACTTTCTCGGTCTCGCCAAGGGGGAACCTTTCCCAGGTATGCATGCGCTGAATCCTTTGACAGGTGTTACCGATTGGTACACGCGGGCCGAAGACACTTGTCGCGACGAGGCAAAGCCCGCGTGTGACCCAGGTATGTCTGCAGCCCCAACGAGCACCAGCGAGTTGGTATTTGCCGGAGGTTTTGACGGTCTGTTGCGCGCCTACGATAGTAATGATGGCAAAGTGCTGTGGGAGTTCAATACCTTCGACACATTTCCCGCGGTAAACGGCGATATAGCGCGCGGTGGATCTATCGAGTCGGATGGTCCCGTTTTGTCGAATGGACATTTGCTGGTTAATTCAGGTTATCTTTTTGGCAGCCGGATGCCAGGTAACGCACTGTTAGTATTTGCGCCCAGTGAGCGCCCAGCTGAGGAGTTGGCGAGTGAGTAAGCAATTTGAAGCGGTGACTATTCCTAAATGGGGCATCGAAATGACCCACGGGCGTATTGTGGAGTGGCGCTGCGCTGAGGGTGCCATCGTCGCTGCAGGGGATGAACTGGTCGATATCGAGACCGATAAAATTGTTAACAGCTTTGAGGCGAGGGAGTCGGGCACGCTTGTGCGTATTCTAGTACCTGAAGGTGAGGAGTTGGCAGTTGGCACTCTGATCGGTGTGATTGCACTTGCCGACTATTCGCCATCGGATCTTGACCAGTTCATAAGTGCGCAGACAACAAGTACGTCGTCCCAAGAGTCCACTAGTATCGATGCTCATAGTGACAGTGGGGAGGGTGCCGCCGCGCAGCCATCCTCTTCTAATGAGGTGAAGATTAGTCCCGCCTTACTCCGTAAGTTAAGCAAAGCCGGTATCAGCCCAGAGGTTGTCACGGCTTCGGGGCCAAATGGGCGAATTTTAAAAGAAGATGTTGACCGCGCTATCGAGCAAGGTGCGCACAGTGACACCAGTCATGGTGAGCGCCATGCTTTGAACGCCTCGCAGAAGAAAGTTGCCTCTGCCTTGAGCGAAGCACAGTCAACAGTGCCTATTTATCACGTCCGCAGGCAGTTACGCGTGGGGCGCGCTTTGGCACAAATGAAAGAGCAATTGTCCAATGGGTCGGGTGTTTTGACTGCACTGCTCGTTAACGCGGTTGCTCGCGCGCTGGATAAGCATCCAACATTGAATACTCAATTTGAGATGGATGCCTTGAAACCAGTGGGTGCGCTGAATGTGGCTGTAGCTGTCGCCCGCGATGATGGTGCCGTGGCCGCTCCTGTTCTGACAAATATAGATCAACTCAGTATCGTCGAGATGGCGGAAGGTTTAGCGTCGCTTGTCGCTCGAGCCCGCGCCGGTCGGTCGGTAGCAGGCGACGTTCAGCCCGCCGCTATAGCGATTAGCAACTTGGGTATGTATGGCGTTGATGACTTCACTGCAATGGTCACACCACCGCAAGTCATGGTGTTGTCGGTGGGACGCTTAAGCGTTCAGCCTTCTTGGGATGCGCAAACTCAAACGTTCGTCCCCGAGGAGCAGGTAACAGTCACCCTAGGAAGTGATCACCGGGTGGTGAATGGTGCTCAAGCGGCCGAGTTTCTTCAGTCACTGGCCGCCGTCATTGAGGGAGCTGAGTAGGTTTTTGTGCCTTGAAAGAATGGTGATCAATGGCTATTGATGAGTTCCCCAATTTAATGGATGCGCATGTTCAACAGCAGCCTTACGAGGTGTACCGAGAGCTACGCAATCGCTGCCCCGTCTATGAAATGCCTGCTTCCGGATTTCATATAGTCGTTTCCGATCAACATGCTAGAGAGGTGCTTCGCCAGCCGGATCGTTTTCTTAGCGGCGTCAGTCCTATGGCGCTGGCCGACGGCGGGAGTGTTGACCAGGACATTATCGATATTTATCAAAATGAAGGCTGGCTACCCCTCTCTTCTTGCTCGACGACTGACCTGCCGCGACACCGAAAAGTGCGCGGCTTTTTGGAAACGCTGTTTACCGCCAAGCGGGTTAGGCATGCGACCCCGATGATTGATCAGGTGGCTACTGAATTATTCGATAGTTTCGACACGAGAACGGACATCGCCTTTATTCATGAGTTTGCGCATCCGTTTCCTATGGTCGTGATTGCCAATCTCCTGGGTGTGCCTGCGACCGATATTGCTCAGTTTAAAGTCTGGTCCGATGCGATCGTTGAGCCCTTCAGTATGATGGCTTCGCGCGAGCGAAGAATAGAGTGCGCGCGGTTAGTGGTCGAGATGCAGCACTATTTTGCTGAGATGATCGCGGAGCGGAGAAAGCATCCTCGGGATGATTTTATTAGCGAGGCATTGGCCTACCGCGATACATCCGGTGAGTCATTTGATATGCAGGAGCTGATGACATTAATCACTATCGACTTACTGGCGTCTGGGAATGAGACCACTACAGCTGCGATAGGCTCAGGGATAAAATTGCTGCTTGAAGACCCTGCAGCAATGGAAGCTCTTGCCCAAAATCCTGCGTTAGTGCCGGTTGCGATAGAAGAAATGCTCCGCCTTGAGTCGCCCGTGCAGGGCATGTTTAGAGAGTGCGCCCATGCTGCGAATATTGGTGAGGTTGGCTTTGCAAAGGGCGATTTACTTAATATTCGCTTTGGCTCGGCCAATCGCGATGAAGCCCGATACGACCATGCGGAACGCTTTGACTTTCAGCGCAAAAAACCCGGCAGCCATCTTGCCTTTGGGATTGGTCGACACGTGTGTGTCGGTGCGGCACTTGCGCGGCAAGAAATGATCAGCGCATTTAGTCAGCTTTTTGGGCGCTATCAGAGCTTCGCACTCACCGCTGATACGCCCTTGCCCACCTACCAACCTAGCTTTTTTGGGCGTAATCTCGATGAGCTCTACGTTACGCTCACAGCTCGACAATAAATTCTAAATAGGCGAAATGCCAAGTGGAAGGCTTATGACTGTCCTATGTCCAGCTGTTGCCCGCCACTCATTGCTGCCTTTAGCATTTGGACATTGAAGACGTAGTCGACATTACCGTCCTGATCAAAGTAGGTCACGGCGCCTTCGCCAAGAAATAGCATCTCGGTCTCAACCTTACAGTGAGCATCGACGTGCACAGCAAAGATCGGTTCGAAGCCATAGGTCCCGGGTCCCGCCGTACCTGCGTCGTAAATTAATTCGCCCTTGGTAACAAAAAATTGACCCGTGCCCTCGTGGCGGTGGGCTTGGAAGCGGGCTCCCGGCGCCATATTGACATAAAGCGCCCACTGTCCGGTGTGTTCACATAGCCGCAGAACCTTAAATTTGGTTCCGCCGCCAACATCCAGCCAATCCATCGCATGGATGTCGGCCAGTAAATCTCCCTCGGGAGTCGTTCGAATACCTTCGGTGACCATGGGCTTAAAAGTCCTTATTTATCGAGTGTGTAGGCTATTAGGTAATCGCCGGGAGGGGTCCCCAAGGCGGCGTGTCCCCCTGCAGCGATAACAACGTATTGATCGCCGTCATTGGTTTCATAGGTGACGGGTAAGCCGTGGGCTGATGTGGGCAGTCGGCCCTTCCAAAGTTCTTCACCAGTGTCCGTAGCGAACGCACGCAAGAAATAATCCGTCGTTGCAGCGATAAAGGTAAGGCCAGATCGAGTGACGGTAGGGCCACCAATATTGGGTGCGCCATCGATAAACCAAAATGGGAAGGGTGCCATATCTCGCGACGTGCCTAGGGGCACCTGCCACTTCACATCCCCGGACACAATATCAATGCCTGCCAAGGTACCCCATGGTGGTGGCGTACAAGGTGCGCCAAGGGGCGAAACAAAGCCGAGCCAACGTCGGTCGCAATAGGGTGTGCCTTTTGATGGCTCGTCAAGAAATAAGCCGTGGGCAACTGGGTCCGGGAAGCTGCCATCTTCGCACTGATCCCGCGGAATCAATTGCACAACCGTACCCAGGTGCTGGGTATTTACGACCAGCGTTGCGCGATCTGGGTCAATAGCGGGGCCGCCCCAGTTTTGGCCGCCAAAAGCACTTGGCATGTGCAGAGACCCTTGCTCACTTGGGGGAGTGAAGGGTCCTTCGTAGCGCAGATTTGCCAGAGTGTCGGCACAGGCGGCTTCATCCCAAAATGTTAACCCCCAAACCTTCTCTGTTACGCCTGGCAATTCAAACAAAGAGCGTGGCTTTGACGGCACGGGCTGAGTGGCTGCAGTGTAGTCTCCTAGTACGGCGGATTGCGGCACCGGTGTCTCAACAACTGGGAAAAGCGGTTCACCTGTCTCTCGGTTTAACAAAAAGACGTAGCCCTGTTTGGTTGTTTGTGCCAATCCGAGAACGCG
>CAJQLP010000087.1 GCA_905479205.1 uncultured Luminiphilus sp.
GCCATATCCAAATCTACATCGGATAGAAAATCCGGATGGGTGGCACGACGAAGTCGTACTTCCGCTTCGAACAGGGCCAGTATAGATGCAGCTTCTCTCTGTATCTCAGAGGCTGGAGAGTCTTGCTTCGACCTTAATGCACGAGTGAAGTAGTCTGCACTGCCGGTAATCCGGCGACGGAAGCGGAGAGCATTCTTACCGCGAGGCTTGACGTAATCTGGATACTGCTTTTTGCCCATTTGTGACCACCTTTGTGACCGGATAGTAAAGGGTTAAGACAGTAAGCTATTGTTTTAGTTCGAATTATTGCTGCAAGATGGTGCCCAGAAGAGGACTTGAACCTCCACGCCCTTGCGAGCACTAGCACCTGAAGCTAGCGTGTCTACCAATTTCACCACCTGGGCAGGGGGAACTCTGTGAACTACCAGAGCGCGCGCAGGGTAAAGCGGGATCGGTTTCTTGTCAACGCTAGTCTCTAGACAAGCTCGAGTAAGGGCAGTCGGTTGCGAAGGATTTCGGGTTCTTGGGTGACGTCGGCGAGGGTTACCTTGTCGAGCTCGCTGAAGAAGGCCTCGAGGCCTTGCCGAAAGAGCCCGGTAAGTTTGCATTCGCCGATCAGCGGGCACGTATTGGTCGCCGGGTTGAAACATTCTACGACCTCACTCGCGCCTTCCAGTGCTCGGACTACCTCGCCAATAATAATCTGCTCTGCTGCCATACCCAGTTGCACGCCGCCGCTGCGACCGCGAATAGTCCGTAAATAGCCCAGCTGACCCATTTGGCGCGCCGATTTCAGGAGGTGTGCTTTGGAAATGCCAAACGCACGGGCGATATCTTCGATGCGTATAATTTGCCCGGGGTGCAGGGCGCAGTACATTAAGGTACGCAATGAGTAATTGGTGTAGGCGGTGAGTCTGATGGCGTAACCCTCGTTCCGATCATTCGTGCAATTTGCTACTCGCAAAGTAGTACGTGAAAAGCCACTTCAAAATTTAAGCTTGCGTCATTTTTCAAAGTTATACAATCGACCCTCGCGCTGTATCGAGGTCGGTGCAGTTTTCACCAATGCCTCAAACTCTTCATGTGCGTATACTGGCGAGCTATACACTTAGAGTAATTAGAGACTATTTTGACATCGAGCAAGGATAAGCGACGCAGTAAACCACTGGCAGATCCGCACGCGGCGCGTGAGGCGGGCAAATACGACAACCCTATTCCCAGCCGCGAAGTCATACTGGATGTGCTTAAAGCCAGCCATACGGTCATGAAATTGCCTGCGCTAGCGGCTGAGCTCAATCTCACCAGTGACGACAATCTAGAAGCGTTGCGCAGACGGGTTAATGCGATGCAGCGCGATGGCCAGATTCATGTGGATCGTCGGGGCCGTATTGGGTTGGCTGAAAAGCTCGATCTGAAACGCTGTCGTATTATTGGGCACCGAGATGGCTACGGATTTGCGCGCCTTATTGAAGGCGAGGGCGACGACTTTTTTCTCTCAAACCGCGAAATGCAGCGGGTGTTTGACGGCGATGAAGTCTTAGTTGCGATCTCCGGCGTTGATAACCGTGGCAGGCGTGAAGGCAAGGTGGTTGAAGTTTTAACCCACGCAGTTACTGAACTACCTGGTCGGTACATGGAAGAGAGCGGCATCGGCTATCTGGTCTCGTATAACACCCGAATCAGCCAGCGAATCCTTATTCCGCCGCCTAAAAAGGGCGGTGCGATTCCCGGTCAAATGGTGTCCGTGAAAATCACCGACTACCCCACCAATGTGCTGGGCGCCAAGGGCGAGGTGGTTGAGATTCTCGGTGATCATCTAGACCCAGGCTTGGAAATCGATATTGCGATTAAGGCCCATCATATTCCCAATGAGTGGCCCGATGAGGTGCTGGAAGAAGCCGGTCGTTTGGGTGATGAGCCTCGAGAGGAGGATAAAACGTTTCGCGTCGATTTGCGTGCAAAGCCCTTTGTCACTATCGACGGCGAGGATGCGCGTGACTTTGATGATGCGGTCTATTGCGAGAAGTCGGGCACCGGCTACCGTCTGTGGGTAGCGATCGCTGACGTGTCCCATTACGTTCCAGTAGGTTCTGCTCTCGATAAAGAAGCGACACTGCGAGGCAACTCGGTTTATTTCCCGGAGCGCGTTGTACCGATGTTCCCCGAAGTGCTGTCGAACGGACTCTGCTCGTTAAAGCCTCACGTTGATCGACTTGCCATGGTCGCAGAGCTTGAGATTGGCGCTAGCGGTCAGGTTATTAATAGCTGTTTTTATGAGGCCGTTATTCATTCTCACGCGCGACTCACTTATACCCAAGTGGGTGAGGTTCTTGAGCAGGGCTGGCATGACGATGTCCCCGCAGAGCGCTACGACGATTTGCTGAGGCTGCATGCTTTATACCATGCTTTGCGTGCTGCTCGTGAGCGCCGCGGCGCAATCGATTTTGAGACTGTCGAAACGCGTATTATTTTTAACGATGATCGCAAGATAGAGTCCATCACACCGGTTCATCGAAATGACGCGCACAAGCTGATTGAAGAGTGCATGTTGGCCGCCAATGTTGCTACCGCCAATCTATTGGAGCAGTCGGAGTTGCCTGCGCTGTTTCGCGTTCATGATGGACCCAGTGCCGAGCGGCTCGAGAATTTGCGCGGCTTTTTAGGGGAGCTCGCTTTGGATTTGCCGGGAGGTGACGTACCTACACCCGGTGACTACCAATCGGTGTTGGCACAGATTGAAGAGCGCCCCGATGCCGCGGTGATTCAGACCATGATGCTGCGTTCGCTGAGTCAAGCGGTCTATGCTCCTGAGAACAAAGGCCACTTTGGTCTGCATTACCCCGCCTATGCACATTTCACGTCTCCCATCCGACGTTACCCCGACCTCCTAGTGCACCGAGCGATTCGCCATTTAATTCGCTCAAGCACAATCAGTGCGCAACTGCGGCGGGTCGAAGGCGCGGGCGTGCTCGAGAAGGGACTTATTTACCCTTATTCGCTCGGCGATATTGTGATGCTTGGCGAGCAATGCTCTATGACCGAGAGGCGTGCCGATGATGCCACTCGAGAAGTGGAGGCATGGCTTAAGTGCGAGTTTCTGCGCGACAAGGTGGGTGAGGTCTACTCGGGTGTTATTGCTGCAGTAACGGGCTTTGGCATTTTTGTTGAGCTCGTGGATTTGTATATCGAAGGCTTGGTGCATATCAGTGCCTTGCCGGGGGATTACTACCACTTTGACCAGTCAAAACAGCGTTTGATTGGTGAGCATACTCGGCGTGTATTCCAGTTGGGGGGAGCGGTCACCGTCAAAGTGGCACGCGTCGACTTAGACGAGCGCAAGATCGATTTGGAAATGGATGAGCTCCCATCGACTAAAAATACCGCAGATGCCAAAGGCAAGCCCTCTGGGCGACGAAAATCACCTGGGAAATCGGCTGGGAAACCCCCAAAGAAAGCCGATGCAAAGGCGAGCAAGCGAGGTCGGGGAAAAGGTGGGGTGGCTGAAGTAGCGAAACCCGCCAAGCCAGGAAAATCTAAGTCCTCCGGGCCTAAAGGTAAACGAGGGCGTAAGTCTTGAGCGAGTGGATTTACGGCTTCCATGCTGTAGAAGGTGTTATCAAGCGCAGTCCCGAGCGGATTACGGCTTTGTGGCTGGCCACTAATCGGCGCGATAAGCGAGCTCAGGAAATCGAGGCGTTGGCACAGACCCAAGGTGTCGCTGTTACCCGTGTCGAGCGTTATCAGCTCGACATGGAGATCGATGGGCGTCATCAAGGAATTGCGGTCAGTGTGCAAGGTGATAAAGCGGTCGCTGAGGTGCTCACCGAGGCCTCGTTAGTGGCAAGCGTAGCGAGCGGTCGGTTTAATTTACTCTTAGTATTAGACGGCGTCACCGATCCTCATAATTTGGGAGCCTGTTTAAGAAGCGCCGATGCCGCAGGTGTGCACGCAGTTGTCGTCCCGAAAAATAACAGCGCCGAAGTTAATGCGGTGGTGAGTAAAGTCGCCTGTGGAGCTGCCGAAGTAATACCGCTAGTCCCTGTGACGAATCTCGCACGCACGTTGTTGGCCTTGCAGGGAGCCGGGGCGTGGATTGTCGGCACCTCTGGCGACGCTGAACAGTTTATCTACGATGTTGATATGACCGGACCTACTGTGCTGGTCATGGGCGCTGAGGGTGACGGTATGCGTCGACTGACTAGCGAACATTGCGATTATTTAGTGAAATTGCCAATGGCTGGAACAGTTTCGAGCTTAAATGTCTCGGTGGCTACCGGTGTATGCCTGTTTGAGATTGTGCGTCAACGCGGTATCGCCTAGAGCGTGGCAATAGAGGGCTACAGTTAGAGGGCTACAATTCACAATTGCAAACCTATACTGGCGGCTGTAGACTCCGCGATCTTAAAAAATTAGCCGGCCCTCTGTGGGTCATTCTCCTTGTCGCACCACTGTTTTAGCCAGATGGGCGGCATTAACCCGAAAGGAGTTCGCGAGTGCGACACTACGAAGTTGTGTTCATGGTCCATCCCGACCAGTCTGAACAAGTTCCAGGTATGATTGAGCGATACACTAACGTCATCACCAAAGATGGCGGCCAGGTTCATCGTCTCGAAGATTGGGGTCGACGCCAGTTGGCTTACCACATCAACAAAGTTCACAAGGCTCACTACATTCTGATGAATGTCGAAGCTTCTAACGAAGCGATGGAAGAGCTGACAACGACTTTCCGCTACAACGACGCTGTTATCCGTAACCTCGTGATTCGTCGCGACGACGCGGTAACGGACGAGTCTCTGATTATGAAGGCAGAGAAAGAAGATCGTGAGCGCAAGTCACGTTATCAGGAGCGACAAGCACCTGAAGCGGAGTCAGAGCCTACTCAAGAATCCAACACCTCCAGCGATGATTCAGATGACGCTGGCGAAAGCAGCGAGGATTAATTCATGTCACGTTTTTTCCGACGACGTAAGTTCTGCCGCTTTACTGCCGAAGGCGTTAAGGAGATCGATTATAAAGATCTCGAAATCCTTAAGCAGTATGTTAGTGAGACCGGCAAGATTGTTCCTAGCCGTATCACGGGCACCAAAGCGAAGTATCAGCGCCAGCTGGCAACAGCTATCAAACGCGCACGTTACCTTGCTTTGTTGCCGTACACGGATTCACACCAGTAAGGTTAGATGATGCGCGGCCTCGCAGAATTCATCATGCGTGGTCGCTGGCAGGCGCTGGCGGTCGCAGCATTGGGAGCGGGATCGCTCCTTTTTGGCTGGATTAGCGCGTCTGCAGTTGCCCTCGTCACGCTTCGTAAGGGGTGGACCGAGGGAATGTGGCTAACGCTGTGGGCTTTATTGCCGGCAGGGTTGATCGCTTGGTTTAGTGGGGACTCAGGGAGTGTTTTACTGCTTCTTGGTACCTTTTGTCTCGCGGCAACGTTGCGCGAGTCGGTAAGTCTGCCGTTAGCGGTGGTAGTGTCAGTTTTGGTTGGTTTCGCTAGTGGTGCTGCACTGTTGTTGTTCAGCACCGAGTTTTTGCAGCAGCTGGTCGAAGTCTTCAACACGGTCATTACCCAGCTCGAAGCCGGGTTACAGACAGACGGTGCTGTCAAGGTAAGTCTCGACCGTCCTAGCACAGTTCAAATCGCGGGCATGCTCGCGGCGGGAAACAGTGCGATGACAGTGCTCAGTTTGTTGTTGGGCCGTTATTGGCAAGCGTTGTTGTACAACCCGGGTGGGTTTAGACGAGAATTTCATGAATTGCGTCTGCCGCCTCAATGGACTTTGGGCTTGACGATATTGGCTCTGGGTCTTTGGTTTGCACTGCCCAATTACACGGGTTGGGCGGCGGTTGCAGCGGTGCCATTAATGTTTTGTGGCTTTGCGCTGGTTCACGCGCGTGCCGCAGTGGCTGGACAGGGTACAGGTTGGCTTACTGCATTGTATTTGCTTTGGCTGGTTATAGATCCAGTCAAGTTGGCGTTGCTCGGTATTGTGGTGATTGACGCTGTATTGAATTTCCGCGGACGTTGGAAAAATCGGCGCGAGGCGGGTGGGGAGTAATCCCTCTTAAGATCATTTGTCGAGTCGGGATAATCCGACCAAAAGGAAAGAGAGCGATGGAAGTTATTCTTCTGGAAAACATAGGCAGTCTCGGCAGCTTGGGTGACAAAGTCACTGTAAAGCCTGGATATGGCCGGAATTTCTTGGTTCCTCAGGGTAAAGCAGTTCCTGCTACCAAAGATAACGTTGCTAAGTTTGAGGAGCGTCGCGCAGAGTTAGAAGCCGCGGCATTAGCGACTCTCGAAGCTGCTCAAAAGCGCGGTTCAGCCCTTGACGCCCTGGAGCTCATCCAAATCGCAGCGACAGCGGGCGATGAAGGTAAGCTGTTTGGTTCGGTCGGTACTCGAGACATCGCCGCGGCTATTACGGCGGCTGGCGTGGAAGTCGATAAGTCAGAAGTACGCCTTCCTGAAGGCGTCATTCGCGACGTGGGCGAATACGACATCATGCTTCAGCTTCACGCTGACGTGACTGTTAACGTCGCTGTTGCGGTTGTTGCTGAGTAATAAAGCCCCTAACGCTCGGCAGGTGCGGGTTTTATATTCCCACCTGTTGGCATCCTCGGCTATCCTGAGCCTTTACGAGATTAACTCGGGATTAGGCTTATGAGTGATTACAGCGCGAGCGCTGAGTCCTACAAACCCCTCGATGCGGATATTGCCCGCATCAAGATGCAGCCCCATTCGGTTGAGGCTGAGCGCTCTGTCATTGGTGGTCTATTACTGTCGTCGGACGGATGGGATCTCATTGCAGAAGTGGTAACGGCTGGCGATTTTTATCGGCCCGAGCACCGCGCAATCTTTCGTCAAATTGCTATGCTCGTCGATCGAGGCGAGCCGGTCGATGTAGTCACTGTCGCAGATCGCTTACTGGCAACGGGTGAGCTCGACGCTGCCGGTGGCCACACCTATCTTGCCGAGCTGGCCGAGCAAACACCTACTGCTGCGAATATCCGAGCCTACGCAACCGCTGTTCATGAACGCGCAGTGCTGCGCAAGCTCATTGGTGCTGCCCAAGATATTGCGAATAACGGTTACAACCCTGATGGTCGATCCTCAGAAGAGCTTCTTGATGAAGCTGAGCGGCGAATCATGCAAATCTCCGAGGAGGGGCCTAAATCAGGCGCTCCACGAGGTATGGAGCCGCTATTGGCGGGAGCGCTGGAACGAATCGAAGAGCTGTTCAATTCAGGCGGCGAGATTACAGGATTAAGCACCGGCTTCATTGATCTCGATAAGATGACCTCGGGTATGCAGCCCTCCGATTTGGTGATTGTCGCCGGCCGTCCTTCCATGGGCAAAACTAGTTTTGCGATGAATCTGGTAGAAAATGCCGCCGGTAAAAGCGACAAACCGATTCTTGTATTCTCCATGGAAATGCCGGCAGAAAGTTTGGTCATCCGAATGTTGTCCTCTCTGGGCCGCATCGATCAATCACGCGTTAGAAATGGCAAGCTTGAACAGGATGATTGGCCAAAACTGTCTAAAGCGATGAATACGCTGAAAGAGGCGCGTATTTTTATCGACGATACACCGGCACTCACGCCCACAGAACTTCGCTCGAGAGCTCGCCGGGTTGCCAGAGAGCATGGCGAGCTGGGTATGGTGATGGTGGACTACTTGCAGCTGATGCAAGTAGCTGGCTCTAGCGATGGCAGAACAGCAGAAATTTCTGAAATTTCCCGAAGTCTTAAAGCGATTGCCAAGGAGTTTCGTTGCCCGATGGTGGCGCTTTCGCAGTTGAATCGCTCACTTGAGCAGCGCCCAAATAAGCGGCCTGTCAACTCTGACCTACGTGAATCGGGTGCGATCGAGCAAGATGCCGATGTCATCATGTTTATTTACCGCGATGAGGTTTACCACGAAGACTCTCCCGATAAAGGGGTGGCTGAAATCATCATCGGTAAGCAACGTAACGGACCCATCGGTACCTGCCGATTGGCATTCCAGGGCGAATTTACGCGCTTTGAAAATCTGGCCGCTGGCCGCTACGAAGACTACTAATCGCCATCGACTTTTCCGTAGATGCCTGTTTCTGCCCGCAGATTATTTAGCGCAGCCTTACGCTCGTCCGTTGACATCGTCGCGTGCTCTGGATGCTCGGGTAGCAGATTGACCTGTGGCATTGCAAGTTCTTCGCCTCGTAGTACAAGCGCGACATAGCGTTCATAATGCTGTTTGAACACTGGCCATGTCTTTGATTCAGTGTTGTTGGCCAGAAAAAACCAATCGCTATCGCGCCCAGCGAAATAAACGGCCGGATGGCTCCACTGCTGCTCTTGTTTGGGCGAGGGCTTTTGGCTCGCCTCGATAAAAGCTTCTCTCGGACCCGGTAAGCCCTTGTGTCGCAGCGCATCTTGGCAACTTTCAAGCATTCGGTGCAGTGTGGGTAAGTACTCGCTATTTTCTATGGCGTGGCGAGCCCCCAAGAGAATAACGTCGGCCGAAAAACCACCTAAGGACTCAAGCCATAACCGTTTAATTTGGTTCAGCTGCCCGTTGTCTGGATACGCCGCGTAAAATTGGTTGTGGTAGTTCAACCGAAACAATGCGAATACCTGATTGATGGCTTCAATCATATCGTCCTTGCTGGACGGCTGGTCTGTGTCGCCGTCACTCCGCCCAGCTGGTGTCGCTGAGGTCGTCTGCGAGACTGCGGTCCCTTGTACGACCCGTTGGGCCAGGTCGGCTGCTTCCTTGCTGTTGGACATTTTCGCCTCCATGGCGTTGCTCCCAGCGCCATTGATGTTTGACATGCTGTAAGAACTTGCTGTTCCACGATGTGTGCATTTCGTTACTGTCTGACCAGTAAAGCACAAATTCGGGCATTCGTTGCCGAGCAAAGTCTCTGCTAATACCTGCCATGTCCAGGATTTCGAACACTTCGTTGCTCGGTTGCCATGCGGAACCGATACGCGTGGGCTCAGTGCTATGCACTAAACCGCCCGCGAAACGGGACCAGCGTTGGCGTACGAAGCTAATAAAACGACTATTTACTTCTTTGGGTGGGCCGCCTTTTTCTCGCCAATAAAGCACGAACTCCGGCCGCAATGTATCGATGAACTCGGGATCAACCCCCGAGCGCACCATAATTTCCATAGCATCGTGACTGGGATGCCAATCAGCATCGAACTTAGGGGGCTCTGAAATGGTGAATGCGGGATGTTGGTGCTGTTGGCGGCGCCATATAGCTAGCACGTGCTGTCTAAATCGACTGTCACGAGTGCGATCCGCGACCCCGCGTTCAAAATTAGCGAGCTGGCTGAGCGCAAACTGGCGATCAATACCATGATTCAGAGCGAGCAGATCGAGAACACCCTCAGAGGGCTGCCACGTATCTTCAGGCGCGACGCGGGGTTGTAGAGGTTGTAGAGACGCTCCTTGGCTATGTTCACTCGACTGGTATTCACCCGTCTTGGAGTGCTCACCCGCCAGAGACACCCGCACCGTGGCGCCATCATCTTCGGTGAGTATAGCGATAACCCCCAGTTCCGCGAGTCGCTTGAGTAGGTGCAATATTTCGTGCCGCTGCCAAAATGGGAAATTCTTTTCTAAAGATGTCATAACTAAGGCGTGCCATCGCCCGGGAGTTTGGGGAATCTGTGGAGCAATACCTTGTAATAAAATAGCCTCACCTAGCCCAATGGTAGCTGCCAAATCAGGAGAAAACGTCAACTGACGATCAGGAATAAGTGAGCTTGATGACATTAGTTTCAATGATTGATGAAAGGGTCTGCTAGCATACCCATGAATGACGTTTGATTATAGTGACTGACTGCCGAGATAAACTCTGCGTACATTATTAGGGGCAACCCTTAGTTTCTCAAGGATCCAACATGGCAAAAGTAAAGACGGCGTTTGTGTGCAATGACTGCGGCGCTGACTATCGCAAATGGCAAGGTCAGTGCAGTGAATGCCGTGCTTGGAATACCATAACGGAAATTCGCTTGGGGCCAGCAAAATCGGCGGGTGTTGCGCGTAGCACCCATGCCGGCGGTTATGCCGGAACCACTGCGGCCGTTCGCTTATTAAAAGACATTGATGTTGTAGAGCTACCGAGATTCTCGAGCGGCTTACAGGAGCTCGATCGCGTCTTAGGCGGTGGTTTTGTACCAGGTTCGGCCATCTTAATCGGCGGGCATCCAGGCGCAGGTAAAAGTACGCTGCTACTGCAAACACTGTGCACGCTGGCGACACAGCATTCGGCACTCTATGTGACCGGCGAAGAAAGCCCGCAGCAAATAGCGATGCGCGCCGATCGGCTCAGTTTACCTACAGACACGCTGAAAATTATGGCGGAAACCGATGTCGATGCGATCTTGGCTGCCGCTGATCAGCACAAACCAAAAGTGATGGTAATTGACTCGATCCAAGTGGTTCATTCGGAAGCTATTGCCTCTGCGCCGGGGAGTGTTTCTCAGGTTCGTGAGTGTGCAGCGCAACTGACTCGGTTTGCTAAACAGTCGGGCGTGGTCATGATTTTAGTGGGGCACGTTACTAAGGAGGGAAGCCTCGCGGGCCCCAAGGTTTTGGAGCACATGATCGATTGCTCCATCTTGTTGGAGGGGGAGCAGGACTCCCGCTATCGCATCCTTCGAGGCAGCAAGAACCGCTTTGGCGCAGTCAATGAGCTGGGTATTTTTGCCATGACAGACCAAGGGTTGAGAGAAGTAAAAAATCCTTCCGCTATTTTTCTCGATCGTGCAGAGCGCCCTGCACCAGGCACAACGGTTATGGTTGTTTGGGAGGGTACTCGGCCGCTACTTGTCGAGATTCAAGCGCTGGTCGACGACAGCTCTCTGGGTAATCCTCGACGAGTCGCTGTTGGATTCGAACAAAATCGATTGGCTATGCTGCTTGCTGTGTTACATCGACATGGCGGTATTCAAGTGGGTGATCAAGATGTTTTCGCAAACGTGGTCGGTGGTGTTCGTGTACTCGAAACCAGCGCTGACTTGGCCTTGTTGACGGCGATCGTATCAAGCCTACGTAATCGTGTGTTGAGTCGCGATATGGTGGTTTTTGGTGAGGTTGGGTTGTCGGGTGAGATTCGGCCGGTGCCATCGGGCCAAGAGCGTTTGAGTGAAGCTGCGAAGCATGGGTTCCGCCGCGCGATCGTGCCGAGGGGCAATGCGCCAAAGCAACCTATTAAAGGTTTAGAGATAATTCCAGTAAGTCGGTTAGATGAGGCTTTACAAGCTGTACAGTAGCTGTTGAGAGTACAGAGTGGCAAAGGGATTAAATCTAGATCGGAGATCAATCAAGAATGCCTTCTTTATGGCGCCGACAGAGACCATATCGACTACGTTAAAGGCGCTAATATTGGCGGCTTTATCAAGGTAGCCGATGTGATGCTGGCCTACGGCATTATGTAAAGACATGATGTGCCTAAAAGTTACGATGGCGCGTGAGCCAACGTTACATGAGTTTTCGGTATTTCACGCGGCTTGGGGTATCGGCGTCCTTGCCCAAGCGCGATCGGCGGTCCTCTTCGTATTCAGTGAAATTTCCCTCGTGAAACACAACGCCGCCGTCGTCTTCATAGGCGAGAATGTGCGTTGCAACACGGTCCAAAAACCATCGGTCGTGGGAGATGACCATGGCCGAGCCTGGGAATGCGAGTATTGCCTCTTCCAATGCTCGTAAGGTTTCAACATCAAGGTCGTTGGTGGGTTCGTCAAGCAGCAAGACGTTGGCTCCTTGCTTCAACAATTTCGCAAGGTGTAAGCGGTTTCGCTCTCCACCCGACAAATCTTTGACAAATTTTTGTTGATCGGAGCCTTTGAAATTGAAACGTCCAACATAAGATCTTGAGGGTACTTCATAGTTGCCGATCTTGATGATGTCTAAACCGTCGGACACTTCTTCCCAGACGGTCTTGCTACCGTCCAAGTCATCGCGGGACTGATCAACGTAGCCCAGCTGAACGGTTTCACCCACGATGACCTCGCCGCCATCGGGCTGCTCAATGCCCATTAGCAGTTTGAACAGCGTCGATTTACCCATGCCATTGGCGCCTATGATGCCGACAATGCTGCCTTTCGGGACGGTAAAGCTAACGTTGTCGAACAGGAGTCGGTCACCAAAGGTCTTGCGCAGATTATTGACTTCAATAACTTTGTCGCCCAAGCGAGGTCCGGGTGGTATGTAAATCTCGTTGGTTTCATTGCGCGTCTGATATTCTTGGGAATTCAGTTCCTCGAAACGCTGAAGGCGCGCTTTGTTTTTGGCTTGCCGGCCCTTCGGGTTACTTCTAACCCACTCCAGTTCCGCTTTGATCGCTTTCTGGTGGGAAGCCTCTTGCCGTGCCTCCTGTTCTAGACGGGCCTCTTTGGCTTCAAGCCAAGTCGAGTAGTTACCTTCATAAGGAATACCACGACCGCGGTCGAGTTCTAGAATCCAGCCCGCCGCATTGTCGAGAAAGTATCGATCGTGCGTAATTGCCACGACGGTTCCGGGAAAGTCTTCTAAGAAGCGCTCAAGCCATCCGACCGATTCCGCATCAAGGTGGTTGGTGGGCTCGTCGAGGAGGAGCATATCGGGTTCGGATAAGAGTAGACGACACAGCGCAACGCGTCGCCGCTCGCCGCCTGACAGAGTATCTACATTGGCATCCCATGGGGGTAAGCGAAGCGCATTAGCGGCTATCTCAAGTTTGGTATCCAAATTATGGGCATCTTGCGCCTGAATAATATCTTCAAATCGCGCCTGCTCCTTTGCAAGAGCATCGAAATCTGCATCAGGTTCTGCATAATCTGCATAGACTTTTTCAAGACCAGCCAGCGCATCAATGGCCTCTTGCACCCCTTCTTCCACATTGCCGCGTACGTCCTTCTCTGCGTTAAGTTGGGGCTCCTGCTGAAGATAGCCAATCTTAATTCCCGATTGGGCGCGCGCCTCCCCCTGAATATCGGTATCGATCCCGGCCATGATTCGTAAAAGCGTCGATTTACCTGAGCCATTGAGGCCCAGCACACCAATCTTGGCGCCTGGGAAAAACGACAGGGAGATATCTTTGAGAATTTCGCGCTTGGGTGAAACAATTTTTCCCACGCGATTCATTGTGTAGACGTACTGCGCCATTAGTCCATGTCCTGATGTGTTTCGATTGAGGTTGGGGAGCATAGCAAACCCTACTTTGTAGGGCACCTGCTGGTGAGGCTATTTACCCTGCAATAGGGGCGTCACTAGGGCTATCTTCATCATGAACATAGTCAGATGGCAGCAGCTCTTCGTGGAAGTCCTCATACTCAAACTCAGTTTGTGCTGACACTTTGGCTATGTGGAAAAGCGCATCGCCTTCATAAACAGTGGGCAGGTTGGATCGACCAATCACGATGCCTGACAGGGGGGCAATAACTTCAATCTCCCAGGTCCCCAGCGGATCGGAAACGACGCCGATAACTTGGTTTTTTTCGACCTGCCCACCGAGGGAGACCAAAACGCGATGCACGCCGCTGCCGGGTGAACGCACCCACTGGGTGATTTTGCTGATAATGGGTTTTTTGGGCGCGCGTGCGCGACTCGGTCGTAGCATGCCAATATGACGCATTACGTTGATCACACCTTTGACGCCGGCGCGGATATACACTTCATCGAAGCGTAATGCTTCGCAGCTCTCGTACAAGATGACGGGGACACCCATTTCCGTAGCATATTCTCGAAGTGAGCCATCTCTAATTTTTGAATCAATGACAATAGGCGCACCAAAAGCCTGTGACATCCCTTTGACTACGGGGTCGTTCAGTTCTGCGCGGATTTGTGGGAAATTAGAGCGGTGTCTTCCACCCGTATGTAAATCTATGCCATGGCTGCACTTAGCAACGATTTCATTCATAAATGTATAGGCCAATCGCCCTGTGAGTGACCCGCTGGGCGAGCCGGGAAACGAGCGATTTAAATCTCGACCATCCGGCAGGTAGCGCGAGTGGTTATTGAAGCCATAGACATTAACGATGGGGATCGCGAGCAGCGATCCAGACATTTTTTTTGGGTCTATCGTTTTCAATATGCGGCGAACAATCTCCACGCCGTTGATTTCGTCACCATGAATCGCGGCGCAAACAAACAGCGTGGGGCCAGGACGCGTGCCTCGAACGACCTGCACTGACAGTGACATATCATCGTTACTGAAGGTCGGTGCGACCTCAATTTCGACGGTGCGTGTTTCGCCAGGCAAAACACTTTCTCCGCCGATAGTGAGTGCTTCGGTGTAGCGCTTTCGCGTGGAGGTGTTCACATTCTTACCTCAGCCTTTGGAGCGACCGTGTGCTTTGCCGGGTTGTGCAAACTCTTCAACAAACTGGATGATTTTCTTCGCTACATTGATGCCTGTTGATTCTTCGATGCCTTTGAGGCCAGGGGACGAATTAACCTCCATGACTAGCGGGCCGCGCTCTGAGCGCAATAAATCGACGCCTGCTACATTGAGCCCCATGGTTTGGGCCGCTTTTACCGCCGTTCGGCGCTCGGCGGGTGTCAATTTTGTTTGTCGCGCGGTGCCGCCTCTGTGAAGGTTAGAGCGGAACTCGCCCGGTGCAGACGTGCGCTCCATTGCCGCCACTACTTTTCGTCCGATTACAAAGCAACGCACGTCGCTGCCACCGGCCTCTTTGATGTATTCCTGTACCAAAAAGTCTGCTTTGAGCTCAGTGAATGCGTCGATAACTGATTCTGCAGCTTTGATGGTCTCTGCCAAAACAACACCTCGACCTTGAGTGCCCTCAAGTAGCTTCACGACTAGTGGAGCTCCGCCAACGAGTTTAATGAGTTCACGTGTGTTGTGAACGTCGTGAGCGAATCCTGTCACGGGCAGTCCTAGGCCTTTCCTAGACAGTAACTGCAGTGCACGCAACTTTGATCGTGATCGGCCGAGTGGAATTGAGCCAACTAGGCTGTAGGTGTCCATCATCTCGAACTGACGAATAACTGCGGTACCGTAGTTTGTCACTGAGGCACCAATACGTGGAATCACGGCATCTTGGCGCTCGAGCTTTTCACCTCGGTACCAGACTGATGGGTTTGACGAAGTAATATCCATGTAGCATTTTAAGGTATCAATAACCCGTGTTTCATGGTTGGCTGCGTTTGCTTCTTCGATTAAGCGCGATGTACTGTAAAGTCGCGGGTTGCGCGACAGGACTGCTATTTTCAAGATGACTCCGGTGGTTGCTCTCGGCTGCCGCCGAGGATAAAAGAGTGACCAGGCGACACAACGACGCCTCGTTTAATGGCTGTTCTACCGACCAGCATGCGAAATAGCATGGAGTCTCGGTCTGTGAGTGTCATTTCGATGGCATGTGCTGTGCCATCTAACACCATTGTTGTGGCAATGACGGGTCGAGATTCTTTATGGCCTCCCGAGTCGGTGACAATACGCTCGTCGACGACCCGCGCCTCACAGATACGCACCGTATCAGTGTCTTTTTGTCGCGGGTGAACGCCAAAGCGAACCCACGCCTCACCGTTACGAGTAAAGCGTTCGGTTTCAAAAGCATGCAGCGCACTCGTGCGAGCACCTGTATCAATTTTTGCCTTGAGCCATGGGATACCAAGGTCAGGTAGGCCAACCCATTCTCGCCAACCTATAAATTTTGCGTCATTCATTTGTTTTTTTAACTGAAAGCCCCAGCCCAATGCCGTAGTACTCGATGCCAATGTCCGCCATGTGCGCGGGGTTGTAAAGGTTTCTTCCGTCAACAATGACAGGTGAAGAAAGCCTTGACTTTATATCCTCAAAATCCGGCGACCAAAACATCTTCCATTCGGTACAAATGACCAAACAGTCCGCATTGTTGAGTGCATCCTCTTTTACGTCCGCGTAGATCATGTCGTCACGATGTCCGTAAATAGCGGCGCAGGCTGACATTGCTTCAGGGTCGTACGCTTGAACCTTACCGCCGCAGGCCCACACGGCCTCAATTAAAACGCGGCTCGGTGCTTCGCGCATATCATCAGTATTGGGTTTGAAGGACAGCCCCCAGACCGCAACTGTTTTACCTTCGAGATTTCCACCAAAACGTCGCAACACTCTCTCGGCCAACTTTTGTTTTTGTTTCTGATTGGTGTCATGGACGGCGGCCAAAATAGCGCTGCTGCAGTTTTCGCTGTCCGCAAGGTGCTTTAGTGCGCGGACGTCCTTAGGGAAACAAGACCCGCCATAGCCTGCGCCTGGGTAAATGAACTGATAGCCAATACGTGGATCAGATCCCATGCCTTTACGAACAAGCTCAATATCTGCGCCGACACTTTCGGCGATGTTGGCGACTTCGTTAATAAAGCTGATTTTTGTGGCGAGCATGGCATTGGCTGCGTACTTAGTCAGCTCCGCACTGCGCGGGTCCATAAACATGAGTTTTTCATGATTGCGGTTAAACGCCTGATACATGCGTCTAAATTCATCGATTGTCGCCGGCGAGCGCGCGCCCACAATAATACGATCCGGGCTCATCGCATCGGCGATGGCAGAGCCCTCCTTGAGAAATTCGGGGTTTGAGCAGACTTCGTAATCAACGCTTCGCTGCTGCGCTTCGAGCGCTCGAGCAATGCGTTGCTGGACTTGATCGGCGGTGCCGACGGGCACCGTCGACTTATTGACAATGACTTTTCGGTCATTCATGTGTGCGGCGATGCTATCGGCAACATCCATGACGTACTGGAGATCGGCACTGCCATCGTCACCAGCGGGCGTACCCACACAAATGAACAGGTAGTCACTGTCTTGCACCGCTTGGCGGGGGTCTGTGGTAAATGTTAGCAGGCCCTGTTGGATACCGCTCTTTACTTTGCTCTCCAGTCCGGGCTCATAAAAGGGTATCTCGGCGTTGCGCAGGCGCTCAACGCGCCGCGCATCGACATCCATACAAATAACCTGATGGCCTACATCTGCAAAGACGGCGGCCTGCACTAGCCCCACATATCCGCTGCCAAAAACACTGATTTTCATCGTTTTCCTGCTTATTTCCTGAAGGTGAGGAGGATATGTCAAAAATATGAAGTAATTAAGACCTCTAAATCGGCATCTACCTTACCCTGAAACTGCGTATGGGCTAAAATAAACGCTATCATTTGGGCTGCGCTTATAAAGCCAGCAAGTCTAGCCCCCCAAATTAAAGCAAGGACCTCGACCATGAACCAGGCGGCCAAACCACTGTCACAATTTCTTGATCGCGATAACCAGACCATTGAAAGCTATGATGCCGAGCTTTGGTCGGCAATGAGTGCAGAAGCTCGGCGTCAGGAAGAGCATATTGAGCTCATCGCATCTGAAAACTATGCGAGTCCCAGGGTAATGGAGGCGCAGGGCTCTGTGCTTACCAATAAATATGCTGAAGGCTATCCGGGCAAGCGCTATTACGGCGGCTGTGAGTACGTTGACATTGCTGAGCAGTTGGCGATAGAGCGAGCCAAGCAGCTGTTCGGCGCCGACTATGCCAACGTTCAGCCTCACTCAGGGTCCAGTGCCAATATTGCTGTCTACCATGCACTTCTCAAGCCCGGCGATACCGTGATGGGGATGAGCCTGGCTGATGGCGGGCATCTTACTCACGGCGCGTCTGTGAGCTTTTCAGGGAAGTTTTATAATGCCGTTCAGTATGGCATTGACCACGATACCGGTCTTATCAATTACGATGAGCTTATGGCGCTTGCTTTAGAGCATAAGCCAAAACTTATTATTGGCGGTTTCTCGGCCTACAGTCGCGTGATGGACTGGAGTAAGTTCCGCGAGATTGCTGACGCGGTTGGCGCCTATCTTCTTGTCGATATGGCGCACATCGCAGGTCTTGTTGCTGCCGGCGTTTATCCCAGCCCCATACCTTATGCTGACGTTGTGACGTCGACTACGCACAAAACTCTGCGCGGCCCACGCAGTGGTATTATTTTGGCCAAGTCAAACCCTGATATTGAAAAGAAATTGAACTCAGCCATTTTCCCTGGCGCCCAGGGAGGCCCTTTAATGCATGCGATCGCAGCAAAAGCGGTTGCTTTCAAAGAGGCTATGGATCCGTCCTTTGTGGATTATCAGAAACAGGTTATCGCCAATGCGCAGGCAATGGCAAAGGTGTTTATGGAGCGAGGTCACAAGATCGTTTCAGGCGGCACCGACAATCATTTGATGCTGCTTGATCTGATTGGTAAGGAATACACAGGCAAGGATGCGGATGCAGCACTGGGCGAAGCCTTTATCACCGTGAACAAAAATTCGGTTCCTAATGATCCCCGATCGCCATTCGTAACATCGGGATTGCGCTTAGGCACGCCTGCTATAACAACGAGAGGTTTTGGTTTAGCGGAGACCGAGGCCTTGACTCATTGGATGTGCGACGTACTCGCTTCACTTGAGGATGGCACTTCTGAGACGGTCATTCCAGCAGTGCGTGCAAAAGTTCTGGACGTTTGTGGTCGTTTGCCTGTTTACGGTAACTGATCTCACCGAGGCGCTCTAAGCTATGCACTGTCCATTCTGTTCTACTGACGAAACCAAGGTTATCGATTCTCGATTGGTAGCCGAAGGTGATCAAGTGCGCCGTCGACGAGAGTGTTTAGAGTGTAAAGAGCGCTTTACTACCTATGAAGTGGCTGAGCTGGTCATGCCTCGCCTGATCAAACAGGATGGCAGCCGAGAGCCTTTTAACGAGGACAAACTTCGCGGTGGATTTTTAAGAGCGCTTGAAAAGCGCCCGGTGTCCGTTGAAGAAATCGAAACTCAGATCCATCAGATTAAGCACCGGCTGCGGGCAACCGGAGAACGAGAAATCCAGTCTCGAGAGCTCGGTGAATTGGTGATGGCGGCGTTAAAGACGCTCGACCAAGTCGCTTATGTTCGGTTTGCCTCTGTGTACAAAAGCTTTCAAGATTTGGCTGAATTTCGTGATGCCATCGAGTTGCTGGAGGCGGAGCCTCAGGGCTCTGACTGAGGTCGCGCGCTTGGCCGGCGAACCTCCTTCACTATGAAAAACCAAGACGAACAGTTCATGGCGCGCGCCATTGAAGTCGCCCAACAAGGCAGGTTTTGGGCGAGCCCCAACCCGCATGTAGGCTGTGTTGTCGTCCGTGAAGGTCGTATTACCGGGGAGGGCTTCACTCAACCGCCCGGTGGTAATCACGCAGAGATTCAAGCGCTATTAGATGCCGGTGACGCGCGCGGAGCGACCGCATACGTGACATTGGAGCCTTGTGCCCATATTGGACGAACAGGCCCTTGCGCTGATGCGTTAATTGCACGGGTCTGAGCCGCGTTGTTGTCGCAGTTGAAGACCCTTTTCACGCCGTATCGGGGCAGGGAATTGCTCGGCTGAGAGAAGCGGGGGTGGCGGTCAGTGTGGGCGTACTTGCTGACGAGTCGCGAGCGCTGATTGCTGGTTATTTGTTGCGTATTACCCGCGGTTGGGGGCGAGTTAGGCTCAAATTGGCGACGTCGTTAGATGGCCGAACGGCCATGGCGTCGGGGGAGAGCCAGTGGATTACAGGTCCGCAAGCGCGAGCAGATGTGCAGCGATTACGCGCTGAAAGTTCAGTTATTTTGACAGGGATTGGAACCGTGATAGCAGACGACTGCGCCCTTACAGTGCGTGCCGAGCAGTTGCCGCTCACGCCAGAGGAGCGCGACCGGGCTCTAGCGCATGCGCCATTGCGCGTGCTTCTCGACAGTGAAGGGCGACTGGATCAAGGCTCACAGATTATTTCGGATGCTGCACGGACGCTAATTTTTCACGCTAATGACACGGTTCCCGCGCCATTTCTCGCGGCTATTCCAACGGTTAAGACGCAGGCTGTTTCCCGGGGCACCCATGGCTTAGATCTCCGCTCGATACTCGCTCACTTAGGCGAGGAGGGAGCTAACGAGATACTCATCGAGGCTGGTGCTACACTTGCCGCCGCTTTTATCGAGCAAAACTTAGTCGATGAACTGGTTATTTATCAGGCGCCTCGTTTATTGGGTAGCTCTGGGAAAGCAATGTTGGCCTTATCGTTTGATCGGCTCGCCGAGACCCCTGAACTACGTCTGATTGAAGTAAGTCGAGTGGGAGACGACTTGCGTATCATCGCTACACCCACTTAGCAGGAGACCACGTGTTCACAGGAATTATTGAAGCCATCGGTACCATCGCGGCCATGGAGCAATCCGGAGGAGATATGCGCTTGCGCATACAGTCGGGCAAGTTAGCATTGAGTGATGTAAAGCTAGGTGACAGCATCGCTACTAGCGGCGTGTGCCTGACAGTAACGGAGCTACCAGGCGATGGTTACTGGGCTGACGTATCACTGGAGACGTTGCAATTTACGACGCTGGGCGCCCGCAAGGTGGGTGATCGCGTCAATTTGGAAAAATCATTGACCCCCGAGTCTCGTCTGGGCGGGCATATTGTTAGCGGGCACGTAGATGGTGTGGGCACCGTTAAGTCTATTGGTCGAGATGGGCGCTCTTGGAGGTATATTATCGAGGCGCCTGCTGGGTTAGCGAAGTACATCGCGCACAAAGGGTCCATCACGATCGATGGTACGAGTCTGACGGTGAACGCTGTGTCAGGCGCCGAGTTTGACTTGAATATTATTCCCCAAACTTTTGAAGAGACAGTCTTTGCCGATTATGTGGTCGGTGCTCACGTTAATTTAGAAGTCGACGTTATAGCTCGCTACCTTGAGCGCTTGTTACAGGGTGATGCAGCTGCCCAAAAAGGTGGTATGAGTTTAGACACGCTGCGCGACGCGGGTTATCTCAATGACTGAACAAGCACAATACGCAACGACTGAAGAGTTGATTAGCCACATGCGTTTCGGACGCATGATGCTTCTCTTAATCGATAATAGTGAGGGTGATGCCACGGGCGTGGTCACGTTGGCTGCGGAATTATGCGAGCCCCACCACATAACCTTTATGGCTCGGCAAGCGCGAGGCTTGGTATGTTTGGGACTCACGCGCGCGCGTTGCGAACATCTTAACTTGCCGCTCATGGTCGAGGGAGAAGTTGAAGCTGAACCTTTCACGTTGTCTATTGAGGCATCGGAAGGTATTGATACGGGCATTTCAGCGGTTGATCGAGCGAGAACAGTGCGTGTCGCGGTTGCCTCCGATAGTAAGGCCGCCGATTTGGTGCAGCCTGGACATATTTTCCCCATTGCTGCTGCCGATGGCGGTGTGCTGACGCGTGCGGATAAGTCTGAGGCGACCACAGATCTGGCTGCAATTGCAGGTATGCTGCCCGCGGCTGTATTCACTGAAGTACTGGATAAGCAAGGAAACTTAGCCCGAGGTGAGTCGCTGTGGGAGTTCGCTCGTAGCCATGATTTACCTGTGGGGAGAGTCTCAGACTTGGTGACGTATCGATTGGCGAATGAGCGCACAATAGAGTGTATTCGCAAGGGTACGGTTGAAACCACGTATGGTCCGATGGAAATTAATGTTTATCGTGAAACCTCAAAAGCGACTCTTCACATCGCGCTTGTTAAAGGTGAGCTTAACTCGGAGCTTCCTACATTGGTGCGGGTGCATGTCACATCGGTCTTGCGAGATCTCGTCGGTACCACGCTTAACAATCAGGTAAGCTGGCGTTTTGACAATAGTTTAAAAAGTGTTTCAGAGGCAGAGCGGGCGGTGCTGGTTCTTATTACGCGACCTGAAACAGCCGATGTGTTGTTGGCGGGCGTAGACCGGCTCCTTGGGCTAGACCCGCAAGAATCCGTAGCGACCACCGACAGCTATGCGTCGATTGGCTTGGGCGCCCAGATCCTCAATGATTTGGGCGTTGGTAAAATTGATTTGATGGGCGCGCCCCTCAAATATAATGCTCTGGCTGGATTCGGCCTTGAAGTTTGCGACTTTGTCGCTCCCACACATTGAAAATACATAGGAGAAGGTCATGAGTAGCCAGGGAATACGTACCACAGAAGGCTCACTGAGTTCGAATAACGGCAACTACGTCATTGTTGTTGCACGCTGGAATAGCTTCGTTGTGGAGCATTTGCTAGAGGGTGCTATTGATACGCTGCGACGCCATGGTATCAGCGATCAGCAAATGCACATTGTCCGAGTGCCGGGCGCGTTTGAAATTCCTCTCGCTTGTCAGCGCGCGGCAAAGCTTCCGAATTGTGATGCCATTATTGCGCTGGGTGCAGTTATTCGTGGGGGCACCCCACATTTTGACTACGTGGCTGGGGAATGCACCAAAGGTTTGGCTCAGGTTCAAATGGACACGTCCACACCGATCTCGTTTGGTGTGCTCACTGTCGACTCTATTGAGCAAGCTATTGAGCGATCGGGAACCAAAGCCGGTAATAAAGGGGCGGAGGCTGCTATGAGTGCACTAGAGATGGTTAATCTGTTCAGTGCGCTGGAAGGCTAATGACAAAAGTTAACCCACTCGCGGCTCAGCGACGCCGGGCGCGTCATTTTGCGCTACAGGCGCTTTATCAATGGACGATGACTCACGCTGTGCTTACCGAGATCGAGGCCGAGTTTCGCATTGATAATGATTTTAGCCACGTCGATGGTGAGTACTTTACTGTCTTGTTGACGGGCGTGGCACAAAATGCAGCGACGCTCGATAAGCTTTACGAACCACGTCTGGATCGCGCCCTCGACGACCTTGATCCTATCGAACGTAATTTATTGCGTATGGGCGTTTTTGAGCTGCGCGACAGGATTGATGTCCCTTACCGCGTTGTTTTGAACGAGGCCATCGCTTTGGCAAAGAAATTCGGTGCGACCGATAGCTACCGTTACGTCAATGGTATTTTGGATAAGATGGCGCAGGATATGCGTCAACTTGAAATTCAAGCTGAAGCTTAAAGGCACTGATACCGCCACCTATGGCTTCTGAATTCGACCTCATTTATCGGCATCTTGCTAGCTTCGGGGCGGGGCCGTCGGTTATTTTGGGTGTTGGTGACGATGCCGCCTCTTTGCGTGTACGTGACGGCCATGAACTGCTTGTGTCAACCGACACGCTGGTTGAGGACCGGCACTTTCCAGTGGGCACGCTGCCAGAGCATATCGCTTATCGTGCTGTTGCAACCGCTGTGAGCGACCTCGCTGCCATGGCGGCGAAACCTATTGCTATGACGCTTGCGCTTACTTTGCCCGAGGCTGATGACTTGTGGATGCATGGATTCTCTATGGGTCTCGCAAGTGCCGTGAGTGATTTTGGTATCCCTCTTGTCGGCGGCGATCTCACGCGAGGACCACTTTGTGTGTCTGTTACCGTGATGGGTGAATGCCCTGCAGGTTTCGCGGTGAGGCGCAGTGGGGCTCGTGTTGGAGACAGGCTGTGTGTGACCGGAACGTTAGGTGATGCTGCGGCAGGTCTTTTGCTGATACAAGGTACGTCGGATCTCAGTGAATTACCCGATATAGACACTATGGAGTATTTAGAGCATCGTTTTTATCGACCCGCACCTGCACTTATGTGGTGTGACTGGCTGCGAACCCATGCGACTTCGGCGATCGATGTATCAGATGGTTTGCTGGCGGACGTAACCCATATTGCACATGCATCGGGTGTGGGGATTGAGATTAGCGCTCGCGCGCTCCCACTGTCAGAACCGCTCGCCTCGTTACAAGCACTCGACCCTATAGCGCTAGCACTGCACGGGGGGGATGATTATGAGCTTGCGTTTACAGTGCCGCCGGGTACGGAGCTCCCCGCAGGACTTCATTGCATTGGAACGGTGGTTGATGGAGATGGAGTTATTTGTATTGATATAGCAACAACAGGTGTGAGCGGTTATGACCACTTCCGATAAGCCTACAGCGACTGCGGAAACAATATCAGTGGTGAGCGTGATTCGGTCGCCGTCCCTGTTAATAGCATCTTGGTTTCTTTCGGGTTTAGCACCTGTTGCACCCGGCACGGCGGGCAGCCTAGCGGCATTGCCACTTGTCGCCGTGGTGCTTCATATGCTGCCGTTGTTTTGGACTGTTTCACTGGTCGTGCTTCTTTTTGGCTTGGGTGTTTGGAGCGCTTCCGAGGCTGGCCGCAGGTGGGGTAAGGTCGATCATGGCGCTATCGTTATTGATGAGGTGGTGGGCCAGCTAATTGCGGTGGCAATACCCTTTTATCTGCTGGGTGATGCCATCCTGAGCTTGCCTGAAGCGCTGTTGCTCGGGTTTGTGGCGTTTCGTTTGTTCGATATCGTCAAAGTTTGGCCGGCGGACTATTTTGATGTGCACAGTAAAAACGGATGGGGTGTGATGCTCGACGATGTCTTTGCCGGTATTTGGGCGGGTATTGTTGTAGCGATTTTAGGCTTAGCGCTGTACTGACTTGTTTATGTTCGTCGATTCACCATTTGGTAGGCGAGTTCAACCAGCGGTGCTTTGCGCTCCCCGTATGCCGCCAAACAATTAATTGCTTCCGCATACAGAGTTTGTGCTTCCTCATGGGCTTGCTCTAACCCGAGACAACTGACGTAGGTTGACTTGTCTGCGGCGCTGTCCTTTCCCGCAGTTTTACCTAGTTCTTGGCTGGATGCGGTGGCATCGAGTACGTCATCCATGACTTGAAATGCCAGCCCGATGGCTGCGGCAAAATCATCCAATCTTTGACGGTCTTCCTGCGTCGCGTTGGCGCAGATAGCGCCTGCATTTACCGCTGCCCTAAACAACGCACCCGTTTTACCCGCATGAATTGTACGTAAAACGTCGACATCCACGGCCTTACTCTCCGCTTCCATATCGAGCGCTTGCCCACCGACCATGCCCATAAAGCCCACTGCTTTTGCCACAACAGCTATCAGCTCATTACGCTGGGTATGACTCAGAAGTTCGTCGGTGGCGATGATTTCAAAAGCACTCGCCTGGAGGCCGTCTCCTACCAATATCGCCGTGGCCTCATTAAAGGCTTTGTGCAGTGTTGGTTTCCCTCGGCGCAGATCATCATCATCCATTGCGGGTAAATCATCGTGGATTAGCGAGTAGCAATGGAGCCACTCAATGGCGGCCGATGTGCTGTCGGTTATGTGCGGCTCGGGGTTTTCAGCTAACAGCCGGTAGGTCTCCAAAAGCATGCGAGAACGCAAGCGCTTTCCTGAGTTGTCGAGAACGTATTGAATAGCGCGCTCTAACTGTGGAGACAAGCTTCTAGGGAGCGGGTAGGGATCCCTAGCGGTCACGAATCGAGTTCCTGAACCTCGCCTGATTCTGATACTACGGCGACACGCTGCTCAGCTACATCAAGCGATTGGCTCGCGGCTTTCACGAGTTGCATACCTTTTTCATAAAGTGACAGAGAGTCCTCAAGTGCCACCTCAGGATTTTCCAGCCGATCAACTATTGCGGCAAGTTCCTCCATCTGTTCTTTAAGGGTCACTTGTGGGTGAGCCTCGGCGGCTGTCTTGGTTTTTGTCACAGTATTTACTCCGAGAGCGAGAGGTACTCAGCGCACAGGCGCTGTTTGAGCGATGGTAACTGTCGAATCCAATAGCGTGCCTGCTTCCACGATAGCATCTACCGTTAGACCCGCCGCTTCACGATTCTGTTGCTGGCTTGCGTGGTCAATCCATTGATCAGGAATGGCTATATGTTTCACGTCGCAGTGTATATCGGTGTTGGCTAAGTACTCAGCGACTCCACTGCCCGCACCACCTGCTAGGGCGTTTTCCTCCACGGTAACAATGCGCTGATGACTGCGTGCAATGTCGGCAATCATTGATTCGTCCAAAGGTTTAGCCCAGCGCATGTCAACTAAGGTGGCGTCTAATTGCTCTGCCGCCTCGCGCGCCTCTTCCAAAAGCACGCCAAAATTGAGGATCGCTGTACCCGAGCCAGACCGTAAAGGCACGGCCTTACCAATGTCCAAGGTTCGCATCTGCTCTTCAATGAGCGCGCCTGTACCGTTACCGCGGGGATAACGAACCGCCGCGGGTCCGGAATATTGATAGGCGGTATAAAGTAATTGCCGGCACTCGTTTTCGTCAGATGGACAGGCGATGATCATGTTCGGTACGCAACGAAGATAGCTCAGGTCAAATACACCGTGATGGGTTGAGCCGTCCTGCCCAACTAAGCCCGCGCGGTCAAGCGCAAACGTCACATCGAGCTTTTGAATCGCTACGTCATGAATTAACTGGTCATAGGCGCGCTGTAAAAAAGTGGAATAAATAGCGACGACCGGCTTAATGTCGTCGCATGCTAAACCTGCTGCAAACGTCACCGCATGCTGCTCAGCGATAGCGACGTCATAAAAACGGTCAGGGAACTGTTGGGCGAAATTGACCATGCCAGAGCCTTCACACATGGCGGGTGTAATGGCCACTAACTTGGGGTCTTTAGAGGCCACATCGCAGAGCCAGCGGCCGAATACATCTTGGTACTTTGGTGGGGCAGGCTTTTCAGTAAGGCTATTACTCGCAGCGGTGCTTGTTGTCTCAATTTTATTAATGGCGTGAAAGCCGACGGGGTCTGCTTCGGCTGGCGCGAAGCCTTTGCCTTTTACCGTGCGTATGTGGAGAAGCTGTGGCCCTTTCAAGTCAACCATCGCTTTAAGCGTATGGACTAATTGCGGTAAATCATGACCGTCAATGGGTCCTACATAGTTAAAGCCGAGCTCTTCAAAAAGCATCCCGGGAGCCACTAGACTTTTCCACTGCTCCTCGGTTTTCTTGGCCACTTCCCAAGCTGTGCGTACGTGCTCGAGAATACGTTTAGAGCCCTCTCTGAAAGCTATGTAGGTTGGACTTGCCCAGATCTTAGCAAAGTAGGTCGCAAGCCCGCCCGTGTTGTGACCGATGGACATTTGGTTGTCGTTGAGTATCACTAATAAGTTGGGCCGCACATGGCCTGCGTGAGCGAGCGCCTCAAAGGCCATGCCTCCCGTTATCGCGCCATCGCCAATGACCGCGACTGCCTTGCGATCGTAGCCCATCTTTTCAGCTGCGATTGCCATGCCCATTGCCGCAGAAATGCTTGTCGAGGAATGTCCAACGCCGAACGTGTCGAATTCACTTTCACTGCGCTTGGGGAAGCCAGATAGTCCACTCTGCTGGCGAATACTGCCCATTTTTTCTCGGCGACCAGTGAGAATTTTATGCGGATACGTCTGATGGCCCACATCCCATACCAATCTGTCCTGCGGTGTATTCAGAACATGATGAAGAGCTACGGTGAGCTCTACGACCCCAAGTCCCGCACCAAAATGCCCGCCGGTATTGGCGACGCTAAACAGCAAGAACTGACGTACTTCATCCGCGAGTGATACTAGGTCAGTTTCAGACAGTGACGCCAACACGCGTCGATCCTTATCGATGCTGTCGAGAAGGGGCGTCGAGGGGTTGCTCGTTGGAAATTGTGTCACCATGGGAGAATCATATCGCAAACAAACGTCAAGCGTGAGCCTCTCTTTACTTTTTAAAGCTCTCTCAAAGGATCGAATCAAAGGCTGTCTAAAAAAGCCTCCAAACTCGCTGCTACTTTTCTGTAGCCTTCTTCATTTAAACGCATACCGTTGGGCCAGAAAAGATGCCGTTCTGGATTCCTGTAGTCTTTACCGAATACGGGTGACAGGTCGATGATTCGCACGCTTGAGCTGCTCTCGATTCGGGCGCTTAGCTCGCGATAGAAGCGAGTTTGAACTTGCGGCTTGGCAGCGAGCGCAGGCGATGGGATTGGTAAGACAACAGCGAAAGTCGGCACAACGCCATAGTAGTCAGCTCGCTCTTGAATTTTTTCCAGCGCGCTGACGAGACCGTCTATGGGCTCGTCTAGCGCTCGATCCTCGAGCCAAAACAGAACGGCGTATGGTCGATAGTGAGCGATGGCACGATCAAAGCATTCAGCTACTGAGCTGAGTCGCAAATTAGGTAAGCTGCGGACTAAAACGGGGTGGTTAGCGAGTGTCTTGGGTATGCTTGGCCAGTCTGATATTCGAGACCCTCCCATTAGCACGACAGAGCGGGGGCTAATGACACTTTGGTTATCGCGGGCTTCGAGCGTTATCGCGAGCTGTTCGCAGCTCATGGCCTCACGCTTTTGGGCCTCTATGTGGGTGTATTTGGTCAGTGTTACTAAAAGAGGCAGCATGATGACAAGAATCGCAGCCCCGATTCGCCATAGATTCTGCTTGCGCGCTGCATTTAGCCCCAAGGTCTTACCTCAAAAGTGTGATCAGTATCGCAAAAAAGACTCCCGGCAGAGTCTCGAATTAAATTGCACAAAGAGCGATACTTTTTTTACACCAACGCCGTCAGTCTACTGTAAGGTGAGCCTATGCTATATCAACAAAATATTACAGAGCTAAAAATTCTCTCCCGCAAGTTGGAATTTCAGCTCGAACATAGCCGATATGCGGTGGTGGGCATTCAGGCCACAGGCATAGTGTCGGTTTTAATATTGCTGTGGTTTCAAGTAGTTCACAAAACGGTTCTACTCTCTTGGGCTGCTGGCATGTTTGTGCTCGCGCTTAATTATTCTTTGCGCCTTGGTTCATCCTTACACCGAGACTGGTGCAATGAGCGGCCTTCTCGGGTTCATTGGGAGCTAATCGTAGGCGGAGTTCTTCTGGGCTTTTCTTGGGTTGCTTCAATATTCTGGCTTAATACTTTTCTTAGCGATCAATATTTTTACCTCTCGTTATTGATCGTGATCGTTTGCTACATGGCGATACTCGCCGTGTCTGCTGTGGTACCTGGGGTTTATTTAGCTCAGATTTTTTCCGTCTATGTGCCTATCGCAGTATGGCTCGGCTGGCACTACGATGAGCGTGCTTTCAACCTTGTCATGGTTATATTATTGGCAGGAGTATCGTTGGTAATGAGTTTGGCGAGTGGCTGGATGAGCAAGTCCGTGAGCCAGCTGGTAGTGGTGAATTTAGAGCGGGCGGCGATGGCCGATGATCTCGCCAACTTGTCGATGAAAATGAGTGACCGTAATGCGCAATTGGAACAGGCACGCAAGCAACTTGCAGATCTCGCGATTATCGATGAATTGACAGGCCTGCGTAACCGCCGGGGCGCTAAACAAGTGTTTGATGTAGAGATCAGCCGCGCAACGCGGGCCGGTACTCCCCTAGGGATCCTAATGCTCGATGTAGACTATTTTAAGCTTTACAACGACACCTATGGCCATCCTGCAGGAGATAGCGTGCTACAGAAAGTTGCTGAAGTGCTTTTATCGGTTACCGCGCGTGCGGGCGAATTGGCAGTGCGAATGGGTGGTGAAGAGTTTATGCTGATTTTGCCGGGGGCAACGCAGCGCGACGTTATGAATATCGCAGAGGTAATTCAAAAGCGGCTAGCTGATGCTGCGATTGAGCATCGTACTTCGCCGATTGCAAGTATTTTAACGGTGAGCCAGGGCGTGGTGTCGTGCGTGCCTCAATTACATATCGAAGCTGCCGATATGATAGAAGCTGCCGATAAAGCGCTTTACAGCAGCAAGAATAGTGGCCGTAATCGAGCCACGCTATCGCCCTATGAGCCTTAGTCCTCCAGATGTCTGCGCAATCGCGTAAGGCGCCGTCGATCATGCTTGTCCGGTCTCTGTGCTGGACGCGCAAGTGATCCGGCGGCTTTTCGCGCGTCGATTTCTCTTTGCCGCTTCGCCAAGCTTCGTTCGGTCTCGCGATATAACGTTTGTGCTGCTGGAGCACCGCCTCTGCGGTCACTCAGCTGTTCAACGACAACTTCCTTCTCGTCCCACCCTTGGCGAATGAGCAGGCAGTCGCCCACGCTAATTTCTTTGGAAACTTTAACGCGCTGACCGTCAAGTTGCACCTTGCCACCTTCGATGGCCGTTTTGGCAAGTGAGCGTGTTTTGAAAAAACGTGCTGCCCAGAGCCATTTATCGACACGAAGGCGCTGCAATTCTTGAGCTTGGGTGTTACTCATGAGTCAGCCAGTCCGTGATAAATCTCATCAAAATGCAGTATCGCGGGGTATTGAGTAACCAGCCGTATGGGTCCTTGGCTATCGGGCTGCCTGAGTGTAATTAAATGCTTAATTCCGAAGTGCTCTGCTGATGCAAGCACCGACTCGGAGTCATCGATAAAAAGTGATCGGTCTGGAGCAAACGGGCGCGCGCTTTGTAGTCTTTCCCAAAAGAGCTGTGATTCCTTGGGCTCACCGAATTCGTGAGAAGAATAGACCTGGTCAAACCACGGAGTGAGGTTAACTCGCTCAAGCTTTACTCGGAGGGTTTCTGGATGGGCGTTAGTAATGAGTACCACATCACAGTGGCTGGCTTTAAGGCGTTCTAAGAACTCGCGTGCCTCTGGGCGCCAGTTGATACCGTGTGAGACCTGTTCTTTTAACTTCACTACATTAAAGCCGAGCGTTCGACTCCAAAAATCTAGGCAGTACCAGTTGAGTTTGCCCGCCTCTCCAATAAAGATGGGCTCGAGATACGCTTTTGCAGCCTCAACTGTGATTGTCTGTCTGCGCGCATATTCATTAGGTATGGTGCGTAGCCAAAATTCGTTGTCGAATTGTAGGTCGAGTAATGTACCGTCCATATCGAGAAACACGGTGTCGATCGCTTGCCAGTTAACAGCAGTAACAGAAAGGCAATTTGACTCAATTTTAAGTGTCACGTCAGTGGTATCCTTGCCGCATGACTTATAGCTATCCAATCGATACCCAACTGCCTCCCCAATTGTGTGCTGCGTTGCAGTTGCCCGCGAGCACCATTGGACGAGTGGCAGATTTATTAACAACTGCAAGCCAACAGATTTTGCAACATTATAACAGTGTCGAAGGTGTCCTTGTTGATCAGAAAGCTGACAGCAGCCCGATTACGGCAGCCGACAGAGCTGCTCACGATATTCTTTGTGCTGGCCTTTTAGCGCTAAACCCAGACATACCCGTACTTTCAGAGGAGTCGCCAGAATCCTTTGTAGCCGATCGTGGTCAATGGTCGAATTGCTGGCTTGTTGATCCGCTTGATGGGACCCGAGAATTTATTAGCCGTACCGACGCGTTTACGATCAATATTGCTTTGATACACGAGCAGCGAGCCGTGCTAGGTTTCATACAGGTTCCGGTGACCAATGAACTGTACATCGGCTTGCCTGGCGTAGGTGCCTGGCGCTGCACGCCGGAGCTCTGTACGCCGCTGCGCGTGCGCCAACTCGACTACCAATCGCCCCTCGGTGTTCTGGCTAGTGTGCGGCATAGTGAAGAGAAAGTGGCGAAAGTTATGAGTCAGCTCAATGAATTATGCGAGGGTACTCAGCGAGTCAATGCCGGCAGCGCCATCAAGTTTTGTAAGCTCGTGGACGGCGAAGCTGATATTTATCCTCGGACCTCTCCTTGTTATGAATGGGATGTTGCTGCGGGAGACGCAATCGTTACTGCTGCGGGAGGATTTGTGTGGAATGCTAAAGGCGAGCCTATGGCGTATAACGTCCGTGACACGTTGCTGGTTAACCGTTTCGTAGCGGGAGCGGATAGTAGTTTAGCGTGGGTGGAAATGCTGTATCCAGATTAAGCGCCTTGTCAGCAATCAGGCATACGGTTAACGTCTGCGTAGCGGATAGAAGAGGTATTTAGGATGACAGCAAGTATGGGTGAGGGCGCAGCAAATGATGAGATGACCCCCGCTATGCGCCTAATGACCCTTCAGTCGCGCCATCAGGCGTTGGATGCAAAGATCATGGAATTGCAGGGTCAGCCTTATCAAAATCAGCTTTTGATCCAGCGTCTCAAGAAAGAAAAATTGCGTACGAAAGATGCCATAGCGCGATTGAAAGACGAGATGGTTCCAGACATAAACGCTTAACTTTCATTCCCCAATTCCCTCGATCGCAAGCAGCGTGAGTTTTCTCGCTAATCCCCCACTAAATCCGCCAATTGCGCCACCGGCGCCAAGCACGCGATGGCAGGGGATAATAATGGGTAATGGGTTGGCCCCAACTGCGCCGCCAACTGCGCGGGCGGCCTTTGGGTTGCCAATACGTTTAGCCAAATCCCCATAGGTGGTGAAAGTGCCAAACTCCTGCATTGAAAGCGCCTCCCAGACCCGCTGTTGAAAAACAGTTCCTTTAGGGGCGAGAGGAAGATCAAAGTCTTTCAGCGTGCCCAAAAAAAACGCGCTTAGCTGCTTTGCGGCTTCGATCAAAAGAGCATTGTTTGTGCTTTTGTCAGCCTCAGTCTCAGTCTTGGACTCAGACCAGCGCACTTCAGTTAAGGCCTCGTCAGAGGCGTAAAGCATCAGCTGCCCGAGTGGCGAAGACATTTGAAGATAGTGCCTCACTGTCATTTCGTTCTTTGATGATCTCTAGTAGACAGTAGCTCGGCTGCGTGGGCAGCAAAGCCGGTTCCGGCTTGGGCGTAGAGATTAAATGCTGAGATACCAGCCTCACGCATTTCATCGGCATGGCCCTCGTGGCGGACTACTGCAGCGAGTTCGCCTTTGTAACCCATACTGCGTAATAAGTCGGCGACAAGCATGTTTTCTGGGTGATTAGTAAGAGCGAGCATCACGAGGTGCACATCATCAAGATTCAGTCGGAACCAAAAATCAGGATCTGATGCGTCAGCATTGACCACACGTCTCTGTTCAGTGAGATGCTCCGTGACCCGTCGCTCCAATGCCTCTACACCGAGAACGCGTCGTCCCCACTTGGGCGCTAGGGATTCATAGGCTCCCGTTCCAACGCGGCCCATACCCAAGATAACAACGCTGACATTGTCCGTAGGTTCGTAGCTATCGATCAGTTTTGGGGACTGGAAGCTGAGCAGCCTGTCGCGATGTTTTCGATAAATCTCGTGGGTGGCTTTGTTTATCGGTGCCGCAGCGACAAAGCTCACCGCTACCGCAATGGACAGCGCCGCGCTCCATTCTGTGTCCACCCAGTTCACTGCAGCGGCAACAGAGATGACGATTAAGCCAAACTCACTGTGGTTGGCAAGGGCCCCAGATGCCAATACGGCTGTTCTTGGGCTTGCATGAAACCGAGTCATCAGAGGGAAATAAAGTAGGGGCTTTACGGTTGCGAGTAGGCCGAAAGCTACGGCGATGACGATCAGTGTCGTCGACGGCCATCCCCCCAGGCCAATTGACAGGAAAAACCCAACTAAAAAGAGGTCTTTCAGTTGAACAAGGTTATTACCCATTGCCTTGGACTTTGGATGTCCGGCGAGGACGGCACCTACAATGAGCGCGCCTAAATCACCTTTGATTCCCACTGATTCAGATAACTGTGCTGAGCCTATCGCAAGTGCTAGGCCTAGCAAGGTGAGCAGCTCCCCGTAGCCTGCAACAGTGAGCAATCGGAGAATGAGAGGCCGGAGGGGGATAATCAAGAGCATACCGAGTGCATACCAAGTCGGGACTTTGCCGGCGGCAATAGCGAGAAAGCTGACAGCGACGAGGTCTTGAACAATAAGGATGCCAATTGCCAATATGGCGTGGCTCGATTGCACCTCGCCTCGCTCTTCCATGGTTTGAATAACAAAAACGGTACTAGAAAACGTCAATCCGAAGGCAATAATCGCAGCGCCGGTAACCGTAAGGTCGAATGCGGGCAGGGCCGTGGCGAGGCCTATTAGAAGCAGAAAGACTGCCAGCTGTGTTACCGCCATGTGTATAAGCGTCGTCCCCCAAACCTTTGTCTCTAACAGTTTTTTGGGTTCCAGTTTTAAGCCAATGGTAAATAGTAATAGAGTGATGCCGAGCTCAGCTAGAGTTTCGAGCAGTGGCCCGCTGTCCATATTGAATTCGTGCAGCACAAAGCCTGCCGTGAGATAGCCGATCAGCGCGGGAAAACCTATTGCCCGACTGGCCATGCCGCACAGCAAGGCTACGAGAATAATAAAAGGTTCTACGATGATCACGGCGTATCCCGTCTTTGGGCGATTGGAAGGAGCAGCGCGACCGTTGCTAAAATGATTAGCGCAACTTCGATGATGGATACCAGGCGAGAGAGATCAGTGGGGGTTCCAATATTCAGTAGTGACGTGGAACAGAATAATATTGCCAAAATAAGGCTAAGCCGCGCGGTACCCATCAGACCCATTGCTAGAAGTAATAATGTAATGCCTCTGCCCACGTCTAGAATGACGTCCAGAGAGAGAGGGTGTTGCCAGAGCGTCGCAACGTGAAGGCCTCCTGCTACGAGCGCTAAGAGCATCGACAGCAATCTGGCTACTTGTCCAATGAAAAAGTAGTCGTGTTTTAGATTCTCCACGGGCTCGGCTGGCATGGGTCATACTCCAAGTCTCAATCCTTGAGGCTTGTATGGGTGAGTGGATTAGTCTCTAGGCTCTGATTTTGCATTACACTGCGCCATATGTCAGCGTCCCATTTGCTCAAGTTAATCGATCAGCCGCCCGCTCGGTCCCGCGATGCTCTCGCGACGGCGCTGGAGACAACGCTTGTTGAGCTTGAAGACTGGCTATTGGCGCTTCGAAGTGATGGGTTCACTATTGTCGAAAGTGACGGCGTTTTGTTTTTATCGGAACCTGTTGAATGGTTGCAGCCGCAGCTCATCTCTGGAAGTACGGAAGTGGCGCTTGAGGTCGTTGTGGAGACGCCGTCGACAAACGATGAGCTCCTGCAGCGTGCGCAGGAGACATCGATTCATCGCACAGCGGTGCTAGCTGAGTGTCAAACGGCGGGTCGTGGACGTTTAGGACGTCGTTGGGTGAGTCCTGTTGCTCGAAACGTGTATTTATCGATTGGCTGGCAATATGCAATCGGTGTCGAGGCTCTGCAGGGATTGAGTTTGGCCGTGGGCGCAGCCATAGCCGATGCCCTTGAGCATCGCTTTGGTGCAGAATTAGAGCTTAAATGGCCCAACGATCTCTATGTAAACGGCGCCAAGTGCGGTGGTGTGTTGATTGACGTCACCGGTGACCTAGCCAATGCCTGTACTGTGGTCGTCGGCGTGGGCCTTAATCTGCAAATGCCTTCTGGCGCCGCAGAGCAGATTGACCAGGCCTGGAGTTCTATTGATTCGGTTGTTAAGGGCAGTTTTACGCGCAATGACGTGGCTGCAACTATGCTCGAGGCACTCGTCGCTGTATTGCGCGATTATCCTGCGACGGGCTTTTCTGCTTGGCGCGAAAGATGGCAGCAACGGGATTTTTTTAAAGGACAGTTTGTCGCCGTGAGTGGTACTGCAGGCGGACACGGAATTGCTCTTGGGGTCAGTGATACGGGTGCACTATTACTTGATGATAAAGGCGTGGTACGCGCTATTAATGGCGGCGATGCAAGCTTGAGGCCGCAAAGGAAGGCAACGTAGATGACGATTCACTGTTTGGTGATTGATGTTGGAAACAGTAGCATCAAATGGGCTGTGGCTGACGTTACTAAGCCGGTATCGCTTGATTCTGTATATCGTTGCGAGCGCACGGCGCAAGCATTGCTCGATGATCTTCGCCGTAATGCGGTGGACCTATTGTCTGTATGGATGTCGAGTGTGGCTGGATCGGCATTTGATCGGGAGTTAATCGAAGCTCTGCAGCGCGAAGGGTGGCAGCACGTTGTTGCTGAGCCGGCAGCGGCGGTCGAGCTCGGTCTCGTTAATAGCTATGCGGTGGCGGAAACAATGGGCGTCGACCGCTGGCTTGCGATGCTCGCGGCTCGTTACCAAAGGGAAAGTGCGTTGCTAGTGGTTGATGTGGGTACTGCTCTGACGATCGATGTCGTGGCGGCCGATGGCCGCCACGAAGGCGGCTATATTTTGCCGGGAGTGCAGCTCATGGAGCGTGCATTGACGCGAGATACACAGCGTGTGCGATTTTCCGATGGGGCCCATCAATCGCTTGCCCCGGGGCAATCGACTGCACAGTGTGTTACCAGTGGCGTATGGCTCGCGGCAGTGGGTGCAGTGCGACTTGCTATGTCGAATCACCCCGTGCATGAGCTTGTCCTAGCCGGAGGCGGAGCCGACGCCTTGATGAATTTAGGTTTGAGTGGTGAGTTTCGCCCTAACTTGGTCCTTGAAGGATTAGTAATTCGCGCATTAGTCGCATTAGAGGCTTGACCTCGGCGCAAGATATCGACATTATTCGCAACCTTTCCGGTAGCCCCATTCTTGGAGCACCGCGCGAAGCTGGCGTAGCTCAGTAGGTAGAGCAGCTGATTTGTAATCAGCCGGTCGGGGGTTCGATTCCTCTCGCCAGCTCCAATTTTTCGGAGTTCATCATGGATTTAAACGAAAAAGTTGTCGCTATTACTGGTGGCGCGCAAGGGCTAGGTTTATCCATGGCCCGCGCTTTTGCTGCTCGCGGCGCGAAGCTTGCCCTTATTGACATCAATAATGACGTTCTCGAACGTGCCAAGGCTGAACTCACCGAGGCAGGTGCCAGCGTTGCCACTTTTACTACCAACGTCGCAGATGAAGAGAGTGTTACGCAAACTTTCTCGGCCATTATCGATACCTTCGGTCAGCTCAACGGGCTGATCAACAATGCGGGCATCACTCGCGATGGTTTAATGCTCAAAGTTAAAGACGGGAAAGTGGTCGACAAAATGGCTCTCGCGCAATGGCAAATGGTCATTGACGTCAACCTTACAGGCGTTTTCTTATGTGGCCGTGAGGCCGCAGCTCGAATGATTGAGTCGGGGTCCGAGGGCGTTATCGTCAACATTTCGAGTATCTCTAAGGCGGGAAATTTTGGCCAAACCAACTACTCAGCTGCAAAATCTGGCGTCGCGGCGATGGCGGTAACGTGGGCCAAGGAGCTCGCTCGCTATGGAATAAGAGCAGGCGCTATCGCCCCAGGTTTTATCGCGACTGAAATGGTTATGGGTATGAAGCCTGAGGCCCTCGAGAAAATGGCGGCGGGTATTCCTCTCAAGCGCCTAGGTCAGCCCGATGAAATTGCTCAGATGGCGATTACTATCTTTGAAAACGACTATATTTCTGGGCGGGTTTTCGAGGTCGATGGCGGCTTACGCCTGTAAAACAGCGGCTTGCGTCGATTAGACCCGCCGCCGAGTATGCGCTAAGCGCGTCTCGCCCAGCCAAGGTAAAAAATTAACTGTTAAAAGCAGTTGACATCAAGGGTTGACGTCAAGAGAATATGCGCCCTCTTGGAGGGGTTCCCGAGTGGCCAAAGGGATCAGACTGTAAATCTGACGCGAAAGCTTCGGTGGTTCGAATCCACCTCCCTCCACCATAGGTTAAGGCCATCGGAAGCTAACAATTTATCCGAGGGTTAGTAATGGATTAGTACAGGCACGGTGAGTCCATGTCGGTACGCCGTTGTGTTGTGGGATCCCGAAGGTTGTTCTTGCGGGTGTAGTTCAATGGTAGAACCTCAGCCTTCCAAGCTGATGATGCGGGTTCGATCCCCGCCACCCGCTCCATTAACGGTTGGGCAGATTTGGCTCATATAGCTCAGTCGGTAGAGCACTTCCTTGGTAAGGAAGAGGTCACCGGTTCAAATCCGGTTATGAGCTCCAGTTTCAGCGCCATGGCGGTGCTGGTATTAGTCGCAGTCAGCAGTTGTTGTCTGCATGAAAAAAACAGAAAAACAGGCGTCAGTTAGCGCGCCCTGAATTGATTCAGGAGAAAAGGTCGACATGTCGAAGGAATCATTTGAGCGTTCGAAGCCCCACGTCAACGTGGGAACGATTGGGCACGTAGACCACGGTAAGACGACGCTGACAGCGGCGTTGACCCGTGTTTGCGCGGAAGTATTTGGTGGTACAGCGG
>CAJQLP010000088.1 GCA_905479205.1 uncultured Luminiphilus sp.
CCTATAGAGCAGCAAAGATTTGGGCAGGTTATCTAGCCCTACAATCACGGTTGCGCCGGTTGTCGTCAGTCCTGAAATCGACTCAAAAATTGCGTCGGCAACTGACATGTTCAACTCTTTCGCTGCAATGAAAGGAACCGCGCCAAAGATACCGAGAACAATCCAAAAAAGAGCCGTGACCAAAAATCCGTCTCTAATCCGTAAATCTGTCCGGGCGCCTCGGGTGGGCAGCCAAAGAGCCAAGCCCGCAAGAATATTAGTGCCAAATGCGATAGCGAAGGCATCGCCAGACCGATCCCCTGCGAGTAAACCCGTGAGCAGGGGGGGAAGCATGGCGACACTGAACAACATCAGAAGGACGCCGATGATGCGCAGAGAAACTTTAATATGCATCAGAAGAACCCAAAACCAACGGCGAATAAGCGTTCAACATCAGCAATCCGATTTCTATCAGTGAGAAATAAGATGACGTGGTCTTGGCTTTCCACGACTACGTGGCTGTGGGCAATAATCACCTCTTGTCCACGCAAGATTGCACCAACACTAACGCCCTCGGGCAGGTTGAGCTCATCGAGCCTGCGGCCGACAATGTTTGAGGACCGTGAGTCGCCAACTGCGGTCAGCTCAATAGCTTCGGCTGCGCCGCGGCGGAGCGAGTGAACATTAGAGATGTCCCCTCGTCTGACGTGGGTTAGCAGGCTGCCAATAGTGATTTGTTGCGGTGAGATGGCAATGTCGATTTCTTGGCCGACCAAATCGGCGTAGGCGGAGTTGGTGATTAACGTAATCACTTTTTTTGCACCCAGACGTTTCGCAAGCATCGACATCATAATGTTTGATTCGTCGTTATTGGTGAGTGCGCAGAATACGTCGGTGTTCTCGATATTCTCTTGCAATAAGAGCGCGGGTTCATTGGCGCTCCCATTGAGAACAATGGTTTCCTCCAGCATTTCCGAGAGTGTTCGGCAACGCTCGTAGGACAGCTCTAAGACTTTAACTTGGTATTGCCGTTCTAGTTTCGCTGCCAGTGTGGCTCCAATGTTACCTCCGCCGGCAATCATCACGCGCCGATAGGGCTCGTCAATCGTACGAAGCTCTGAGGTTACCGCCCGAATATTTTCTCGAGCAGCAATGAAGAACACTTCGTCATCAGGTTCAACGACGGTATCGCCCTCTGGGATAATGGCTTGATTATCTCTAAAAATTGCCGCAACCCGAGTGTCTATTTTGGGCATGTGTTCGCGTATTTCTTGCAGCTGACGCCCCACAATAGGACCGCCTGAAATGGCTCGAACGGCGACCAAGCGAATTCGACCCTCGGCGAAATCCAGAACTTGCAGAGATCCTGGGTTCGCAATTAGCTGTTCGATATTATTGGTAACCAATTGCTCAGGGCCAATAATGACGTCCACGGGAATTGCGCCCGACTCAAACAACTCTTTGGACTTCTCGAGGTAGTCGGTTGATCGAATACGGGAGATTTTTGTGGGTGTTCGATAAAGCGTGAACGCCACAGAGCACGCGAGCATATTGATCTCATCGCTGTTAGTCACAGCGATAAGCATATCTGCGTCTTCGGCGCCGGCGTTAAGCAATGTGGTGGGATGGCCTGCGTCCCCATGAACAGTGCGAATATCCAAGCGTTCTTGGAGTGCCCGTAGAGTGCTCGATTGACTATCGACGACGGTAATGTCGTTCTGTTCGTCAGCGAGATGCTCCGCTAGCGTGCCACCCACTTGGCCCGCGCCTAGAATAATAATTTTCACCGGTTTATCACTCTCTCTTAAGTGAGCCCCGTCACCTTAAACAATGCGCTGGGACTTAGTAACCCCTCAGCTGTTGTTAGACAGCCACATTATTCACGTTGAGCGACGAATAAGTGCAAAAAACAGCCCATCTGATGTTAAAGAAGGTAGCTGCTGGCTCCCCATGCGAGTCGACCTACCGTCGGGTGTCGAAATAGCCACTAATGTGGCGTCGGGTAGATGCGCCAAGCAGTGCTCAACAACGTCGTCGTTTTCCTCCTCGAAAATTGAGCAGGTCACGTAGAGTAATCGCCCGCCGGGCTTTAGCGTTGGCCACAGGCCGGTAACGATATCCTTCTGTTGTTCGGCGAACCGATGAATATCGTCGGGGGTGCGTAATACTTTAATGTCTGGATTTCTGCGTACAACACCACTCGCTGAGCAGGGGACATCCGCCAATATGGCGTCGAAAGCGTTGGCTCCGAAATTTTCTAATGCGACCGTAGCGTCGACTTGTTGTAAATCGAGGGTTAACCCTAAACGATCACTGTTCTCCTGAACGCGTGTGAGTCGCTCTAGGCTACTGTCTGCCGCAATAATACGAGCGTCGGGTTGTAGCTCTGCCATGTGGCATGCTTTGCCGCCGGGTGCTGAGCAGGCATCGAGCACATGCTCTCCAGGTTGCAGATCTAATAATGGCGCGGCGAGTTGCGCTGAAGCGTCCTGAACGCTGACGATCCCTTCGTTAAAGCCGGGCACATCGACAACATTAATGGGCGTGGTGATTGTGACCGCGTGGTCGTGGGATTCGAGCGTACTAAAGGCAATGTCAGCGGCTTCGAGGCGCTGTAAATAACTAGCTTGTTGCTCTCGAAGAGAGTTGATGCGCAGCGTAAAAGACGGATGACTTCGGTATGCGGTTGCAATGTCGTTGCGGTCATCGGGCCATTGCTTGCCAATTTCTCGCCACCACCAATCGGGCAGGGCGGCGCGCGCTGCGTCAGATAATGCGCCATTAACAGCGTCTTGGTCACGCTGATAGCTGCGAAGAAGCCCATTAACAAGACCTCGAGCCCAAACCTTGCGGAGATCCTTAACGCCGTTAACCGTCTCTGATACGACCGCGTGGGGTGGCACGCGCATACAATCAAGCTGGTACAGGCCGAGCAGTATTAAGCAGTAGATGTCGGCGTCTTTTGCTTTTAG
>CAJQLP010000089.1 GCA_905479205.1 uncultured Luminiphilus sp.
GGATCGAGGCCTGCCCGCTCAGCCAGCACGCGTGCATCCTCTAGGTGGCCCATGCCAATATTATAGGCAGCTAATGCCATCCACGTGCGATGAGGTTCGTCGATATCGATGGGTAAGCGCCGCATCAGATTTTTTAAGAACCGGGCGCCTCCTCGCAGGCTTTCACGGGCATCTAGACGGTTCTTTACACCGAGATCTTTAGCGGTGTTTTGGGTAATCATCATCATGCCTCGAACCCCAGTTGGAGACTTGGCCTTTGGGTTCCAATGTGATTCTTGGTAGGAAACGGCAGCCAATAATCGCCAGTCAAGCTGATACTCGCTCGCTACCTCCTCAATAAGTGCTTGCCACTGTGGTAGTTCTGATCGCACCTTGCGTTGGAATGTGAATGAGCTAATCCGAGATGCAAATTCAATGCTGCCGAAGTGCCTTTCTTTAAGCGCCTCAAGAGTGCCATTTTCCATCGCCTGCGCCAGAAATCCATTAATGTCCTCCAGGAGGGTTCTCGCGCCGGGTTTGTCAGGCAGGTACCAAACGATGCCATCTTCGCCATCTAACTCCATTGCGGTCACTAGACGTGGAAAGAGGCGCTGCTGAATACGAAACTCGACGGAATCGATGATGGCTAACTCAGCTTTTTCTTCGGTAACTTGTTGCATTAATTCGAGTGTATCTGCGGCTCGAATTTCACGCCATCTTAAATCAGGAAACTCCGTTTTTATCTCTGTGAGCAGTTCTACATGACTGCTTCCGGCGAGGGCGACGATATCTCTGTTCTGCAGATTCGCAAGCGTACGAGGTCGCAACATGCCGCTTTTATAAACTACCAACGGTTGCTGCGTGAGGTAACTATTTGTTGCGAGGAATTGACTGTCGCGCTCTGATGTTAATGTCAGTCCTGCAGCAGCGATATGGCCTTCACCATCTCCTAGCATGCCGATTAGCTCTTCGAGTGTGAAGGCAACTTTTACTCTGAGTGACAGGTCGCGTGTCTCAGCATACTGCTTGACCAACTCGTACTCGAATCCCGTGGCCTCGTCACCGTCGAAGAAATAGGTGGTCGGGCTATTGCGAGTTACAACGATCAATTCATCCCCAGGCGACAGCTGATCAAACGCCATTTCCTGGCTGCAGCCTATGAGGACGGCGCAGAAGGCGAAGGCAGCTATATTTTTTGTCAGACGTTTTAACATTTACACAGTTTACCGGCTTTTCTGTGGCTTGCACCGCTGTAGCCTCGGCGTTCTGGCAGGTATACTACCGGTTCCAATTCCGGGACTTTATACATGTTTCTTCTACCAGGACACGCAGCCCTCAGTTCACCTCGTTTTTTAACACTGCAAAGACAGCTGACCGGTGTCAGTGAAACTCTTGTACTGACTGGCGCTAATTACTTTTACGCGGTTGAGGCAGCTCCCGACGTTGATTTAGACCGCTTGGGTCGTCTCCTGGCGCCGGGTACTGCCCAGATTGTCCAAGAATCCCTAAGCAGTGAAGCTTCGCGTATTGTCGTTCCGCGCTTGGGAACGATTTCGCCCTGGGCATCGAAGGCCACTGACATTGCCCACAATTGTGGCTTCTCGTCTGTGACGCGCATTGAGCGTGGTGTACGTTACGTGATCGGGGGTCTGTCAGGTTTGTCATCTGAGCAATTGGCAGCCGTTGATAAGCTTCTTCACGATCGAATGGTTGAGTCTGTCCTGGGCCACAATGACCAACTCGAAGCATTGTTCGCCCATCGGCAAGCGGACAGTTTCAGTACCGTTGGAGTTTTGGCGGGTGGGCGCAATGCGTTGGCCGATGCGAACACGAAGTTGGGGCTCGCTCTGGCGGATGATGAAATCGATTACCTCGTCGATGCCTTTACTCAGTTGGGTCGAGATCCCTCCGATGTCGAGTTGATGATGTTTGCGCAGGCGAATTCTGAGCACTGTCGCCATAAGATTTTTAATGCCAGCTGGACGTTGGACGGCGCAGATTGTGAGCATTCGCTGTTTGGCATGATTCGAAATACTTATGCGCAAGGTGGTGAGGGTGTGCTGTCGGCCTATTCAGATAATGCTGCGGTAGTGGCGAGTCACACGGCGGGTCGTCTCTATCCTGAACCCACGAGCGCCGAGTATCGGTACCATCAAGAGCCTATTCACTTGTTGATGAAGGTTGAAACCCACAATCATCCAACAGCGATAGCACCGTTCGCAGGTGCAGGCACAGGATCCGGTGGAGAAATTCGGGATGAGGGTGCTGTAGGGCGAGGCTCGAGGCCAAAAGCAGGATTAGTTGGCTTCTCGGTATCTCACCTAACCATTCCAGGTGTTGATCAACCGTGGTTGATCGATCATGGCAAGCCTGACCGCATCGTTTCACCCCTACAAATTATGATTGATGGCCCTATTGGTGCAGCTGCTTTTAACAATGAGTTTGGGCGGCCTAATCTTGCGGGTTATTTCCGTAGTTATGAGCAGTACACGACGGGAGGAGTCCGGGGATACCACAAGCCGATAATGATTGCTGGTGGCTACGGCAACATTCGAGAAGAGCATGTAGAAAAGGGTGAGTTCAGACCTGGAGCAAAGCTGATTGTCCTGGGTGGCCCCGCAATGCTCATCGGTCTCGGCGGAGGTGCCGCATCATCAATGGCTAGCGGAGACAGCGCCGAGGACTTAGATTTTGCTTCCGTGCAACGCCAGAATCCGGAGATTGAACGCCGCTGCCAAGAGGTTATCGATCGTTGCTGGGCTCTGGGATCTGACAATCCTATTGCGTTTATTCATGACGTTGGTGCAGGCGGGTTGAGCAATGCACTGCCAGAACTTGTGAAAGACGGAGGGCGAGGTGGTCGATTCGCGTTGCGCAGTATTCTTAGCGACGAGCCTGGTATGAGCCCGCTTGAGATTTGGTGTAACGAATCGCAAGAGCGTTATGTGATGGCCGTCGAGCCTGAAGATTTAGATGTTTTTGTCGCTATTTGTCGACGTGAGCGTTGTCCTTATGCGGTGGTTGGCGAGGCCACAGAGGAGCAGCACTTATCCCTCTTAGACAGTCAATTCGACAATAAGCCGGTTGATGTGCCCATGTCATTATTGTTTGGCAAAGCACCAAAAATGCATCGTACGGCAACTCGTGCGCTGCCACCGATAGACGACTTTTCATCCGATTTACCCATTAGTGATTGTGTGGAGCGAGTCCTGACGTTCCCAGCTGTCGGAAGCAAGAGCTTTTTGATCACCATTGGTGATCGTTCAGTGACAGGCATGGTTGCGCGGGATCAAATGGTGGGGCCTTGGCAGGTGCCGGTTGCAGATTGCGCCGTGACTACCGTATCCCTCGATTCTCATTTGGGCGAGGCCATGAGCATGGGGGAGCGAACTCCTCTTGCGGTGCTCGATGGCCCGGCATCTGCACGCATTGCGATTGCTGAAGCCGTGACTAATATTTTAGCTGCACCCGTAGCCGCACTGTCTGATATTCGCTTGTCTGCTAACTGGATGTGTGCCGCGGGGCATGACGACAACGATGCGGTGCTCTACGATACTGTTCGCACAGTGGGTATGGAGTTTTGTCCCGCTCTCGGCATCACGGTGCCCGTTGGTAAAGACTCGATGTCTATGCGCACTGCGTGGCAAGATGATGGTGAAGAGAAAGTCGTTACTGCACCGGTCTCACTGGTGGTCTCCGCCTTTGCGCCGGTCGGCGATGTTCGCGAAACGCTGACGCCTGAATTAAAGCGCGATGAAGAAACTCAGTTAATGCTTATTGATCTTGGCCGTGGACATAATCGGCTAGGTGGGTCAGTTCTCGCGCAATGCTGGGGCAAAGTCGGTAGCGAAGTCCCCGACGTTAATGCCACCGACCTCAAAGCACTGTTTGAATTCATTACCGCCTGTCGGTCACAAAATTTACTGTTGGCGTATCACGATCGCTCCGATGGCGGCTTGTTGGTGTCGCTGTTAGAGATGGCTTTTGCGGCACGCTGTGGTCTTAATATCGATCTCAGCTGTGATGGTGCCGAGGCGATTGCAGCGCTCTTTTCTGAAGAGGTCGGTGTGGTGATTCAAATTGCTGATAACGATCAG
>CAJQLP010000090.1 GCA_905479205.1 uncultured Luminiphilus sp.
TTGCTGCACAACATGACTCCAAGGCTGTATCAAGACGATCGCACACTAGGCGTGCCACCACGGACAAGTGACTGACATCATAAGGGCCACTTATTACCAGGTCTATTGACCACGCGGGTTAAAATAGCCAATGAACATCGCGAGGCCTGCTATTCTATGGAGTTTCCATGGCGCAATATCGCTATGATGACGAATACCGTTTTCTTGGAGTTTTTTTATGAAAGCCTTGATGCTACTGCTCGGCACCCTGAATCTTTCCCTTTTAGTGACTCCCGTCAGCGCAAATGCAGAGGCGCTTACTCTCGGAGACGTACTTGACCGGGTACCCGAACTCGACAGCAATATACCGACACCCGAAGAGACGGTGCGCTTAAAGGTCGGCGAGCGGCATTGGTATCACCATGAAATTATTAGCTACTTGGACACTCTAGCCGAGGCTTCACCGCGTATGGTTGCACTCGGTGCCCACGCCACAAGCTATGGTGGCCGCGACTTGATCAGCTATGCCATTTCATCCCCTAAGAACATCGAGAAACTCGAGGCGATCAAAGCAAGCCGACAGGCCATTATCGATCCGAAGGCCAAAATTTCTCTCGAAGAACAACCTGCCGTGATGCACATGATGTACAGCGTCCACGGCAACGAGCCCAGCGGCGCCAATTCAACGCCACTTGTCGCGTACTATCTCACTGCGGCAAAAGATGCCGCACTCGAAGCGCAGCTCGATGACGTTGTCATCATTTTTAATCCTATGCTCAATCCCGATGGACTCGATCGGTTCGCGCATTGGAGCAATAGCCTCCGAGGACTTAATCCGAGTCCCGATGCTAATGATCGCGAACACCGAGAAGCGGTGCCCAATGGACGAACTAACTATTATTGGTTCGATCTCAACCGCGATTGGCTACCTCACCAGCACCCTGAAAGCCGCGGTCGATTAGCGTTGTTCCACGAATGGAAGCCAAACGTCCAACTCGATTTCCACGAGCAAGGCAATAACAGTAACTTCTTCTTCATGCCAGGTAAGCCAGAGCGCACGAATCCATTAACACCCGCGATCAATCAGGAGCTGACGGCAAAAATCGGTGAGTTCCACGCCAAGACCTTCGATAAAGACGGCATTCTATACTTCACAGAAGAAGGCTATGACGACTTCTTCATGGGTAAAGGATCGACTTACCCCGACCTGTTTGGCTGTGTCGGCATTCTCTTTGAGCAACCCTCGTCTCGAGGCGCGCAACAAAGGGGAATCAATGGTCTACTGACATTTCCAAACAGTATTGCCAACCAGTTCCGTGCATCACTGTCCTCGCTTGAAGCCACAGCCAGTCTAAAGAGCGAACTACTCAATTATCAGCGGAATTTTTATGTAGAGAACCAGCGCAAGCACGGCAGTGGCTACTTCCTCGCAGCAGCACAAGGTGATCCCACGCGGCTTCGTGAGTTTGTTCGGGTGCTTCGTGGTCATGACATCGTGGTCGAGGTGCTCAGTAACGATATCACAGCAGAAGGGCAGCTCTATAAGGCCGGGCAGACACTGGCCATTCCCTTAGATCAGGCTCAATCGACGTATTTGCTGACACTTTGGAATCACCAGCTCGAGTTCGAGGAAAATGTCTTTTATGACGTTTCTACCTGGACCATGCCATGGGCTTTCAACATGACGCACACTCGCGAAGCAGTGCGTAACGCGAAGACCGCGTCCCTACCTGATGGTTTTTTGATAAGTAGTTCACAGCTTGCTAGTTCGCCCATCGGTTATTTAATCGATTGGCGTGACTCTCAAACGCCTGCACTGCTTTATAAGCTTCTCGAGGCCGACGCTAACGTACGTGTTGCTCAACAACCCTTTACAGCCAATACCCTGAACCAAGGTGCCGTGGATTTCAGTTATGGCACTTTATTCGTAGCGCCAAACATTGGTGAGGCGATCCCGGCTGACGCACTAACACTCCTGCAATCGGCGGCGCTTTCCGGCGCGCCAATTTATCCAGTTGCAAGTAGTCACACGTCCCGCGGTATTGACCTAGGCAGTCGAGATTTTCATGTTTTAAGACTACCTAAAGTGTTAATGGTCACTGGTGCCGACACGTCCCCCTATCAAACCGGCGAAATATGGCATCTACTTGATCGGCGACTGCAAATGCCGCTTACCATGGTGGACAGTACTCGCTTAGCAAGGGTAGACCTAGGTGATTACACGCACATCATCCTAACAAATCCTTTGAGGGCACTACCTGATAGCGTGGTTGAGAAAATCGATGTATTCGTTAAAGGAGGTGGCATTCTCTGGGCTCAAGGAGACACCACTCTGACATGGCTACAGTCAAAGGGTCTTACCGATATGCTCTGGCGCAAGACTGATCGTGATACTGCGCGCGCTCAACTCAAAGAGAAGCTCGGCGATGACAATATCGCCACGGATGAGATCGAAGCGCTGCTGCCTGCCAGAGCGCCCTTTGCTCAAGCGGATGATACGGCCGCATTTCGCTTGGTTAGAGGCGCCATCTTAGAGGGTCTCATTGATACCACGCACCCTTTAGGTTATGGCTATACCCATGAGTCACTGCCGGTATTTCGACGTAACGCTACGTTCATGGCGCGCTCAGAGAACCCCTATTCGACCCCAATTCTTTACAGTGCAGCACCCTTGTTGTCTGGCTACATGTCAACTGAAAATCAAGCGCTCGCTGCTAATTCGGCGGGCATGATTGTTGATTCCAAAGGGGATGGTGCCATAGTGCTAACGCTCGATAGCGCTACCTTTAGAGCATTTTGGTGGGGCACTCAGAAGCTATTAATCAACACTATTTTCTTTGGTGAGCTTCTCGAAGAGCCGAAGGAATAACGAGGATAGCTATTTACCGACTTTGCACAAACCAGTCATAGCTCGGTCATAGCGCACGATAAAGGCATTGAGACTTGTCTCTATCGTGCACATGTCACTGGACTTACAACCTTTCGGATGCCCGTGGATACACGCCCTATTCTTTACTCATTTCGCCGCTGCCCTTATGCGATTCGCGCTCGGATGGCGATTGCTGCTGCAGGCAATGCGGTGGAACTACGGGAAGTAGTACTCAGGAATAAGCCGAGCGCCATGCTCGATATTTCACCAAAGGGCACTGTTCCCGTTCTACTGTGCAGTTCTGGGCAGGTCATCGAAGAAAGTATCGAGATCATGCACTGGGCGCTAGCTCAGCACGACCCCCATCGATGGCTTACAGGCAATAGCGAAAGCCCGTTTAGAATTGACGCCTGTGACAAAGACTTCAAAGCTTGGCTAGATAAGTACAAATACGCGGACCGACACCCTGAGCACCCGTTCGAGTGGTACAGAGAACGCGCAGAGCACTTTGTTCAGGAGCTTGAGAGTCGTCTAAACGTCAGTGGTTACTTGGGAGGGGAGACAGCCAGCATCGAAGATGTGGCGATTTTTCCTTTCATTCGACAATTCGCGGGGGTAGATCCGCGGTGGTGGGAGTCGAGCGACTATAGGCGTACCCGCGCATGGCTTAATCAATGGCTCTCGTGCGAGCTCTTTCAGCGGGTAATGCAAAAATACCCACCATGGCAGCCTGATTCGGCAGCTGCTTCAGAGCCGATAATCTTTCCACCGAGCAATACTTAACTCAGACCCAATGAACCAGTATTGTCCGTTCCTCGGCCGACTGGCGGGCGAGACGTTCCCCGAGTTCGCCGAATAGCTCCTCGACCTTGTCTCGGCGAATTTTTAGCGTCGGCGTAAGTACCTCATTCTCAATACTCCAGAGATCTGAACTAATGATCACGGCACCGATACGTGCATGAGCTTCGATCTCCTCATTGATCGCTGCCACAGTGTCCCTGATAGCCGCATCCACCGTCTCCGTACTTTCACTTTTTGCAGCCTCAGTGAGAACCGCGGTCATCACTGTCTTAGAAAATCCGCGACCGAGCAGACATTGCTGCTCAATAAACCTATTATTCGCAAACATACCTTCAATAGGTGGTGGAGCAACAAACTTGCCCTGAATGGTTTTAAAGTAATCCTTCACTCGGCCGGTAATGTATATAAAACCGTCTTCATCTACCCTGGCCTTGTCACCGGTATGCAACCACCCATCGCGAATTAATTCAGCCGTCTTTTCCGGCTGCTTGTAGTACCCGGGAGTGCAACCATTCGCGCGCACCGCCAACTCGCCTTCCTCGGTAATTTTGTATTCAACTTCACCCACGGGCTTTCCAACGGAGCCTATTCGCCGATTATCGTGACTACTGGCGATGAGCCCCATAGCCTCGGTCTGCCCAAAGCCATCCATTAACTGAAGCCCCAAAGAATCCCACCATTGAATTAAAGGCGGCGGTATAGGCGCTGCCGCTGCAAGGCAGAACTCCACTTCTCCAAGCCCAATGGTATCGAGCACCAGTTTCCCAGTGCCCGCGGCGTCGCGTGCTAAAGCGCTATCGAGCGCGTCCTGGCCACCAAACTTTCCAACCACTGCCTGCTGAAACTGCTCCCAAATTCTTGGTGGACCAAAGAACATATGCGGACGAGTCCGCTGGAGATCGCGCAAAACGTGCTCCAAGGACTCATTAAAGTTCACCTCGCCGCAGCAAAAAAGCGATGAATACTCGACGATTTGTCGTTCCGCAATGTGCGAAAGTGGCAGATAGGAGAAGTAACGCGGCTGGTCGCGCAGGCCGAATGCATCGATAAAACGCCGGATAGGAACGAGATTACTCTCATGCGTCTGAATCACGCCCTTGGGCAGCCCTGTCGTACCCGAAGTAAACACTAACGACATCATGTCGCGAGCGGCGCATTGGTACGTAATGTCCCTATCGGCACCCTCAGCGAGTAATTGATCCCAGGTTAAGTGCTCGCCTTCAATCTCTACACCTGGCAAGGCGACAATCGTGATGTTCGCTGGAAGCACGGGACGTACCGCTTCCCAGTTCGGACTTTCGCCCACGAAGATCACGCGTGCCTCAGTAAATTCGGCAATGTACTCCGCAGTGGCTGGGGGGAGCGTGGTGAACATGCTCACAGTAACGTTGCCCGAGCAAATGACCGCCAAATCGGCCATGAACCAATGTGGTCGATTGCGGGACAGCATGATCATATTCTTGCCGTGGCCAAATCGATCCTCCAGCGCTGCGGCAACCGCTTTCACTTGCCGTCGGGCTTCGGCCCAGCTGTAATCGATACTGCTCTCTTCACGAAGATCGCGCATCCAAATTTTATCGCCCTGGGTATCAGCCCAGTGGTCGAGGAACTCAGGCAGGGTTTGGAAATTCATTATTGTTTTACCTTCATCATCCAAAATCGCTGATTAGTGATGTCGAGCGCATCATTATCTACCCGAGTATAGTGTCCAGCCTCGCAGGCTGCGACCACTATGCGCGGTTATTCGAATAAGGAGGTAACAGGATAAGGCAGTAAGTAGCTTAATCCGATACGGCGCTGTCGGCGCTGCTTGCATAGAGCCAGCGTATTTGGATAACCATCCCGACAACGAAGATAGCGAGGAACAGTTGATGAAACCCAACCACTAATGGATCGTCAAATGAGTCCACAAAGGGATCGCCAACGGGCAACCGGCGCAAGAAGTCTGTGATGGCTGGAATCATGTGGAAGAGCAGCGTGCTTGAGTACCCCAAAGCTTGGAAATACACCGACAAGCGACCAAACAGGCGAGTCTTCTCCATAATGACACCGCCGGTGGTGGCCGCTAAGGTTAAGACCGCGAGCCAATGAGCAATACCAAAGCCCCCTTGGTTGTAGATGCCCAAAGCTGATCCCGCAACGATAACGGTCACCAAGATGTAGAGTTTTCCCGATGCGTTACTGAGGGCGATCATTTTGTATTTGGTTAACGTATACATCGCACTAACCAAAGCCAATATACCCGTCACGGTATGAAACCATCCAAGCAACGTCATTTCAGGCACGACTCTTTTCCTCTCAAAGTTCTAGCGACACTCTCTTACTCAACCTCCCTAACGGGAGGTTGAACGGTTGTGCTGAGCAGTGGCTACCTTACTCGATTAGAACGATACATCCCATTGCACGCGCACGCGATTGTCAGAGTCGCTTTGCTGCAAGAAACTGTCGTCAACCGTTAAGTGCGAGAAATCCACCGTAACCTTGTTGTTGTGGCCCTTGAAGAACCAGTTGGCGCCCACGGTAAACTCTTCGCGTTCATTGTAGAAGTTACGGTCTTGCTCGTTAGGCTCCTCCACGTAAGCGAAACGTGCCGCAAGCTCTAAAGGTGCAGGGAATGAAGGAATCAAGTTGTGAAAGAAATAACCCGCTTGCACATAAGCGCCCGTTAGATCGCTGCGCGTGCCTGCGACACGGTCAGTAATAAACTTGCGATGCCATTCTTGCTGGAACGAGAAGCCGCGGTATTTGAACGCCAGTTCTTGGACGCCTTGCTCAATCTTAAACTGATCAGACTCCGCCGATGCTGGCTTGGCGAATCCGTCGAGATTGCCGCAGCCTGAGGAGGACCATCGAGTGCAGGGGCCCGTGTTCGTAAAGCCGGCAACCGCGAATGAGCCTGTGGGCTTTTCAGTGAATTCTACGTCCGTTTGACGCCATGCGAGCTCACGACCGAAAAAGTTCCACTGCAAGCGACCCATATACAAATGATCGTCAGACACGTTGCGTACGCTGCGTCCCTCGCCGTTGAATACACCCGCATAGTAGTTCATGTCAGCTGCCGTCTCTTTAAACAAACGACCTCTTAGCTGAATACCTACCTGACGATCGACAGTAAATACTCGGTTGACGATTGAGCGCTCTACAAATTGTTGGCGACCGGAGGAATCGACGCGCTCTCGGTTTAAGTCTATTTTCCATTGACCGACACGGATACCACCCCAATCCCACTTAGCGAGATCAATGCGGTAGTCGATCACGCGAGCGGATGACGAAGAGGAAGAATCATCGACCTCACGTGCAGGCTGAAGATCAACCTCAAAGTAGTATTTGAGCCAGGGCTGGAACCCATGCCCGCCAATCTTCATACGTAAGCGACGCGCCTCAAAGCTCGACGTTCCCGGCTCGGAGATGTCGTCTAGCTGGCGCGGATCTGAGCCCACGGGGTTGCTGTAACGTAGCTGAGCACGCCATTGCAGATTCGTCGAAAAATTACCGTCGCGGGTTTCGAAGTGGAAGCCTTTCGAGCCATAGCTTGCGATAACGGGAGACTCTGCCGCCACCGTCCGCGCAACCGCTTGGTCGATCGCCGCCTGAATACTGTCATCAAGTGACACGGCTACCTCAACCTCGAGGTCTTCTTCCGGCACCTGAACAGGCTCTGCAGCGGCGACAGTGGGCTCGCTCGCAGGACTTAAAATGTCTGCGGTGGTGAGGGTCTCTTTGGTGAGCAGCTTTGTGTACTGCGCCTCAGTAATAACACCGTTCTGGAATAAGATGTCGAGTAGCTCTTGGTCTGCGGCAGCCGCCGATCCAGACCCAATGGCTCCGGTCATAAGGAGTGCGGCACAGGCTCGATTTAGAAACGATAAACGATGCATAGTCAGTCACCTAAGTGTAATAAGTGGAGCACTTTATGACGAAAAGATGACACTAATATGACAAAACCGCGCAGAGCGCGCGGTTTTATGGGAATTGTGACAAACGCATAGCCACCGGACGTAGGGCCAAGATCCGCTGCATGACAGAGGATATAACCACTAAGCGGTAACTTTACTCAGCTGTTGGCGATAATTTGAGCTCGATGGGCGGCTTTCTCCGCGCTGTTGGCGATTTCACCAATTTCTGACAGGAGCTGGTAAAGAAATATAGCGTCGATAGGAGACAGCTTTTCCTCGTGATCGCGAAGCTTCGCCCGCAACTTACTTTGCATCTCGTCAGACTTCCGTTCGTGCTTCTCAACGCCTGCCACTCTAGCCATAATCGCCTGAGTTTGTCGCGCTCCAAACGCACCGCGAGAAAGCTCGCGTGTCGCTTGCACAACTTCGACCATGGTATTTACTGAGTCGACGACGGTCTGAATATACTTAAAGAGGCTCTTGTCGAGCTTCTTCGGAAAAGCGAGCTCGCGACCCAGCGACAAGCCAACAACGTCTTTAGTGCTGTTGGCAATTTTGTCTTGCATACGCACCAATTCCAGCAAATCAGCGCGGGAAACAGACATCCAAAGCCCCCTAGGGAGATTTTTTCGGACGTCTCTTTTCAATTGATCCGCATCATCTTCAAGCTGGGCGATTTCAGCCTGTAACTGCGTAGCGCGCTTCCAGTTACCGGCTTGTGCCGCCTCAAAGTAATCTTCTAATTTAGCAACGCAGCGAGCACAAGCTGCCATGTGCTCCTCTAGAAGAGCGAAAGGTGACGAGCTAAACACATCGGAAATTGTTGTTCCTACGGCCATTTACTTTGCTCCTTTAATACACAGGGTCGGAATACACAGGGTCGGAATACAAAGGGTCGGAATACATGGGGCCTGAACAAAGAGAGCTCGACGATTCAAGCTACAAGCCCGTTGTACTCGCGACTTAATCATCGAGTCGTTATCCAAACACACCCTGCAAGATAAAAAAGAATATCACGGACAATGTTGCGCCTGCCGGTAACGTTACTACCCAAGAGGTAACAATGGCGCCCACAGTAGGCAAATGCACTGCCTCCACACCGCGAGCAAAGCCCACGCCCAAAACCGCACCGACCAGTGTGTGTGTCGTAGAAATGGGCAAGCCGGTTGCTGAAGCGAGTACCACTGTAGTCGCCGCTGCAAGCTCCGCAGCGAAGCCGCGGCTTGGCGTTAATTCAGTAATCTTACGACCAATCGTTTGAATAACACGCCAACCATAAGTAGCCAAACCGACAACGATACCCGCACCACCAATACCCAATACCCACCAAGGCAGTCCCGATTTCGAACCTATTTCGCCACCCGATTGAACCGTACTAACAACTGCGGCAAGTGGCCCGACAGCGTTTGCTACATCGTTGGAGCCGTGAGCAAAAGCCATTGCACAAGCCGTGAAGATCATTAATACACCAAAAAGCTTCTCAACGTTCTCTTGGCTGTTAATGTCACGGCCCGTAGTGTGAATACGCTGTAGGAGAAGGGCCCCAAGCGCCGAGATTGCAAGGCCGACAAAAACCGAGACGATCATGGCATTAGAGAATTTAGAGCCCATACCGAGGTCAAATTCCACACCAATATGCTTGAGGCCTTTGAGCAGGGTGACCATGCTGATCATGAAGCCCACGAGCCACATATAAATGGGCACGTACTTCTTGGCACGATCGAAAGTGTCTTCGTGATCGAGAATCAAACGCTTTACAGAAACGAACAAGGCAAACGCGATAGTCCCAGATAGCAGGGGTGAAACCACCCAACTTGCAGCGATGGTGCCCACTTTGCCCCATGCCACTGCATCCACCGAAATACCTACCGCGGCAAAGCCTACGATCGCACCCACAATAGAGTGTGTCGTTGAAACCGGCCAACCTTTAGCACTCGCTAGAGCGAGCCACGTAGCAGCAGCGAGTAATGATGCAAGCATGCCGTAAACCAACAGCTCCGGCGAGTCAGCAAGGAGTCCCGGATCGACGATACCTTTGCGGATGGTCGAAGTAACCTCACCACCGGCAAGATAAGCACCTAAAAATTCAAAAATAGCGGCAACCAAGATCGCCTGTTTGAGCGTTAGTGCTCGGGCGCCGACCGACGTTCCCATCGCATTGGCGACATCGTTCGCCCCAATACCCCAAGCCATGAACAGACCGAAGATACAGGCCAGTGTAAGCAGCATGACTCCATGCGAAGCGATTATATCCACGTCTTTAGGCTCCCTAGGTTCAACTCTTTAGTTAGTCGCGGAGTATAGACGAAGAAATGTTACATTCGTATGACTAATCAGAGGCCTTCGGAGCAGCCCGTAAGAAAATTTATAAGTCGTTGTTTTTGATGCTACTTTTATGGATTATTAGTCTGGGCTCGAGCATAAGCTACCCAAGTAATCTGTCTTATTTAAGGCGCCGAGCGCGAATACTTCGCCCCTTCACCTTACCCTGCGCAAGGTAGTTCATCGCCTGACGGACCGCGTCCCTCGTTACGGCTACATAACTGCTATTGTCCATTATGGCGATCTTGCCAATCTGACTGCCCAGCAGACCTCCATCGCCTGTAAGCGCGCCTAATATGTCTCCCGGACGGACTTTCTGCTTGCGTCCCGCATCGAGTTGGATCGTAGACATGAGCCCTTTCAACTCATAGTTGGGGTCGCGATCTAGTGATGCCAATACATCGCAAGCGCAGGGTTGTTGTTGGTAGTTCTCAATTTGAATCAGTCGCGGCGCTTCAGAGTCAGCAACAATACTCAGCGCTTTGCCCACCTCACCGGCACGACCTGTACGCCCTATTCGATGCACGTATATTTCAGGATCTCTGGGCAGCTCGTAATTCACTACCATCGCCAAGGCTTTTATATCCAGCCCACGAGCCGCAACATCCGTGGCGACCAATACCGGGCAGCTGCCATTGGCAAACTGAAGTAGAACCTGGTCGCGATCACGCTGATCGAGGTCGCCGTGCAGGCCACGAGACTCAATATCGTGCTTAATTAGAAAAGCTGCCACTTCGGCACATTGCTTTTTGGTATTACAAAACACAACCGCATTGTCAGGGCGGTAGTGCTCAAATAAGGCCAACAATGTCGTCTGTCGCTCGTGTTTTTTCACTTCAAAAAACAGCTGCTCGATCACCCCTTCGTCGTGGGCGACATCTTCATCTACAGTGACGGTGGCTGGGTTACGCTGAATTTTTTGACTGATCTTGCGGATGTCGTCGGGATAAGTAGCTGAAAAAAGCAGGGTTTGGCGACTCTTCGGAACATCTGCAATGATTGTTTTCATGGTGTCAGCAAAGCCCATATCGAGCATGCGATCGGCTTCATCAAGCACCAAAGTCTTAACGCCTTCAAGAACCAATGTACCCTTCGTTAAATGATCCTGAATACGACCGGGAGTGCCGACGACAATATGTGCCCCGTGCTGCAATGAATCCTTTTGCGGGCCAAAAGGCTTGCCTCCACAGAGCATAACAACCTTAATGTTGGGCATGCGGCTAGCAAGACGACGAATCTCCGCACCGACCTGATCAGCCAGCTCACGAGTGGGGCAAAGTATTAGCGCCTGCGCGCCAAAAAATCTGGGATTAATGCCATTGAGCAAGCCAATGCCAAATGTCGCCGTTTTGCCGCTTCCGGTTTTAGCTCGAACAATAAGATCGCGCCCTTCGAGTATCAGAGGGATACCTCGAGCTTGGACGGGCGTCATCGTCCGGTAGCCTAAAGCCTCCAGCGCTTCATGTTGGGCGGGCGCAAGTTCTAGACGTGTAAAAGCGGTAGAGGTCATTGCTCAATAAAACCATCTTGAATTTAGGAGCACGACCATATCAGAATCTGCTCTGTGGCTTTCGAGATTTACTATGACTTTGTGACACCACGCATGAAAGCGGCGATACCTAGCGGCGTGCGTGACCAAGCAACGATGCCTGCTTTACCTGCAGTAGGATACTTTCTACGTTAGACGCCTCCTCAATGAGTGGCGCGAAAATGACTGTGCGAGTTTTATAGTTCAATACTGCTGGTAGGACGGGCACCCGCGCTGACTCCGCTATTCGGGCAAACCCTTCTTTCCAGCGCCGTACACCACTTCGGGTTCCTTCAGGAGTGATCCCGAGCACCAAACGCGCGCGCTGCTGGAACTCTTCAGTCATCTTATCGACCATGCCGCCCGCCTGCGATCGATCGACGGGTATACCGCCCAGCGCCTTTAAAAGGGCACCCAAAGGGAACCAAAAAAGCGAATGTTTCATAAGAAAGCAGGACCTCAATCCGAGACCCCAAAGCACCGCCACGGTCAAAATGAAATCCATGTTTGACGTATGGGGTGTCAATGCAACAACGACCTTTTGGCGATTTGGGAATTGTCCGTCAATCTTCCAACCCATAAGGCGGAGAACCAACCGCCCAATAAGGCGTGTTATCAGATTATGCGTTTTGGGTAGCTGATCACCTAACACTTGCCACTTCATACCGTCATTCAACTCCTAGCTGTTTGTATCACAAAGCCCTCAGTCGGTGGCAGGCCATCGCTTCATAATGAGGTTGCATCGCATCCGCCAGTGCACGTGCGGAAGGCGACAGTTCGACGAGTTTGGGTTGATAGGCTTCGAAGCCACTCGATGCCCATACCGATTGATACCAATGACTGGCCCAAACACCATCGGACTTGCGTGACCCTTGGGCCCAGCTCAACATATTATCAGACCAAGCAACGCCAATGGTCTGACACAGCCGTTGGAGTAAACCCCGCGGGTTTTCCAGCACATCTCGACCGTCAATAACCGGTGGCTGGGTGCCGGTAATGCGCGTGATCTCATCAAAGAGCTCACGCTGGCGGACAATGCCAATATCAGCCTCCGTAACCGTCGGCATTTTTTGTAAGTAAGACGCGATGACATGTTCCGGAGAACGAATCAGAAAGACATTACAGAGGGCACTAGTCCAGCGAAGGTCACAGCCACGAGGCATATGGTGTGTCATATGCTTTTGGTAAAAAATATCGGCCTCCACAGGCCCATTGAGTTGGCCTACAACCACTGCTCTCACTGTGGGCTGACTCGCAATAATCACCTCGCGACAAGGATGCTGAGCACCTGTCTCGGTGAGATAGCAGGCGTAAAATGGCTCATCAATCACACTGCAATCTTCCCGGCTTTCCCAGGCACGCATCATGGCAGTAGAGATATTACGCGGCCCAGACCACATGGCGATTCGCAAGGTCATAAGATGTCGGGCAGGTGCTCAGCGCTCTCACGCTCAATAAGCTCTTTGTAAAGCCCCTGCAATCGATCAACCATGGGTCCCCTGCGGCCGTCCCCAATCTGTCGACCATCGATGTCAAACACGGGCGTCAAACCAGCAAACGTGCCGGTTACAAAGGCCTCCTCAGCACTGTAGGCCTGCATAACCGAAAAGTTCTTCTCGAACACAGGAATGTCATTGGCTTTACACAGGTTGATGACATTGCGACGCGTAATGCCGTCGAGGCAGTAATCGCCCGATGACGTCCAGACTTCACCTTCGCGGACTATGAAAAAATGCGTCGAATTACACGTCGCCACATGCCCGTGGGGATCGAGCATTAACGCTTCGTCATACCCAGCTTTCGAAGCTTGGATACAGCCAAAAATACAGTTGAGTTTTGAATGACTGTTAATGCGGGGATCTTGCACGTCTGCATAGCCCCGCCGCACATAGACTGTATAAAGGCGCACTCCTCGATCATTGAGTGTCGGATCCGGTGTTTTGTATTCAGGAATAATGACAATGGTTGGGCCACCGATGGTAAATGCAGGATCCTGATAAGGCGTCGTTTTAATTCCTCGACTCACCATTAAACGAATATGAACGTGATCTTTCATCTCGTTAGCAGCAACCGTACTAAACAAGCGTTCGGCAAGCGCTCCCTGAGAGAGGCCCATATCGAGATCGAGAGCCTTTGCGCCCTCCCACAAACGCTTAAGGTGCCGATCGAGAAAGGGGATGCCCCCACGATGGACCCGCAAGCCCTCCCAAATGCCATCGCCCAGAATAAAGCCACTATCAAAAACTGATACTACCGCCTGAGCACGAGGCACCAGCTCGCCATTGATATTGATGAGTATGGTTTCATTGCGCGGATCTTGCGCATACGCGTGGGTACTATTGGCCATGAAAATTTCTCGCTAACTATAAATTTTCGCTAAATATAAAATTGTCGCAAACCACGTTAAAGCAGCGAATACGGTTTACGGTGCGGCATTTAAGTAACCTTCTGCAGACTCCAAGCCACGCAGCTTGTTATCAACGCAGTTGGCCGTCGCCTCTTGACTCTTATCCAGCGATATCTGGAACTGACTCCCGCGCTCACCATAAAGAACCTTCTGGCGCCCACTGTTACTCGCCGTACAGCCGGCCGTTGTCAGCTGTGGCATTAGCGGTCGATAAAATTCCGGTAAGCGCTGCTCAATCTCATCAACGTACTGCTGAAAAAGCTCATACAGCGAGTCTTGATCTACATTGGCATAGAATAGCCCGCCAATGACGGAGGAAATATCGCCGGAGGTGAACTCGCCACCTGCGACGGCTTTCAAGACAACGTCCATAGCCGCATCGTCTGTGAAATACATAGCGCGACGCAGATTGGCTTTTTGTAAAGCATCCTTCGTTTTTACATACACATCGATATAACGCTTGGCAGTCGCCTCACTACCATTGTAGAGGGCGTTGATTCGTAAGGCGTCTATCGCGATAACCCCTTGAATGCTGCTGGGATCATCTAAATAACGATCGGCCATCTGCGTCAG
>CAJQLP010000091.1 GCA_905479205.1 uncultured Luminiphilus sp.
AGTACTGGGCCGCGAACATTTGGTGCTGGCCTACATCGGAGGTCACATAGGCTTCGCCATTGGTAACTTCATAAAGACACTTAATGGCGTCTTGGGGCATAACTAAGTCGCTTTCACCGTAACGACGCCCGTGCCATAGGCCATGTGCCTCTCGCCAGCTTTCGATTTGCTTCCACCAGTCGGCTAGCGCATCAGTGTCGGGCAGTGCTCGCTCTGATGCCGCTACCTGCGCATCGATCTGAGCATCGAGCTCGGCAAGAACCGCGTCGACTGGGCCAACAATGGGAATATCGACCGGAATGATTTTAGCTATTGATGCGGGGTCAACATCGATATGGATAATTTTGGCACCCGGACAGAATTTGCCCACCGTGTTGGTGACACGGTCATCGAAACGCGCCCCTACGGCTAGAATCACGTCACTGTGATGCATCGCCATGTTGGCTTCATAGAAACCATGCATTCCGAGCATGCCAAGAAACTGGCGATCTGATCCGGGATAAGCACCCAAACCCATGAGGGTGTTGGTCACGGGATAATTGAGTTTACGTGAAAGGCTAGTCAGTAACTCGGTACCACCCCCCTGAATAACACCGCCTCCGGCATAAATAACCGGACGCTTAGCACCCAGCAATAAACGTGCTGCCTTGCGAATTTGGCCCGTATGTCCTTTGTGAGATGGCTGGTAAGAGCGCAGGCTCACGGACTCCGGATAATAGTATTCGAACTTGTGCTCTGGATGCGTGAGGTCCTTAGGAATATCGACGACCACTGGACCAGGACGACCGGTGCTTGCGATATAAAAGGCTTTTTTAATGATCGAGGGGATGTCTTCCGTGCGCTGCACCATGAAGCTGTGCTTCACAATGGGGCGGGAAATACCCACCATGTCGGTCTCTTGGAAAGCGTCCTCACCAATTAAGTGACTCTGAACCTGACCCGCCAGCACCACCATAGGAATGGAGTCCATATACGCAGTTGCGATACCCGTGATAGCGTTAGTTGCGCCCGGACCTGAGGTTACGAGTACTACGCCGGTCTTACCGGTTGCTCGGGCATAACCGTCGGCTGCGTGGGTAGCTGCCTGCTCGTGACGCACCAAAATATGCGGGAGGTTCTCAGCTTTAAACAGGGCATCGTAAATATGAAGGGCTGCGCCTCCAGGATAACCAAAGACGTATTCGACTCCCTCGTCCTCGAGGGCGCGGACGATCATTTCGCCGCCAGATAACATTTCCATAACTCTCGTTTTCCACCAGTTAAGTGTGAAGATTGTGGCGTGAGCTGGAAATATAAAATGACCCGCCCTACCGCCGTCGTCTGTCGCACGAAACACTGGCCGGATCATTCCGGACTACCATACCGGAACATCGATCACGAAAGCCGTGTATCGGTCGTCCTGCGGGGTAGCGCAGTGTCGAGCCCGAGGTGCACTGAGCGCACATTACGGAACCCGCAAACAGCCCACACAACTATCCCGTTGTGGGGGTGGGCAAGAGGATGAGGGTACTCATCAATAACCGTTGCCGTTCGCGTGACACCCCAATTGTGAAGATTGGGGTGGGTTAAAGTCAAGTAATGGTGAGTATTTGCAACACTTGATATCGCCCATCGGTCGGTCACCTGAGGTAAACTGGTTGAATCGGCCCCGGCCTGAGTCACCCTCGGGGGTAGTTATGCACATCAGCGCACACCTTTGGTCTAAACGGCTGGCGGCAACTTGCGCACTGGGTGTTTTGGTGTGGGCGGGGAGCAACAGCGTGACCGCCTCTGAACTGTATCGCTGGCAAGATGCCAACGGGAACCCCGTCATTAGCGACCGGCCACCGCCCTCTGGAACGCCTTATACGACGCTTAACGGCAGCAAGTATGGTATGAAGGGACGCCGTGCGAGTGTGCGGCCCCTTCCGCCCTCAACTGCCAGCCAAGCCAGACCAGCAACGTCAAAAGAGCAAGCGCCGAAAATCATCGAAGTTCCAGCAGTGCGCGACCCTGATCCATCCAAGTGCGAGGCCGCCAAGGAAAACCAATTCAAACTTTCAAACTTTCCTCGAATTCGCGTGCAAGAGGACAATGGTGTCGTGCGCTTCCTATCACGCGAGGAAATCCAAACGCAAATAGAGACCGCGAATAGAGCTATTGAGCGCTACTGCGAATAGCTCGAGTCCCTATTACTCCGAATCGGCTTCGAGAACCCGGTAGTTAAACTCAAACCCACCGCAAGCGCTGGGAACAAACTGCCCGCCTCCCAACGTCGAATTACTACCCTGATAGCTCACGTTACAATCGTCGTCTACCGGATCGGGATCATTCGGATCTGGCGTTGGTGCCCCTTCATCTGGGTCACCCACACACGCAATACAGATCCATTCTGGATCGCCATCGCCCTCAATATCTACATCTGCAATGACGGGTGGTATGGGAAATCCACTGCCCTGAATTTCAGTGCCGTCATTTTCATAAGGCTCTCTAAGTCGAACAGCATACCCGCGGGCAGTGCCTAAATTTGCGCAAATGCCGCTCGCGCCACCTTCAGGAATATAGGAATTAAAGAACACTATGCCTGCAGCTGTTGCTGCTGGCGTTACGATTTGCTCACCGGGCTTACTGAGATCAAAAAACCAGCCGTTATAGTCACGATAAAGCGACTCACCCTCACCCAGACCCACGGCAGCATCAAGCATATTATTGTTTGATGTGACATCGAGATCGATGGCTGTGCGCGTGTCAATATTCTCGAGAACACCGGAGGGATAGGGCTTATCTATAAACAGATAAAAGCGGTTTTGCATTTGCGTATCGTAAGGATAGTTTTCTTTTAACGGACGTTCTCGGTCACCACTTCCGATACCAATCGCTACGGTTCCTTTGGCTACGCGGACAGCAAAGGGATCATTTAAGAAACGGGTACCCGCGCGCCCAGATTGAGCGATTCTGGTCATCGACCAGTTAGCAGCACCTCGTTGTGTGAGGAAATCCGGATCACTAGGACTCAAATCTGAGAGTGAAATACGGTGTATCCCACCTGCGGCGGAGACCACATAAATTAAATCGACAAAATCGTCGTTATCAAGATAGATCGGCTTGGGTGCTCCAACAATTGGATGCTTCAATTCCGACGGGGAGCTACCGTCAGAGCGAACCTTGAATTCTTTGATCAAGCGTCCAGTCGTCGCTTCTACAATATAGACTGAATTACCCGTCTCGCAGCTGCTTGGAAAAGCCTTTTGATCTGCATCAAGGCACGCATCCCAACCTCCGCCAAAAATAATCGCAGGAACGCCTACACCATTACCGGCCTCATCAACCAAACCCGCAACCGGCGTCGACCACGTTTGACCAATATCATTAAAACCAGTGGTGCAGCCCGAGGCATCGCAGCCCACTTTCCAATGCCCACTGCGGCTCTTCATTGCTGACGCTGATGGCGGACTGCCATTCTCTGGACTCACGTCAAGCCCATACAACACTCGCCCGCCGCGACGCATTGTTGGGTAAATCCAAGCCGTTTCGAGTGATCCAGACGACTCACTATAATCTAGATAAACGCCGGTGGAACCGTCGAAGAAATAGGGTTTGGGCTCAAACGTTGCCAACATCTGGCTATCGAAAGATGCCTCGAGGCCATCATAATCAACAGAGGGCGAATTAGCGTACTGTCTTTCAATCTCACTTAAATGTGACTCAGACATCATCGACCATTCTTCGTTGCCCGTCGTAGGGTCAAGAGCCCGATAGAGTCCGTCATTCGAGCCATAAAAGACACGGAACTCAGTCGATCCGTTAGCCGAGCCGTACGTTAAAGTAAGGGGTCGCGAATGGATAATGTCGCCGTGTATGGATGCACGTAAGCCATCAGCAGGCATTATTTCCCGATCTAAAATTGCGTCATTTTCGATATAGCTAGCATTCGAATCGAGGGTAATGGGGTCACCACCCGCCAGACCAGGGTTTTCTCCGTGGACATAGTCGAATACATCACCAGCTGTGTACGTCGCCGCGGCAACGGCACTTGAAACCCCAGGCAAGTCGGACGCCGTCAAATCAGAAAGCGAGAGGCTTGTGCCCGATGATGTCGCCAAGAAAATATTCCGAGTGCTACTGCCTGAATTGTGTTGTCCCCTTATTTGTTGCGCGGCACCGCCCTTTTCCACAAAAGGCCCATCAGGAGAGTCAGATAAAACACTTCGTCCGTTTAAGAAGTCTGCGTCACATTCACTAACGGGGTTGGGATCGAGACCAAGACCTTCGAAATAGGGACCCGTTGTGCCGCCACTCTTAGCAACCTGGGACGTATCTGTCGTCCACGCACTCGTAGCGCATGCACCGATAAAGCCCGTCTGGCTATTAACAGCAATATCGCCATTGGCATCTACCAATTCAACGTTTCCATCTATCAGGCCCAATTTATACTGCTTTAGATTGCCCGGCCAACGCGGCTTGCGCTCTTTAGCCGGCCTGAAAACACCTATGAAAACTTGATTCTCACTTGTTCCCTGCTGAGAGGCACTCAGCGGCAAGGTGACAGCGGCAAAGCTTGAGCTAGCGCCAATGATGTCACCGAAGATTCTCTTGAGCGCGGTTTGTAGCTCATCAAAATTGCTGGCAGACAAGCGGTAACCACCACCCGCTGCGGCTGCGGAGTCCATAAGCGACGAATGCGTCACGTTGGGCTGTTTGTTGTAAACATCGAGCGTGAAAGTGGTTACCGGGACTCGGTAGCTTTCCGTTGATCCCGAAGCTCCGCTACCGGAGGTCACTTCTAGTTCCACACCATATTCCTTGAGGAACTGAGTCCAGTCATCTAAGTTGAAGTCCGCGCCACCTGTCTCGTCATAAGTATCTGTCAGAATAATGCTGCGCGAGTTTTCGCCTGCAACCGTATAGCGGTACCACTGCTGCGCATTGTTGCCGTTGCCGACCTTTTCGCAGTTGCCACCATCGGAGGCTCGTTTCGTTCTATTACTCCCGCCACCCAAGCACGAGCAATCACTCTCCGTTGCACAGTTAGCCTGAATAATTTCGGATTCACCTGAGTTTCCGTTGATATTGGCGGTACAGCTGCTTACCGATTCGTAACACTGCTCAGAGAAACCGTACTCGATAGCGCTTCCCGTCACCTCCGCAAACTCACGCATAGACCGGGGCGTCCCGACGGTATCGCCGGCCAAGCGGTGCGGATTTGTCTCTCCGAGTCCCTGATAAAGATTCTTCAGAGCGACTGAGTTCGCCGCATCGTCATTTGAAGGGCCGCTACTATTAGGGTTAGACACAAAAATGACATAGGTTTCTGCACATACATCGCTCGAGCTGAGTGGCGACTGAAATACGCTGTAGGGCGTGCCATTAACGTATGCTGAAGTGTCTGCCAAACTAGGGGTGCCGGTACTACCCGAGCTAGCCTGCCCCTCCCTAACAATACTTTGCAGCCCACCCGACAAGTAGTTGTGTACGTCAGAAATCAAATTGCCATAGCTTGTGTTGGAATTACGCTTTTCAGCACTGCCGTTAATATCGCCATAAATCGTATTTAACGTGTCGTAAAATGCGGGCTTATTAGTGGAAAACTGCTTGAGACCAAATCGAACAAATGCGCCGTCTTGACCCGCGTTGCCGGCCGTTGTGAACTCCAAAAGAGCAATATTAATATCTCCTGCAATACCCTCTAATGCACCGCGGATTGCGGCAACCTCTGCCTGCCCCTGTGTTTCGGACTCGAGATCACCATCACCGTCTGTATCTCGGTCCGGCCATTGCTGGCTTTGGCGCGCCCAGTTAGACGTGTTGTCCAAAACAATAATGACATTTGGGAGGGAATCATCAGCCGCAGAACTGGTGAGTCCCGACGCAAAAATATCAATATCCTCGGCAAAAGACGCTGTAGAAAGTAAAGAGAGACCTAAAAATGCGATTGATGAAAAAAAATGTTTCATAACGATCGTTCCTTTTTGGGGCCTCGCGGTCAGGCGCATGGATTACCACCATAAACTCGCTGATTAACTGCTTGCCTAACGCTTACGACAGCGCCCGTGACTTCGTCCGTACCCGTAGCCGTTATTTCCCAGACAACCATGCTGCACTTTGAGGGCGCGCCTGGCTTGAGTGCTTCTGGGCTCGCACTATCAGGCAAACAACCAATATCTTTGTCAGTATCATTAAGCTCGCCGATTGACACTGGCTGCAGCGCTTTGCAGGTCAGTCCGGTCAACTGCACAGTGACATCGTCTTCAACACCATTACCCGAAAGGTCGAAGCACCGTTGAAATGAATTACCGCAACTCGTCTGAAATGCAACGCTTCCATTCGGAAATTGCCCGTAAGCGATGGCCTCTTCAAGGGCATGAACAACTGCATTCTTCACCGCTGCCCGCGCCTCAATATTTTGAACTATCTGCAGATTGGTCCTAATAGAATTTGTTGTTACCACTGCAATAAGTGTTACCAGCAGGAGCATAATCAGTGCGACAACTAACACGACGCCTCGTTGGTTTTTGAATGGCCGCCTGCTCATCGTCGAGGCCCCGAAATGTTAATGACGTCGACGGTTGTGCTCTTCACGATCCGCTTATACTTTTTGAGCGACTCCGGCACGAGGTACTCGTCACCCGCGATTATGTAACTATTGGTATCGGACGGAAAATTACCTTCTCGGTGTACCACTAACCAAATGCGCACAGATATGACATTTGCCCAATCAGCGGGTGCGGGCTCGCGAATAAACTTAATGCTGCCGTCAGCATTTGTATCAATTTGCCCATCTGCGTTGCCATCAATACCCCACTCGAAGGCGAGATACTCTACCCCGCTAGAGATTTCTTGCAGTCGATACTGCAACTTGGACTCACTGTAATCGAGAAACAAGCGGACCAAGCGGTTATCTTGGCTGACGTAATAAATGCGAGAAATATAACGATAAATTGGCGCGAGATTACCTGCAACGCAGGATCCATCCAGATACGTCATCGTTGATCCAGCGTTTGAAGCTGTAACTTGGTAAAGCTTTACCTCTCCACCACTGAGACCGCCCGCGGCACAGCCATTCGTCTGAATGTGAAAATTATTAAGATAGTCCCTGCAGCTACCCTGAGCCGCTTCGCATGTACTTGCACGGCGCACGGATAAAAATTCAGATGCGGCCTTCGCTGTTAGCGCTTGTCCCGTACAACTGACTAAATCACTGTTTAAATCAGCGCCCGACTCAGAAAACAGGGGAAACTCTGCCGCGTAACTTAGCTCCTCTTTTGCGGAGTAGGCAGAGTCACCTGTGCCAACACAGGCAAAGGGTGGTTGAGGAAACGCAGAGCTTGGTGGATCAGAAGGCAGTTCGCCTGCCACAAAAATATCGCCGCTGGCTGACAAAGGATATCCAGCCTCTCCCCAGTAACCCGCTAGCTCGACATCTGAGGATAATGTCTCCAGCGTATAAAAGGCGTTTTCTAATAATTCGCCCACTGATTCTACCTCTGAAAGAGAACGACTAGAGTTAACAAAAATCGTCGACATTCCCAAAAGGATTGCGAGGCCGAGCGCAAGCGCAATCATAATCTCAATGAGACCAAAACCATGCTGCTGCATTTTACTGGGGCTCAATGATGCGTAGTTAGCCATGACTAACGAACCGCCACATCGCGAAATAAAACTCGTCGATACCTATCGTCTCCATAGACACCACTTCCACACGTTATCGACGGAGCCGCCGACGGCGCCAACCCCTGCCAAGCAACAGCCACCCTTATCACCACTTCTCCGCTGCCGCTGTTAGGGCCGACCTCTATGCAGCCGCGAGCATTCAATGGTGCCGCCTGCCCAACTCCACCTTGAAGCACGGACGCGCCAATAAGCGCGCGATTCCATTCGCAGAGATCAAGCGCGGGTAGCGATACTGATGAGGAGCAGGTTGCTGCGGTTTGTAACGTTTGAGTGCCATAAACCGCACCACTATTCACGGTATATGCTCCCGATTTCACGCCCCCAGGGTTAGCGCTTAGTCGAGATGCCATATCATCCAGAACATTGGTCGCCTGCAGTCTTTGCAGTGCCTCAAACTGGTCACTAATAGTTGTCGTTTGCAATGCACTGAGGCCAAGCAACCCAATCGCAACGAGTAGAAACGTGACGAGAACTTCCACCAAGGTAAAGCCTCTCGACGACCTCAAAAGCGAAAACTGATCCCCTAACGGCCACATAGCCAATCTCTTAGTCTTCATGTCAACCACACGCGCCAGACCAAACGCTTTCTTCGCTCGAGTCGGGGCAAGTCCCTTCGCACGCAGAACTAGCGCCTTTTACGCGACCATTCGTTTCAACGTACAGACACATCGTACAAGTAGCCCCCTGCGCACTGGTCGAAAATTCATAGGCGCTGCAAGTCGCCGAACGCCCCCAAGAATTAAACGCCGTGGCAGACGAGGGCGCGGACAAGCTGACAGATGAAACAAGCAGCTGCTCTGAAAGAAGCTCTGAAGCTGTAACACTGGAACAGTTTGAGGCGCTACTTGATGCGGGTACCGCACACCACCCACTCGATGACGCCAGTACTTTTACAGATGCATTGCGTTTGACCGCTTCAGCTCGGGCTAGTGCCAATGTATTTCTGAGTTCACTGGATGCCGTTCGTAAACGCTGCTCGGCAAGAAGGCGTGAAAACGAAGGAACAGCGATAACAAGAAGAATTCCAAGTATCGCAATACCGATCATTAACTCTATCAGTGTGAACCCTTGCGTACACCCTTGAAAGCGGCGCACTACCACGACTCCAACGTGCCACCACTTTGGCAGTTTCGCGTTCTTGCGCCTGTACTTGACACACACAGAGAGCCATCATTTGACTGCATAGACCCAGCTACAGGGTTTAACATTAATGTGAAACTGGGTGGCGGTCCTACATCAACCCCAAGGCTTGCGCCACTGGGCAGCTCATAATACGGTGCGACGTCTTTCTTCGCCGCATGAGCGCTCGAAAAACCCGATAGCGAGTCCGCTCCATAGCCCAACGACGTTAACGTAGTGGCGTACTCCCTATTGTTCATCAAGTAGTTCTGCTGGCGCTGAGCGACCTCCATCATGAAAGCCTGTGCCGCAGCGCGGTTGCCTTTCCGAACGTGGTCCATATAAGAGGGGTAAGCGACAGCAGCCAAAATACCGATAATGGCGATGACAATCATGAGCTCGATCAGCGTAAAACCCCTCACGCTGCGCGCGCACAGTGCCGGTGTTTTAGACGATTGCTGTTGTCGAGAATTACCCATGAACTACCTCCGATGGCTTCATCCACCACAGACCTCGCACCACAGACCTCGCACCACAGACCTCGCACCACAAACCTTGGCCGGCCGGCCTTGTGTTTCAAAATGCTTCGCGAAGTGCATTTATATAACCCATAATACGCCTGCTAGCCGTAATTGCCAGCCTCGCGGGTATGACACTTTTATCTTAAAAAGGTACTTGATAGGCCACTCATCGTAACTGCCAATAGTAACTGC
>CAJQLP010000092.1 GCA_905479205.1 uncultured Luminiphilus sp.
AATATCCGACAAGCAGCGCTAGATGAGCATGTCATAGCGCTGGTTGGCAGCACGCAACAGGTAGGCCAACATTGGCTGGGTATCGATTTTGGGTTGGTATTTATCGATGGCGGCCACAGTCTCGATGCGGCTCTCACTGACTGGCGTTATTTTGGTCAGCGGGTCAAACCCGGAGGCTTCCTTGTCATTCACGACGTATTTCCCGACCCAACAAAGGGCGGCCAAGCCCCTTATACCGTGTGGCGAATGGCCATAGCCTCGGGGCTCTATGAACAACACTCTCAATGCGAGTCGCTGCGAGCTCTCCGCCGCATCGCCTAAAACAGAACTTATGATTCGGCGCGCATCGCGCTACGGTCGCTTAGTACGGGTTCATGAGCCTGGGTAAATAAATGTGCGGCGGCGCTGTGGCCAGTTAACGCATCGGCGGCAAGTATAATTGCGCCTGCGGTCCATGTTGGCTTTTCGTCTGGCCATAATAAATCCTCAACCAGCTGATAGCCGGTCCACCAGGCTCCATCCGCATCGCGCCATTGGCTCAACCAAGAGAATACTTCGACCGCACGAGTTCTATCACCCGCAGCCAATAACGCCATAGTGAGCTCGCAGGATTCCGCAACCGTGACCCACGGTTCTTGGGTTTCGCAACGACAACCGAGGCCTGTTTCGACAAACTCATCCCATCGCGCATTGAGGCGTGCCACCGCCTGAGGCCCGGTAATTACGCCCGCGAGGACCGGGTAAAACCAGTCCATAGAATAACGGGATTTAGGCGCCCACGTGCGATCAAAACGTTCAGGGCGGCAGCGGAGTGCAAGTCCCAAAGCCTTTCGGGCCAATACCCAATGATCTTTGGGCGTCGCTAACTCGGTAGCGATATGACAGGCACACTCCAAGCTTTTGAATATAGAGCTACAACCTGTGACCAGTGCGTCGCCCTTTGGATGGCCGTCGGCATCGACGGCCCAGTCGATCTCTCCAGCATCGCTCTGTAAATTCAGTACGAATTCGATCGCTCTTTCAACAGTTGGAAACAAAACTTCGAGAAAGTCGCGATCTTGCGTAATAAGGTAATGGTGCCAGACGCCGGTGGCGATATACGCCACGTAATTTGATTCTCTACGATCCGGGTTGTCAGGCTCGCCATTACGATAAGCCCGCCACCAACTACCGTCAGAGAGCTGCTTGGACGCTAGCCAGTGGTAAGCTCGTCGTGCTGCGGCATGCTCGCCGGCGATAGACAGCGCCATTGCCGCCTCGGTGTGATCCCAAGGGTCGGAATGGCCGCCTTCAAACCACGGTATCTCACCTGCAGACGTTTGTGTCTGAAGAATAAAATCGATAGTAGGCCGCAGGTATTCCTCAGGAAATAAACCGCGACTAAGGTATAAGCCACTCACTTTCTTCTACCCTTTGCGGCGGTTTCTGTAAAAACGCTCGGCTTATTGAAATACATGACTACGCTTTTACCTAGCCAAGGATTGCACAGCTTATCGAACCAAACGGTCAGCGCTGGGCGTTTCAGCAAGTCCCAAACCAACAGACGATGGTAGGCAGAGACCAGCGGATGCGACTCCCCTTTTGACCAGAGCAAACAGCGCAGCCACCAGTAAGGCACGTGGAGTGCGTGCGCACCGTGTTCGTGATAGCACTGAACACCGTATCGAGTAATCTCTCGACGCAAGTAGCGGCGATTAAAAATCCGGATATGGCCGCCAGGCGTATTGTGATAGTCACTACTTAACCACCAGCATATCTGCTCGGGCCACGCTCGGGGGACGCTGACACATAATCTTCCACCCGGCTTTAACACCCGAACAAGTTCCTCGATCACTGATAAGTAGTTGGGAATATGTTCGAGTACTTCACTGCATATGACACGATCAAAACTGGCATCGGGAAAGGGTAACTTTGTGGCGTCACCTTGCATAAAGGTCACGGTGCCTTCCGGATCAAACGTCTCCATGTCCGTAATTCGAGAGTGCGCCGTGCGCAGATCTTTGAGCGACAGATCAACGCCGACCACATCGACGCCAGGCTTTAAATAAGCCGCCAGTGAATGTCTGCCCTCTCCACAACCGACGTCAAGAAAAGTATTACCCTCCGCCATTGAAAACCAACTGAAATCGACGGTCAGCATTTCAATACCCTCTGATGGTAGTAATCGACCAATCGTTGCGCACAAATATCCCAACTAAAATGCGCTTCGACACGGGCGCGCGCACGCTGACCCCATTCGTCTCTCGCAGCGGAGTCTGACAGCAAGGCATCAATAGCTTGGGTGAGTGCACCAACGTTTCCAGCTGGCACTACTGTGCCCCCATCGCCAACTACCTCGCCAAGCGCACCGCCGTCAGAGGAAACTAGTGGAATGCCGCATGCCATTGCCTCCACCGCTGGCAAGCCAAAGCCTTCATACAGTGAAGGCACAACGGCAATCGTGCTCTCAGCATACAAACCAACGATGGTTTCGTGGTCAACATCGCTAACCCATCGAACCCTCTCTTGTAAGTTCAGGTCACGCACCAATCGCTCCGTGTCACCACCGGGCCTGGGCTTGCCAATAAGTGTAAGGCTGAGTTCGGGGTAACGATCGACCAAATCCGACGCGGCCGCGAGCAAGATATGCAGGCCCTTGATGGGTGTATCAGCAGATGCGGTCGCCATAAGCTGGCAAGGGTGACGCTCGACATGAGGTAATGGTCTAAACAATGCCGCGTCGACACCGTTGTGTAACACTGATATCCGGGCAGGATCGACACCAAAGTCAGCAACAATATCGCTCTTTGACATGCTCGACACGGTAACGATGTGATCTAGCCCTCGTGCGACGCGCCCCTGCATATTAAGAAAGCTATGCCATCGCTCGATAAATAGTCGGTAATACCACCGGGGCTCAGCATCGAGCGCTAAACGTCGATCACGGGTAATAGGATGGTGAATGGTTGTAACCAGTGGCACGCCCGCACGCTGCAAATCGAGCACCCCGTCTGCGAGGGTCTGGTTGTCATGAATTAAATCAAATTCGGCTAGGCGAGGCAGAAGCCAATCCCGCGCGCGCTCACCAAAGGTCCAAGGCTCTGCAAAGCCACCGGTTAATTTGCTCAACCATTCGCGACGCGCCAATGGATCAGAAACCAGCATCGATATCGGCACTGATCGCAAGCCGTGTTTATACAAATCACAGCTTGGCAATGTGTGCAGCTGCACATTGTCATCGAGATCAGGATAGGGAGGGCCAGAAATGACCGACACTTGGTGACCCTGCGCGGTCAAGGCACGGCTCAAGTACTTAAGGTAAATGCCTTGCCCACCCGAAAATGGCGCCGAGCGGTAGCCTAGTAACGCAATACGCAAAGGTTTAGCAGGCGGCGAATAGGGCTCACTGCTCCCACAGAGCGATGTCTCAGCGGATGGCGTCTCAGCGATTAAAGGCGCGTTGATCGTCGATCTCCTGGGTATAAGGGAAAGCGCGGAGTTTAACAGTCTGCCATTTAAATACACCCATCGGCCTGACACTTTCTAGTTTGATCGGTAAACTGCGGCAAAGAATGTTAGAGACTAATCGTGATTACACCACAGTATAAAGGCATTATTTTAGCAGGCGGCTCAGGTACTAGACTGCATCCGCTCACCAGCACGGTCAGCAAACAGCTGATGCCGGTCTACGACAAGCCCATGATCTACTACCCACTGGCCACGCTAATGCTAGCGGGGATTCGTGAGGTGCTGATCATAACCACTCCTCGGGACCAGCTTGCCTTCGCCGATCTGCTAGGCGATGGAAGCCAGTGGGGTATTTCCATTCAGTACACCGTCCAGCCCAGTCCTGACGGCCTCGCCCAAGCATTTATTTTAGGCTCAGACTTTATCGGGTCCCATCCGGCCGCATTGGTTTTAGGCGACAATATTTTCTACGGCGGCGGTCTCACCCAAAAATTGCGTGATGCTGCCAGTAAAGACCGTGGCGCTTCGGTGTTTGCTTACTACGTCAATGATCCACAGCGTTACGGCGTGGTCGAGTTCGATGCAACCGGGCACGCAATCGGCATTGAGGAAAAACCCGAACAGCCCCGATCACACTATGCGGTGACGGGACTGTATTTTTATGACAATGATGTCGTTGATATCGCGCGATCGATCCAGCCCTCATCACGAGGGGAGTTAGAGATCACCGACGTTAACAAAGTGTATCTCGCACGAGGCGATCTCCAGGTTCAAGTTATGTCCCGAGGCACCGCATGGCTCGATACCGGCACCCATGACTCGCTGTTAGATGCGGGCAGTTTCATGCGCGTCATTGAAGAGCGCCAAGGCCTAAAAGTGTGCTGTCCTGAGGAAATCGCATTCCGAATGGGTTACATCGACGCGGAACAGTTGTTAGCGCTCGCTAAACCCCTCCTAAAAAGTGGCTACGGCGTTTATCTAGAGAACTTGTTAAACGACGATGGGGTGTACTGGGATGAATATTGAAACTACACCCCTGTCTGGGGTTGTTGTTATTCGCCCACAAGTCTTTGGTGATGAGCGTGGTTTCTTTATGGAAACCTGGAATAAGAATACCTTCGCCGACCTCGGGATCGAAGCAAACTTTGTTCAAGATAACCACAGCCGCTCACGCCAAGGCATTTTGCGCGGCATGCACTTTCAAACCGAACAAACCCAAGGCAAGCTAGTGCGAGTCACCCAGGGCGAAGTGTTCGATGTCGCCGTCGATCTGCGCGCCGACTCACCCACACTTGGCCAATGGTTTGGCTGCACGCTGACCGGCTCCGGATACGAAATGCTATGGGTACCGCCAGGGTTTGCCCATGGCTTTTACGTGCTCTCAGATAGCGCCGATTTTTTATATAAGTGCACGGATTTTTATCATCCACAGAGCGAAGTGAGTTTGGCGTGGGATGACCCCACCGTGGGCATCGAATGGCCGCTGGTCAACGGCATGCCGCCAGATTTATCAGGCAAAGATCAAGCCGCCCGAAGCTGGAGCGAAATTCCACTGTTTCGAAGCTAAACTAGCC
>CAJQLP010000093.1 GCA_905479205.1 uncultured Luminiphilus sp.
TGGGTTCTGGTTGTGTGACTGAACCGAGACGATAGTCTACGGCGTTCAGTAACGATGTTGTGGGAGATTCAGCTTTTCTGTCGTCGGTGCCGCGCATTCGCACCGGTAAGTGACTATCTGCAAATAAACCGAGCAAACGTTGCTCTCTGTTCGCAGCTATTAACTGCTCCAAATTTTTAGCAACGGTGAAGCCCTTTTCAGCACTTAGCTGTAAGGCTGTGTGGCCTGTATCGGGATCGGACTTCACAAAATGCTTCAATCCGCCCCCCAAAACGATGTCTGCCACTGATCCCGCAATTTGCTCAGCGATCGATCCGGGTCCGCCATTGCGGCGAGAGTCTTGTGGGCAGCCCTTGTAGGTTTGGCCGTAGCGTTGACCGCCGAGCACAGTTTCGGGGTCTTCGCAGAAGCGATTAGCCACATGGGCGATAAATGCGGCTGGCGTGGCATCGGTAACCGATGCAGTGGAGACGATGCCGGTTCGAAATCCTGCGTTAGCCGCAACTTCCACAATGGTAGGAGTGTCTTCATCGTGTTGATCGGTGCCTATTCGACCGATATTAGTAATCACGCCGGAGGCAATAGAGGTCGCGGTATTCGCTGAATCGGCCGTGTACAACGGAGTGCCGACAGGGTCGATAGTTTCGACCTGCAGGGCGCCACGCATTGGCAGCGTGTCTAGGATGAGTTGTCCCCCGTGACCGGCTAAAAAGTTCCTCCCCATTGTTACGTGCTGATCGTCAAAGCCGTCCCCAATCAAAAGAATAATTGAGCGTGGGATGGGATCAACCGATTCTTGGCTGGCCACAGCCCCCATGCTGGGAGCCATTAGGGACAGTGAGGCAGCGAGAAAGGCGAGGATTCGCGAGTAGCGATTTAACATGATTGTGTTGTCTCTAAAACGTAGGCACAAAATACAGATGACCGAAGGGTATGGCGCGGTGGGACTACGCGCAACAAGAAAAGCAGCAAATGCCCTCTAAACGGGTGAGTAAAGACGAAACTTGTGGCAGACTTACGCGCGTTACTTGTACCCCTTGGAGTTAAAAATGATGAAAAACCAATACGTATCATGGGCCTTAATGGGTTTCTGGCTGTTTGCTCAGCCGGCCGCGGCCGCAGATATATCGAATGCAGATACTGCATGGTTGCTTACAGCAACAGCATTGGTCTTGTTTATGACGCTTCCTGGGTTGGCGCTCTTTTACGGCGGTTTGGTACGCGTGCGAAACGTTTTATCGGTTCTTATGCAATGCTTTGCTCTGACTGCGCTGATGTCCTTAGTATGGTTTGTAGCGGGTTACACACTCGCCTTTGGTTCAGAGGGTGTTGAGCAGGGCCCGTGGATTGGGGACTTAGGTAACTTATTTTTGGCGGGTATTAGTATTGATGGCGTCAACGGATCTATTCCTGACACGCTGTTTGTTATGTTCCAGATGACCTTCGCAGTGATAACGCCAGCGCTTATTGTCGGCGGGTTTGCCGAGCGTATGCGTTTTTCTGCCATGCTTGTTTTCAGTACGGCTTGGTTATTGTTGGTTTATGCACCTATTTGTCATTGGGTTTGGGGCGGTGGCTGGCTAGGCGATATGGGGCTTCAGGATTTCGCCGGCGGTACCGTGGTGCATATCACTGCGGCCGTCGCAGCCCTTGTTGCGGCGATGGTAATGGGCCCGCGGCGTGGATTCGGTAGCGTTGCAATGCCACCCCATAACCTGACTATGACTGTAACTGGCGCGGGCATGTTGTGGGTTGGCTGGTTTGGCTTCAACGCAGGTTCTGCCGTTGCTGCAGATAAAAGCGCAGCCATGGCTATGCTTGTGACACATCTTTCTGCAGCCTGCGGCGCGCTCTCGTGGATGGCCATGGAATGGATTCGTCATGGGAAGCCCTCCGTGTTGGGTATCGTCACGGGCATGGTAGCTGGATTGGGAACAATTACGCCGGCGTCAGGCTCTGTGGGTCCGGCCGCTGCAGTAGTTATTGGTTTGAGTGCAGGCGTAGTCTGTTATTTCGCAACGATGACTCTCAAGAACAAACTTAAAATTGACGACAGTTTGGATGTCTTCCCTGTTCACGGGGTTGGAGGTATTTTGGGGACGCTGCTGGCAGGCGTTTTCTGCTCCACACAGTTAGGCATATTCAGCGGTAATGGTTTTTCTGATGGCATTGACAGTATTGCAGGTCAGGTAAGCGTGCAGTTGACAGGCGTGGTTGCAACATTCGCGTACACCGCTGTCGCTAGCTGGGTGCTCCTGAAGCTAGTCGATGTGATGATTGGTCTGCGTGTTGATGAGGAAGACGAGACCGTGGGTCTCGATCTTGTGCTACATGATGAGCGTGGATACGATCTGTAACCCGCTGGGGTTTTCCCGCGATAATTAATCTCGGCGTAGGGCTTCCTTGATGGCAATAGGCGTTGGAAAGTTTAAAACAACAATATAGCTGGAGATCAACAAGGTTAGAATTGTTGTTGCCTGAATCAGTGTATTTGCTTTTGCGCTTAGCGCATTAGCTTCTACGGCGACCACGCCGATAAGCAAGGCAAACTCACTACATTGACCGAGTCGGAAGCCTAAGTTCCATGACAGGGACGGGCTTTCGCTGACTCCGCGTAATAGCCAATGATAAATAACGGGTTTTAGCGCCAGCAGACTCAAAGCCAGCAATATGCTGACTACGGCCACCTCTGGTAATGTAGTTAGATCAAGCTGCGCGCCGACTGAAAAGAAGAAAATAACAAGGAAAAAATCCCGCAGAGGCTTCAAGCTAATAGCGATATATTGCGCTATCGGGCTCGTGGCAACGGTTACGCCAGCGATAAATGCCCCAATCTCAGCGGACAGACCTAACAACGCGGCAGCTTCTGCAACCCCTAAGCACCATCCGATCGATAACAGAAAAATATACTCGTGATAGCGGTCAAAGCGCTGAACTAACGGTAAGAAAACGAAGCGTACAATTACCCAGCAACCGCCGCCAAGAGCAGGAAGCAATGCGAGGGGCATGACAATCGTCGTTAGATTTATACCGCTAGCGAGTTCACCACCACTGCTCTGAAGGATAACCATGAGTACAATTGCGAGAATATCTTGGAGTAGTAAGAGTGCGACCAAGACTTCTCCCAAGTGCTTGTGATGTAACACAGTCGTCGGGAGGAGTTTGATGCCAATGATAGTGGATGAAAACATGAGCGCCGCACCAGCAATGAGGCTATCGCTCAGCGAGAATCCGAACCCATACACGACAGCGGCCCCAATAAAGGCAAACGTAATTGAACTGAAAATAGCTACCAGAGACGAGGCTTTAAGGCTCCTTAGTAGTGCCCGGGGCTGCATATCCAAGCCGAGAAGGTAGAGTAGAAAAATTATCCCAACGTGACCTGCATCTGCTACCAAAGGCATATTGGAGATAACGCCAGTGCCAAACGGCCCCAACAGTGCCCCCAGCGCAATATAAGCAATAATAATGGGCTGGCGAGAGTAGAGTGCTACTGAGGCGAGCGCGGCGGCGCCTAGGAAGATGGCGGCAAATGTAAACGTTATGCCACCAGTATCCATAATTTACCCCAGAGGTTTGAAAAGCGGCTCGGTCAAATCGTGAGCGGCTTGATAGTGTATGTTGATCTCATTCAGGCTCTCTAGCGCCGCTGCCGGCGTGGTGCCCCTTGGCAGGCTAAAGGCGTTGAAACCGCAGCGCTTAAGATACTGTAGCTGGTCACGAATGTAACGCCCCGTGGCGCGCAATTCACCTTTGAAACCGGCTTCGCGGAGCGCGCGGCCCATAGAGAAGCCTCTGCCATCGTTCATATCTGGAAAATGCACCGCAATTAAGGCCAGTTGTTCGAGATGGTCGAATAGCGTCTCGGGATTATCGTCGGTCTGAAGTATCACGGCAGGCAAACAAGTATCGAGCTGCCACTGAGCCAATGTGGCTATTCGGCCAGTTTCAGGAGGGGATTGCTCCTCGATTGCACTCAACCAAAAGTCCTTGGCTACTTGCCCATCAATGATCACGGGTTGCATAAACACTCTCCTTAAACGGCTCTATGCCCACTCTGTGGCAAGTCTCAATAAATAATTCGTCGTCGTGTCTGAGGGCTACGTAAGTGGCTAGGATGGTGTCGACGACGTTGGGGATTTCCTCTGCGCTAAAAGAGGGGCCTAAAATTTTACCTATGCTCGGATTGTCGGCTTGCTTGCCTCCGAGAGAGACTTGGAAGAACTCCTGCCCTTTTTTATCAACCCCTAAAATACCGATGTGGCCAATGTGGTGGTGCCCACACGCGTTCATACAGCCCGAAATATTGAGCTCTATAGGCCCTAAGTCATACAGGTAGTCTATGTCATCAAAGCGCTCGTTGATTGCCTGTGAGACGGGTATCGATCGAGCATTTGCGAGGCCGCAAAAATCGCCGCCGGGACAACAAATCATATCGGTTAGATGACCCGCATTGGCGCCTGCAAGGCCGATTTTTTGCAGGTCTCGCCATAGGCTATAAAGTCTTCGCTCTTGGACGTCAGCAAGCACCATATTCTGATGGTGTGTGTTGCGTAACTCACCAAAGCTGTACTCATCTGCGAGGGAAGCAATGACATCAAGTTGGTCGGCACTGATGTCACCGGGTGCTTGACCATGAGCTTTAAGCACGAGGGTCACCGCCCGGTAGCCAGCTTGTTTGTGGTCATGGGTATTGTTTTTCAACCAACGCTGAAAGATTGGATCACGCTGCTCATCGAGAGCCAATTGACTTGCCGTGCTATCGATTGACTCATAGGGCATAGCACTGAAGTGATCTTTGGCACCGATTAATGCTCGGTCATCCAAGGTCGATGGCCCATCTTTCAAGCCTTCCCACTCGCGGTGTACCGCGGTACGAAATTGATCGACCCCCATGGCTCGGACGAGGATTTTGATTCTCGCTTTGTACTTGTTGTCCCGACGTCCAAGCTGGTTATAGACTCGTAAAACGGCTTCGAGGTAGGTAATCAGATGGCGCACTGGAAGGGATTCTTCGAGCACACTCCCGATCACCGGAGTGCGACCAAGCCCACCGCCAACAAGTACTTTTACGCCCACCTGACCGTCGTCTCGATGATGGAGTGCTAACCCCACATCGTGGGCGTAAATAGCGGCACGATCATTGACGCTGCCGCATACTGCGATTTTAAATTTGCGTGGCAAGAATGCGAATTCGGGATGCAAGGTCGACCACTGCCGGATCAGCTCGCAGTAGGGGCGTGGGTCTTCCACCTCATCAAACGCTACACCCGCGAATTGGTCTGTGGTGGTGTTACGAATACAGTTACCGCTCGTTTGAATACAGTGCATGTCAACTCGCGCCAGCTCACCGAGGATATCGGGGATGGATTCGACGCTTGGCCAATTGAGTTGAAAATTTTGCCGCGTGCTCACATGTACATAGCCGCGATCGTAACGTCGAGAGATGCTAGCGAGGGCTCTAAGCTGGTCACTGCTGACCAATCCGTAGGGCACCGCTATACGCAACATCGGTGCTTGCCGCTGGATATAAAGGCCGTTTTGCAGCCGCAGAGGACGAAATTCCTCTTCTTCAAGCTCGCCCGCTAGATAGCGAAGGGTCTGATTTTTGAACTGATTCGTACGTTCCGCAAGCAATTGCTTGTCATTGGTGTTGTAGCGGTACACTCGATCTCCGAAAAGCTTTGACTAAACGGCGTGCTTTATCTCAGAATATAGGGCGATTTAATATATCTAAAATAGATTATTTAGGAGATTACTTATGTCTAAAAGCAATATGTCAGATGGTGTGGCCGATACGTTGGCTGCTGCAATTATCGTTTGTGTTGTGGTGGGTTGGGTCGCGTTGTGGTTAGGCAACATGCCTGCGTAGGAGGAATGCTGCCTTCGAGGGAATAACCGAGCAGTTGTGTGACTCGTTAGTTGAGTGACACGACTGCTTGTACAACGGCAATAACTCCACCTATAAAAAGCGCAGTGAAGAGGATGCCAGCAGCAATAAATATACCTATATTGCCTTGCTTGAAGTCTCGATCCCTATTTTTACTGCTTTGGACCCCTAAGGCCGCGGCGAAGACACTTTGCAAAATGTCCTTAACACTGACTTTTTTTTGGGTGTCGCTTGTCGATTCGTCCGATGGCGGGTTCTTCATAGTTTCTCCTAAGTTTTTCTAACGAAGCAGATGGTCTGCTAGGCGTTTTTCGATGGTAGTTTACTAAACGAGATGATTGGCAAGAAAAAATCATTGCAACTGGCTCAGTCGAGGTTGGGTGCGAGCCATCGGCTTAGCGTTTCGACGGACATTTTTTTCCGCAGGGCTAGGCTGGCAACTTGATCCTCGCCTATCTTACCTACCGAAAAATATTTGGCCTCTGGATGAGAAAAATACCAGCCGCTAACGGAAGCCGTTGGGTACATAGCCATACTCTCGGTGAGACTAACACCACAAGCCTGCTCTGCGGATAGGAGCGAAAACAAAGTATCTTTCTCAGTATGGTCTGGGCACGCAGGATAACCTGGGGCCGGTCGAATACCGCGGTAGCATTCTTTGATCAGAGCATCGTTGTCTAAAGCCTCATCGGGCGCATACCCCCAAAACTCTGTCCGTACGCGTTTGTGAAGATGTTCAGCAAAGGCTTCTGCTAGACGGTCTGCAAGTGATTTAAGCATGATGGCATTGTAGTCATCGTGCGCAGCTTCAAACGCTTTCACACGCTCATCAACGCCGTGCCCTGTGGTTACACAGAAACCGCCGATGTAGTCAGAGGGACCGCTCTCTGGACCATTCTCTGGGGCGATGAAGTCCGCCAGTGAAAAATTATGTTCACCTGGTCGCTTCTGCATTTGTTGGCGCATATGATGTAAGTCCGCGAGGGCATTACCCGCTTGATCGAATACGCGGATATCATCATTATTGCTACAGGCTGCGGGCCAAAAACCAATGACTGCTCGAGCTTCAAGCCAGTTTTCTGCGACGATCATTTCTAGCATCGTTTGCGCATCCTTAAATAACTCTCGCGCTTGCTCACCTACGACTTCATCGTGGAGGATCGCGGGAAACTTCCCGTGTAAATCCCACGTGATAAAAAATGGCGTCCAGTCGATGGTGTCGATCAGCTCGCGAAGAGGGTAGTTATCAAGCTGGCGCGTACCTGTGAACTGAGGGATGGGCGGCAGGTAATTCTTCCAGTCTAGCTTGGGGCGTGCCGCAATAGCCTGTTCATAGGTCAAGCGCTGACTTTTTTGTTTACGATTATTGACACGGTCTCGAACAACGTTGTACTCGGCGATAAGATCTTGCGCGAAGCTATCTTTGTCGTCGCCGAGCAGTTTGGATGCAACCGATACGCTGCGCGATGCATCAGGTACATAAACGACGGTGTTATTACTGTAGCCAGGTTGGATTTTTACCGCCGTATGTGCTTTGGACGTAGTGGCTCCGCCAATCATCAAAGGAACTTGATAATCGAGGCGCTGCATCTCACTAGCAACGTGCGCCATTTCCTCGAGCGACGGAGTGATCAGACCGCTGAGCCCGATGATGTCGACCTGTTCCTCCCGAGCAACCCGCAATATTTCATCGCAGTGAACCATGACGCCTAGATCGATGATCTCATAGTTGTTGCACTGTAAAACGATGCCCACAATATTCTTGCCAATATCGTGCACGTCTCCCTTGACCGTGGCGAGGAGAATTTTCCCGTTGTTACCTGAGCCACCGTCAGCTTTTTCTGCTTCAATATAAGGCTGTAAATAGGCGACCGATTGCTTCATTACCCGAGCGGATTTTACCACCTGAGGAAGAAACATCTTCCCCTCTCCAAATAGATCGCCGACGGTGTTCATGCCGTCCATCAACGGCCCCTCGATCACGTGAATAGGCCGGTCGAATTGTTGTCGCGCTTGTTCAGTATCTTCTTCTATATAGTTGGTTATGCCTTTGAGCAGCGCATACTGAAGTCGCTCGGCTACCGGTTTCTCGCGCCAGCTTAAATCTTCCTTGCGCTCTCGATTACCACCTGAATCTTTGTAGCTTTCGGCTAAATCCAGCATTTGCTCGGTCGCGCTGTCACTGCGGTTTAATACCATATCCTCAACGGCTTTCTTAAGGTCATGAGGAAGATCAACATAAACAGCTAGCTGTCCTGCATTGACGATACCCATATCCATGCCCGCGTTGATCGCATGGTAGAGAAAGACTGAATGAATGGCTTCACGGACGCTATTGTTCCCTCTGAACGAAAAGGAAACATTGGATACACCGCCAGACACACGAGCACCAGGAAGCTTTTCTTTGATGAAGCGTGTTGCGTCAATAAAATCAACGGCGTAGTTGTTGTGCTCTTCAATCCCGGTTCCGATGGCAAAAATGTTGGGGTCAAACATAATGTCCCAAGGGTTGAAATTCAGTTCATCGCAAAGTAATCGATAGCTTCTCTCGCATATCAACTTTCGCCGCTCAAGATTGTCAGCCTGTCCATTTTCGTCAAAGGCCATAATGACAACTGCAGCGCCATAGCGCTGGCAAAGTCGCGCTTGTGCGAGAAACTCTGCCTCTCCAGACTTTAAACTAATAGAGTTAACAACTGCTTTACCTTGGATGCATTTTAAGCCGGCTTCGATGATGCCCCACTTCGAGGAGTCGATCATAAAGGGCACCTTTGCGATTTCAGGCTCGGCGGCTGCCATCCGTAAAAAGGTCACCATGGCGTTCTCGGCGTCGAGCATGCCTTCATCCATATTGACGTCGATGATCTGTGCGCCGTCTTCAACCTGCATTCGAGCGATATCCAGCGCCGCCGCGTAATCTCCGTCCAGGATTAAACGTTTAAAGCGCGCAGAACCAGTTACGTTGCAACGCTCTCCAACATTGACGAAATTCTTGCCTGAAAAATTAAATGCCTCGAGCCCGCTTAAGTAAGTATCACCATCGCGAGAGGGTATTACGCGGGGCTGCTGTTTGGAGACCGCGTTAGCGATGGCCTCGATATGAGCGGGCGTGGTGCCACAGCAGCCCCCGGCAAGATTGAGCAAGCCTCGCGCTGCGAATTCAGCGAAGTCGTCATGCATATCTTCTGGGGTTTCGTCGTACTCGCCAAACGCATTGGGTAAGCCCGCGTTAAGGTGGGCACTGAAATAACAATCCGCCGCATTCGATAGCTCTTCGAGAAAAGGCCTTATTTCTTTAAATCGTCGCCCACAATTGCTGCCGACAATAAGTGGGCGGCTATGAGCGATACTGTGCCAAAACGCCTCTCCCGTCTGGCCGGAGAGAATGCGGCCGCTGGTGTCTGGAAATGTCACCGAGAGCATCAGTGGCAGCTCAATATTACGGTCGTCCATTGCTTCACGAACGGCAAAAACAGCCGCTTTTGCATTGAGCGTATCGAAGATTGTTTCAATCAAAATGAGATCGACGCCACCGTCGATTAAAGCATCGGTTGCGATGCGATAATCGGTAACTAAGGTATCGAAATCTACGTTTCGCGCACCAGGATCATTAACGTCGGGGGAGATTGACGCCGTGCGCGGTGTGGGACCCAGAACTCCGGCAACAAAGCGTGGTTTGTTGGGCTGCTCACTGCTTGCTGCGTCGGCAACCTCACGCGCAATGCGCGCTCCCTCGAAGTTGATTTCGCGCACGAGAGCTTGCAAATCGTAGTCACCTTGAGCGATCTCTGTGCCATTGAAAGTATTGGTTTCGATAATGTCGGCACCGGCGTCTAGAAAAGCGCGATGTATGGCACCCACTATATCTGGTCGGGTGAGATTCAGCAGGTCGTTATTGCCTTTTAACTCGCTCGGGTGATCTTTAAACCTCGCACCCCGATAATCTTGCTCCGTCAGCTCATAGCCTTGGATCATGGTACCCATGGCGCCGTCGATAATGACGATGCGGTTATTAAGGGCCTGGATTAAGAGGTCTGCCCGAGGGTTGGTATAGCGAGATGGGACTTGCATGTGAAAAACTCAATAACAAAGACTGGGAGCAATATATCAAAATATTTTGATGAATGCTCGCGAATCAATGTGTTAACCTAGCTTTACACTCAAGTATTTGCCATGGAAGCCGTAGCATGATTACCATTACTGAGGCCGCGCAAGACTACCTTGTTGAGCTCTTATCTGCGCAGGATGATGCGCTTGGGGTTCGCGTTTTTATCAATCAGCCCGGTACGCCTCGTGCGGAAACGTGCATTGCCTATTGTCGAGAAGGGGACGTAGACCCCGATGACATCGCGCATGACTATGGACAGTTGAAGGCTTGGATTCAAGCCCGAAGCGTGCCATTTCTTGAAGACGCCCTGGTGGATTATTCCAAGGATCGAATGGGCGGCCAGTTAACGATTAAGGCGCCAAATGCGAAGATGCCTAGAGTTGACCCAGATAGTCCGATTGAAGATCGCATCAACTATGTACTTTATAACGAGGTCAATCCATCGCTGGCAGCTCATGGTGGTGAAGTGTCGCTGGTTGAAGTGACCGAAGACCATCTTGCGATATTGCGTTTCGGCGGCGGCTGCCAGGGTTGTAGCGCGGTGGACGTGACATTAAAAGACGGCGTTGAAAAGACCCTGACGGAACAGATTCCTGAGCTGGCAGGCGTTCGAGATGTTACCGACCATACTGATCGGAGCCAAGCTTACTATTAAGCGAGTGCTACTAAGCAGGCGCTACGCGTTTTGTGAGTCATTGGACAACGCGTAAAGAGGCGCTGATGCGCCTCAAGTCAGTGTGGCTCTAGACTATGCGTTCCTCTGGGGTAATTTCTCGCGGAGTTTATCTGCCATATTCAGCAATAAGCCCTCAGTTGTTGGCCAGTCGATACATCCATCCGTTACGGATACACCGTACTTTAACGATTTCAAATCACTGGGAATGCTCTGATTTCCGGCATTGATATGACTTTCAAGCATCAGTCCAATAATAGAATCGTTGCCTTCGAGGATCTGACTGGCGACGTTATCTGCGACTAACGGTTGTAACTCGGGTTTTTTTTCAGAGTTGGCATGACTGCAGTCAACCATGATGTTGCGTGGCAGGGATGCTTTCTCAAGGGCCTCCTCGCACAACGCGATATGCACGCTGTCGTAATTTGGACCACCACTTCCCCCTCTTAGCACGACGTGCCCGTAGCGATTTCCTCGAGTTTTGAATACTGATACTTTTCCGTCACTGTTAATACCTAAAAAGCGATGGGGATTACTCACTGATTTCATAGCATTGACTGCGACATCAAGGCCGCCATCGGTACCATTTTTGAAGCCTACTGCTGAGGATAAGCCACTTGCCATCTCCCTATGGGTTTGAGATTCCGTTGTTCGCGCTCCAATGGCGGTCCAGCTAATCAAATCTTGCAAATATTGAGGTGTGATCGGGTCGAGGGCTTCAGTAGCCGTTGGCAAGCCAAGCTCGAGGATATCGCGTAGTACTGTTCGACCTATTGTTAAGCCCGCCTCAATGTCGAAGGAGTCATCGAGGTGCGGGTCGTTAATAAGGCCTTTCCAACCGACGGTGGTGCGAGGCTTTTCGAAGTACACGCGCATCACGATATACAAGGTATCGGAGACTTTATCGGCTAAAAGCTTTAGCCGTCGCGCGTAGTCCATGGCAGCATCCACGTCGTGAATAGAGCATGGCCCAACGACGACGACTAAGCGATGATCTTTTCGGTCGAGGATGGCTTCTATAACACTCCGGGTCTGTGCAACTTGGTCATAAACTTCACTGCTAACGTTGACTCTGTCGCGTAAAGCGGCAGGTGCAACTAAAACTTGCTGAGAGGCGACGTTGATATTGTGGATTCGTGCGTTGGGCATGCTACCTTCACTTTTAGATGACAGGGGGTGGTAAGAATATTCGGGAAACGAGAGTTTACCGGTACATCGCCGCTGCGTCATGTCACAAGAGACTACTTGAGAGAAAGCTTTTGAAACCATTTGTCCATTTGTCCACTGTCATCCCACACATAGAGTCGGGGCGATCTCTGTTGACTCCCGGCTTGCGGCTTGCCAGACAATTGACAGAAGCCTGGGTAAAGGAGGCGTTGACGAAAAGGGAGGTTATCGCTGAGCCCATTATCCAGCCAGTCGATGCGTGGCTTGAAGCCCGCTGGTTAGAGGCCGTGGAGCGCGGTTTATTACCGGCTCAACGTATGCTCAGTAAACTTGAAGAACGTTTACTCTGGCAGCAAATCGTCGAGGAGGACCACCGAGATTTCAATGAGTTTCGATTGCTACAGCCATCCGCTGCTGCAGAGCAAGCGCGCTTGAGTCGTGACAAGCTCTTGCAGTTTGCGCCCACAGGCGATGACAGTCCTTGGCGGGGCTTATTTCAGTACGACGCAGACTGCAGAGCATTTGCACGCTGGTGTCAGCGCTTTGATGCGCTAATGGAGCGTTCGCGCTGGACCACAAGAGTCGATGCCTATCGGCAATTACTCGAGTTGCCAGACCCACAAAAAGTATCTTTGACCTTATGCCATTGTTTACAGCTATCACCACTCACTGAGCAGGTGCTGGCACATCTTGGAAATATAGAACGTATAGGGATGTCCCCGGAGCAGCCAACACAAGATTGGACGCAGTTACCGAGCCAACACTTTGATGATCGCAGTCTTGAATTGGCAGCTGTGGCACGCTGGGCGGTGCAGCGACACCAAGATGCCCAAGAGAGTACGGGCATTGTTCTCATGGACATAAAGACAGACCGACCTCTCTTAGAATACTTTTTAAGGCAAGAATTTGATTGCTTAGACGCGCGTTACAATAGTCTGCCTGTCAATTTCGCAACGGGAATGCCGTTGGCGCAGACACCGATGTATCGTGATGCATTACTCGCTTTGTCTCTTGATGTGCTGCCTCTCACACGCGCTAGAGCACTTCAGCTTATTCGCTCTCCCTATTTAATGGGCGTTGATTTTGCTGAATCGAGTAGTGGATTGAACTTGGCTGCGATGCTGCTGGACTTCGCGGTTGATCCTATTCCACTGGAAGATTTCCAACATGCCGTTAATCAGTGCGCGCCTCAATCTAGTTTGGCTCAGGTGCTGGCAGCCTGGCGGGTCGATCGCGGGCGTCATAGCCGCAAAAACGATCTTTATCAGTGGTGTGATTACCTGCGTGGTGAGTTGGAAGTATGGGGCTGGCCCGCACGAAACGCCCTCGATTCTGTAGAGTACCAGCAGTTGGATCGGTTTGAGCGCAGTCTTGATTTACTGGCAGGGCTTGGCGCCATTCATGGCAGTGTCGATTATCGCCGAGTAATTACTTTGTGGGCGCAATGCTTAGAGGATCTGATATTTCAGCCAAAAACCCATTCCGGTGACCTACAAGTTATGGGGCCACTCGAGGCGATTGGCTTACGTTTCGATGTTTTATGGGTGTGTGGCCTTCAGGCGGGAACACTACCGTCAAGGCCGAGATTGTTGCCGTTTATTCCCGGAGCATTGCAGCGAGAGTGGGGCATGCCCGATGCTGATAATCGACAGCTTATCGATCAAGCAAAAACTCTGGTGGCAAGTTGGCGCGCCACGCATAAATCTGTGATTGGTAGCTGTCGCGGTCTTGAAGATGGCGTCGAGCAACAGCCGAGTCCCTTGATTACTGTTGAAACAAATAATACAGAGACGCGGCTGCCACGACCGAGTCATTGGCAAGACAGCGTGA
>CAJQLP010000094.1 GCA_905479205.1 uncultured Luminiphilus sp.
CGCCAGGGTAACCGCCCCTTTGGCGTGTCGCTCGAGCCCGGCGATCACTCGTAATAGCGAACTCTTTCCCGCGCCACTATGGCCGTGCACACCGATGATACCTTGCAGCGACAACTGCTTCTCGACCCTGAGAGCGAAATCGCCTTTGCGCAAACTAATATTGATCCCTAGTTCAAGCACGTTTCGACTCCCGCTTGGGGTTATGCACGAAAAGGGGTCGGGCAAAGTGGCGATTTAATCCATAGGTCAGTGCGAGCACTACAAAAGAAAAGCCGATTAAGATAAGTGAAAGCGTGTGTGCTGCATCGTAGTTAAGTGTTTCTACAGCCTCATAAATCGCGATGGAGACAACGCGGGTTTCGCCGGGAATGTTGCCGCCGATCATAAGCACTACGCCAAACTCACCGACAGTATGTGCAAAAGCGAGTATCAGAGCGGTCAAGTAACCCCGGCTCGATAACGGCAACACAAGACTGATAAAGCGATCGATGGGTGACGCCCCGAGCACCTCGCCCGCCTCGAGGGTTCTATGATCGATTCCAGCGAACGATGCTTGCAAGGGCTGTACTGCAAAAGGCAGCGAGTAAACGATTGACGCGACAACTAGCCCCGAGAAACTAAAAGTAAGCTGCTGCCCAGTAAGACCTAGCCACCATTGACCAAAGGATGACTGTGGGCTCAACGCCAACAAGAAATAAAATCCAAGCACGGTCGGAGGAAGAACGAGCGGCATAGCCACCAGCGCATCAACGGCGGTAGCCCAACGACTCCGTGTCGTCGACAACCACCACGCAATAGGCGTGGCAATAAAGATCAAACAGACTGACGTCAGCGCAGCGAGCTTAATCGTTAACCATAATGCTGACCACTCGAGCATATCAGTCCATCCGCGGAGAAGGCACGGTATAACCGGCCTGCTCGATAAAGGTGCGACTGGACTGACTATTTAAGAACACCAGAAACGCAGTCGCTGCAGAGTTTATCGTCCCCCGACGAGTAAGCACCGCCGCCTGATCAATTGCACGATGGGATGACGAGGGAATAACACGAAAATAGCGCTCAAGGACGCCTTGATCAAGTAACTGCGAGAGCGCGACTAACCCCGCTTGTGCGCTTCCTGTGGCCACTAGCGCATATGCGCCCGCAACATTTTCCCCGTACACAAGCTTTGCGCTCAGAGACTCGATACCTTGCGCATCGATAATATCCAGCGCCGCCGCGCCATAGGGCGCGAGCTTTGGATTAGCCAGTGATAAGGATCCGTTTGAGGTCGCAAGAAAATCACCCAAACCGGGCATCGGATCATGATTTGGCGTCCAAAAGGCGAGCCGACCTTGCGCATATACAAACAGGCTATCGGAGTCTCCGAGCCCGTCCAGTACAAGGCGCTCTGGTCGATCGCGATCTGCAGCTAATAACACATCGAAGGGCGCGCCCTGGAGAATTTGTGCATACAACAAACCGGTCGATCCGATGGCCAGTTCAACCGAGTGCTCACTATTTGCGGCAAACCGGTCTGCCAAGACCTGGGCTGTACTCGCAAAATTAGCGGCAACCGCAACACGCGCGACGTCCGCCTGAACCATTGCACAGGAACACCCGGCGAGAGCTATTGAGAGGCGCAATACCACCCAATAAACGACACGCACTAGTACTGGGTGCACTAGTACTGGGTGCACCAGGCAGCTTGCAAAGGCAGTCGAGCGTCAGGCCTCGCGCCTCTTGCGGGGTCGCTTTGGGCGGGGTCGCTGTGGAACAAATAAGTCATAGATTACTCAGAGATTAACTTTTCGATAAAAAATACCCATGGCCCCATTTTTTATACCACACCGAGCTCAACGAGGCGCTCGTCTAAATAGGATGCCGCCGTGTAGCGATCGGACAAATGCACGTCGGGTCGAGGATGTAAGAATAAGGGCAGTGACATACGACCATTGGCTAACGCAGCCTCGGAGTGCGATGCAACTTGGTGTGTTGCTGAAGGCAGCCAACCACCTGATGCCTCCTGTAGCATGTCACCAACATTAATCAGCACTTGATGGGGGTCATTAGGCACGCTCAACCATGTGCCATCGTGGCGACAAATCTCCAATCCGGGCCCATCAGCGGCAGGAAGTAAAGTAAGTAAATTGATGTCTTCATGGGGAGCAGCACGCAAAGCTGATTGCCCCGTGGGTACAGGAGGATAGTGTAAAACCCTCAGCATAGACTGCTGACTATTGGTGATCATTCCCTGCAATGGCTCACTAAACCTGACTCTCACGCTGTCAGGACACCCATCCTCTACGTACCCGAGAAGCGTCGCTGCAAATGTCACTGCCTGTTCGTAATATGCTTCAAGGTCGCCTCTCAACTGCTCCGGACAGCGCCCCCAAGGGTAGTACTGGAAGTACTCTTTAAAATCTCTTTGTGCGTAGCCTTTGGCATGTTCCGCTTGCTTAATCGAAAAATAACCGTCTTGGTTGAGCGGATCCATGGCATAGGCGTGCGCCTCACCGCTAGCGAAAAACGACCGCCAGTCATCGTAAATGCGCTGAATCCGCAGCATATCTAGAGGATGGTCAATCAAAGCCGCAAAACCGAAATTGCGGAGTGACGCAACGAACTTCTCGCAGAGCTTGGGATCGTGACACGATAAAAGTGGCAGAGTATCAGCCATTAATAACCCCACTCATCCAAGTGATATAAAGAATCCGGCAAGCGCCGCACTCATAAGGTTAGAAAGTGTCGCGGCCAGTAACGCCCGGAAGCCATAGCGCGAAATTTCGTCGCGCCGCATGGGCGCCACCGCCCCTAAACCACCCAGCAAAATAGCAATCGACGACAAATTGGCGAAGCCACAGAGCGCGAAAATCACCACCGCCTTCGACAGTGGTGTGAACTGCTCTGCTACGTCCATGTAACCGACATAAGCCACAAACTCATTGAGCACTAACTTTTGACCGATAAGGCTACCTGCTAGCTGAGCTTCCTCCCATGGAACGCCAAGGGTCCATGCAAGGGGCTGTAGAACAAAACCCAGTAGCCCTTGCAGGGTCACATCCTGAAATCCAACCAGACCTCCGGCCCAACCCAGAACCCCATTGAACAAGGCAATGAGCGCAATAAATGCCATTAGCATCGCCGCAATCGCTGCGGCCATATTCAGTCCGTTCATGGCCCCGCTCGCCGCTGCATCCACCAGATTAATGTAGGCCTCTGATTCCGGGGCTTTATCAAAATCGGGTTCTATGGGCACATGGGTCTCAGGCTCTAAGAGCTTGGCCATCAACAAGCCCCCCGGCGCAGCCATAAAGCTTGCCGCCAATAAATACTCCAGCGGAATACCCAGTGCCACATAGCCTGCCATGACGGAGCCGGCGATAGATGCCATGCCTCCTACCATGACCGCAAACAGCTCTGAGACGGTCATACCGGGGATATAGGGCTTAGCCACTAGTGGTGCTTCGGCTTGCCCTACAAAGACATTGGCCGCGGCGGAGAGCGATTCGGTATGACTTGTGCCGAGCAGTCGACGCAACCCCCCACCCATAATACGAATAACCCACTGCATCACACCTAAGTGATACAGCACAGCGATGAGTGAGCTAAAAAAGATAACCACGGGCAATACGCTGAAAGCAAATATAAAACCAATGCTCCCGCCAGTATTCGCGAGGTCGCCAAACATAAATTCCGTGCCCGCCCTGCTGTAATCGAGCAACACGGCGACATATTCGGATACGGTCAAGAGGCCGGCATGCCCCCAATCGGTGAATAAAGCAGCGCCACCGATGCCCGCTTGAAGCGCAAAAGCGAAGCCTACCGTACGAAAGTTGATTGCACGGCGATTGGAGGAAAGCAACCATGCCACTAACGGCAATAAAATGATGCCAACAAGACTTGTCATAACAATTTACTGGGGCATTCTGAAGAGTGAACCATACCTCTCACGGACTGACTTGAGAACTAAAATACACACTTGTGTCAGCGAGGTAGGCAATACTCCACTATTCAAGTGCGCCCACTGCTGCCGTCAAGACTTCTGCGAATCGCTTGTACTTGCCGCCACAAGCCGAGAGCTGTTCTTTGGTCAGTAAAGCTTCGTACTTGCCCGATACTTCTGCCACTACTAGCGGCAAGCGACCCTCGGTAAACGCTTTTAACGCGTCAGATTGCTCGTCACTATGTAACCAATATACCGGTAGCTCGCACTTATCGCGCTTGCGCCACTCAGATTTGCCTAGGGGATGCCAGCCGTGGGTGATATCACACAACGCACATGCCCGATTACCGATAACTTTTCCTGCCATATACGCAAGCTCTCCTACCAGCGAGCTCTCGGCGTTATAAATAGCGTATACGGCACGGTTCTCGGACTTCATGACTGCTCTCTGTAATGACCAAAAAATAAGGACTCAGTAAAACTCGCGCTCAATACTTGCGAACCGCCAATAAAAAACAGCCCCCAGGATTGCGATCGCTGCCGCAAGCTGGAACACCACCACCCATGAACCGGTTACATCCAGCACAATGCCGGATATCAGAATGGCCAAACCACTCGACAATGAGCCAAGCGTATTGGTTAAGCCCATGAGCAGCCCAGACTGGTTAGGCGCTATTTCGAGGTGGTTCGTCGCAAAGCCCCCCGCCGAACATGCGGTCATCGCATTGCTAAAGGTAACCAGCAAAATACCCGCCAGCACAGACTCTACATAGCCCAAAATAGCAAAGGTAAATGCGATACTGCCAAAAGCCAGACTTTGCATCACTTTGCGCACGCGCAGCCGATTGAAGCCCCGACTAATCAAGATATCAAATACCCGACCTGCGACTGGCGTGAGCAGCATGGCCACTACTGCTGGGGCAACCGCAAGCATACCGATTTGACTGAAATCAGCGCCCAAGCCTTTATTGATATATGTAGGCAGCCAAGAAAGCATTAGAAATATGGTCCAGTTCAAGCACATGTGAGCGACTGCGATGGCCCATACAGCCCGAGACTGTAATAACGCCACTAATGTAATTTTCGGAAAGTCAGATTTAGCGCCACAGTGCTCATCGCGGGAAGCATTCGCTGTGCCCGCCGGGGATGATCGTGTGGTAGGCGTCCATATAAGAAACCAAACGATTCCAATCGCTCCGTAAATATAAAAGGCAAGCTGCCAGGAATAGGCCGCTATGATCAAGGGGGTAGCGACAAGGGCAATAACACTCCCCCCGGCCACGCCAGAATTCATAAAACCTACCGCTGTCGCGCGTCTCGTATCAGACACCCATTGCGAGTACAGCGAATAAATAGAAGGCCATGTCACCGCTTCGGCAACCCCCATAAAAAAGCGGCATACCACTAATGCGATGAGCCCTGTTGCCGCTGCTGGAGGTGTTAAGAGAGTAAATACTGACCAGAGAAGCACACCCAGTCCCAACACCCACTTGCCTCCAAAACGATCAGCGAGCATTCCGGCGGGGATCTGCAACGTTAAATAGCCAAGAAAAAAGGCTGCCATAATCACGCCTTGGGTCGATGCACTCCAAGCATTCTCTGCAGCCATTGGAATAATGGCGATCGAAATCGCAATGCGATCAATAAAACAGATATAAACAGCAATGACTGTCAGGGATACCAACCACAAGGGCGACTGACGAAGACTTCTGATCGCACCTATCGGGCGTATACTTTTATTGGCCAAGTTATTATTCTCGTTAGGTTTTACCACTACTCTACATGGGAGACCACTCGATGCCTAGAAATAGGGCGGCAAGATGCTCAGGCCGCTTAGTGGTCTTCGCAATCGCATGGAGTCTTTCAAGTGCTGCTAGCGCATGGTGGGATTTGGGCCACCACAGTATTTGTGAGCTCGCGCTAGAGAAAGTTTCCCCCGCGACGCGCAGCGAAATAGAGCGCTTACTCAACATCGAAGCGCCAGAGAGGTACTTAGTTCCCGAATCATTTGGCGCTAGCTGCGTATGGGCTGACCGTATTAAAGGCAAATACAAAGCTAGTCGATCTTGGCATTACTTAAACGTGCCACAACTATTTACCGATGCAGCAAAAGTGCCACAGCCTGAGGGCGGAGACATTTTGAGCGCTCTCGCCACCTTCAGCCGCGTTTTCAGCGATAGCCGCCAAAGTGATATTGATCGGGCTGAAGCCCTCCGCTTTATAGGGCATTTTCTAGGCGACTTGCATCAACCCATGCACTTGGGGCGGAAAGCCGACAGAGGTGGTAATCGAATAAAAATGGATTTGTCGCCCGATATGGCCATGTCTTTGGGTGAGCAAAAACGGCGTGTTACGAATCTGCACGCTGTGTGGGACGGCTACTCACTGCTGTATGCCACAAGGAAACAGAACGAATCGCTTATAAAACTTATAACCGAGTCAAGCGCCCGTACCACTGAGGGCGACGTCCTTAGCTGGGCCAATGACACGCTCACGGTCTTACGCCAAGACATCGTGCGATATAATGACGCCCCAGCCTTAACGAGCCTCACAGAAGCCTACCTCAGTGCCATAACCCCCATTGCACTTGAGCAGCTATCCACTGCCGCCTACCGTTTGGCAGTGCTATTGGATTCGCTATTAGCTTTCGATCCGCAACCTCAGCAGCCCATCCCGACAAAGGCCACGGAGTGAAGGCTATAACGTTATAGCCAAACAAATTGCACCGACATGACTCATCAGTATAGGATGTTCAATCATGTTTTGTTGATGACCTGCAATGTTTGCTCTTCGACTACTTCTAACAAGCTTTGTAATAAGCTTTGCTCTGCTGACAGCGACACACGCCGCTGCCGAGGAGGTCGTGGTTCACGAGCAATTGGGCGTTTGGGAAGACCCGTTTCATCGTAGATCACCGAATTTCGTTATCGATAATGCGGAGTCACTTTTCAAGCCACGTGAGAACAACTATGTTGGCTATAGCCAATCGGCGTGGTGGCAGCGAATAGCGCTGCACAACCCGAGCGATGCGCAAAAAGAAACATATGTATTCCAGCCGCGCTTCGACGGACAGGCTGCACGTGCCTACACGCTAGAAAACGGTGTGCTATCAGAGCAGGCGGGCGGCGGCAAAGTGCCTCGAGAGCAGCGAGCGGGCATGGCGCCATTTCCAGCCTTTACCTACCTACTAGACCCCGGCGAACGCCTTGAGATATTTTTAAAACAAACGTCTGATTACGCTCCCATTCGCTTGGATTATGTGGTGGTTGATAGGCCAAGCGCACTCCTTTACAGCTTAAAAAAAGTCGGTTTGGCAACATTTGTATCCACGTTTCTTCTATCGCTATTGCTTGCTTCCCTCATGCAAATCTTCGGTACGCACAAAATGCTCTTTGCTTTGTACTCGGCATTTTTGCTTTCCAGCATCGCGTTCAGCTTTGTTAATGGAGGGTTTGCAGCGCACTTTAGTTGGCTCGACAGCCAAACCATTAACTACCTTTTTATATTCGGCGTTTTATTGTATCTATTCTTTGCTCTGATGCTTCACGAGCTTTTCCATGACCTGAATTCGCCATGGATAAACTTTATAACTCTAGGACTGAACTTTACAGTCTTCTCAGCGTCAATGGGCGCCATGTTGGTCGATAGCTCATTCGGATTCGCTATGTTTTCCAAATGGGGCGGCGCAATTGTCATCAACGGCGCAATTACTCTTGTTTTTTTAATCGCTTGTCAAAAAAAACATCCCTCCGCCCCTTTAGCTGCGCTAGGTTGGACGGGTTTTCTTATCGGCTCAGTCCTCACCACACTGACTTTACGGGGCACTTTAGGGCCAGAATTCTTAAGTAGTATAATGATAGGCATCGTTTTCGAAGGCTTAGTCTTCACGCTCGTTGTGGCTTCTCGAGTGCAACAAGACTACGCTGAGAACGAGTATCAGATAAAAGAGCAAATAAAGTTTGAGCGCACCAATCAGCTAGCACTTATTGGCGAACTTGCTGCAACGGTGACGCATGAGATCAAACAGCCGCTGAGCGCTATGAAATTGATCATCGCTAATCTAAAAAACGCGGCTAGGAAATCCCCTGAGAAAGTTCTCGATATACTACCCGACAAGCTCTTACAGCTGGAGGCACTCGCAGATCGCACCGCCGAGCTATCAGACCAAGTTAGACGGTCGTCACGCCTTTCTGTGGACAGTGCTAGCGGGGCAAGCATACAAAAATCGCTCGAAGGCTGCCGGCTTGTCCTTGACCCTGATCTCCGACATTTGAAGATAGAGCTCAAGCTTGAAATTGACCCTGACCTTCCCAACGTGGCGATCGTACCATTGCGCCTCGATCAGGTATTTATCAATATCATTGGCAATGCGAAAGACGCTATTCAATCGTCGGCTCCCGAAGAGAGATGGATTCAAATAAGGGCCACACGCATACGATATCGACGAGTTCGAGTAACTATTGAGGATTCAGCAGGCGGAATTCCCTCCGATCACTTGGAGGGAATTTTTGACAGGTACTTCACCACCAAAGGCGAGGACCTCGGAACAGGTTTGGGACTCTCCATTTGCCGTGAAATCGTCGAGCGTGAGGGCGGCAATATAACGGCAGAAAATACGGCGCATGGTGCCCGCTTTACCCTGATGCTGCCCACTGCGCAGTCTCCACTTGAGTAACGCCTCCTACCGCTGAAAACCTTACGCTTCCTTGCTGCGCTCACCCGCTTTGCTGGAGCCCACATTTCAACAGCTCGTAGAGCTGCTAGAGCGACATTAACATTTCTTTTTCGAAAGCCCGCAAATCCAAAACGTCCCCTTGACGCACAATATTGGCCCAGTCGGGGTTGGCAATTAGCGCGCGGCCCACGGCCACCATATCGAAGTCGCCTCGCTCGAGCATAGCGACCAAACCGTCGATGGATGCGGGCTTACCCTCACGGAACACATGTTCACCGGGCAGAGGTATGAAATCGGCATCGAGGCTGACACTCCCTACCGTAATAGTGGGCAACCCGGTAATTTTCTTGACCCAACCTGCTAGGTTAAGGTGGCTACCCTCAAATTCAGGCTCCCAAAAACGGCGCTGGCTGCAGTGGAACGCATCGACACCTGCGTCTACCAACGGCCGCAAGAATGCCTCTAAACCCGCTTCCGTCGTCACTAGGCGAGCCGCGTAATCCTGCTGCTTCCATTGTGACCAACGTAAAATGATAGGGAAATCAGCGCCAACCTCAGCGCGGCATGCTTCAACAATTTCTTTAGCAAAGCGCCCGCGATTTTCAAGAGAGCCACCGTATTCATCATCACGCTGATTGGTGCCCTCCCAGAAAAACTGATCCACCAAGTAGCCATGAGCACCATGAATTTCCACCGCATCAAAACCCAAGGCTTTGGCATCTCGGGCGCCTTCGGCAAAGGCTCGAATAACATCGGCGATATCTTGCTTGCTCATAATGTGTCGATTGACCTTACCCGGGACATTCATGCCCGAGGGCGTGTAGCCGTCGACATCGCCCTCGGGCATAGCGCCTTTCTTACGCATACCGCCGCAATGCCATAACTGGGGCGCAATCGTTCCGCCCTCGGCGTGGACGGCACTCACCACTTTACCCCAAGCCTCCAACCGATCTTCGCCGTAAAAGTAAGGCACATCGGGATAGCCGCTAGCCGCAATGTGGTTGACGCAGGTTCCTTCAGTGACGATAAGGCCTACACCACCTCCCGCACGCTTACGGTAATACTCGACGTTGCTGTCATTGGGGATATTATTGGGAGATTGGTTTCGCGTCATCGGCGCCATAACAATACGGTTTGGCGCGTTGAGTGATTTGATTGTCAGAGGCTTAAAAAGTACGTCGACGTTGCTCACAGCTTTCTCGCTTTGTGTATTAATCGTCTCCTCAGTCTACGAAATTTTTCAGCCTAACGGGCAATGTCTTAACAAATTATTCTCGTTCACTACTGAGTGTCTGGTCATCCACCCATGGTGGTCGAACGTAGGGAACAGACACACTTAACACAGAGCCTTCGATGCGCCACTTGCATTGGTTTCAAACCGATCTCCGACTGACAGATAACCCAGCGATCGCCAGCCACTCCGCGGCTGATTCGTTGCTGTGTGTATTTTTGATGCCCAAGCCTCGCCCCTGGTGCAATTTGAACGGCTTGGGTCCTCAGCGCGATCGTTTTTTGCGGGAGTCCCTGCAGGAATTGAGAGAGTCTCTGCAAGCCGTGGGGCAAGACCTTATGGTGCTCGAAGGTTCACCAGAACTGGTACTACCCGACTTGGTCGCTCGTTTTGGCATCACTGAAATTTCGACCTCGTTCACGCCCGGCTTCTATGAACGCCAAGCGCTAGAATACCTGCAGCAAAAACTGAGCATTCCCATTGAGGTGCATCGCGGCAATTCTCTTTTTAGTAGGAGTGAACTTCCCTTTGAGCTGTCGGACATGCCCAAAGTCTTCTCCCCTTTTCGAAAACAGGTGGAAAAGTTGGTCATTAAAACGCCCAACTCCAACCTGAGCCATCTTCCACCACCACCTGCGGGGCAGTTTGACGCAATACCTGTAGCTGGCACAGCGCCGAATCCCGCACTCCCCCTCCCTGGAGGTCGACAAGCGGGTTTACGTCGAGCGCGGCAATTTATCTTTGATCAAGAATCGATCACCACTTATAAACAGACGCGAAACTGTCTTGATGGCTTAGACGGTTCCAGCACGTTTTCACCCTGGCTCGCCAACGGCAACCTGTCCGTACGCGAGGTCGCGCATGACATCTTTCGATTTGAGCGCGAACGCGTCACCAACGAATCAACCTATTGGCTTTACTTTGAATTGTTATGGCGAGAGTTTTTTTACTGGCGCTCCGTCGTGGATGATAAGCGCCTGTTTCTGTCGGGTGGGGTTGCGAGAAAGGTTCGCGGTTGTACATTTGAGCCCCGCGCTTTTGCTCGCTGGTGCGCGGGCGACACCGAGTTCCCGCTCGTTAACGCATTAATGCGTCAGCTAACCGCAACCGGTTGGATGAGTAATCGCGGTCGCCAAATAGCCGCTAGTTGCCTAATAAGTGAGATGGGCATCGATTGGCGCTTTGGTGCAGCATTCTTTGAGAAACACCTTATCGATTATGACGTCGGCAGTAACTACGGTAACTGGCAGTACATTGCTGGGGTCGGCTGTGACCCAAGAGGCGGACGGCATTTCCACATAAAGAAACAAACCGAACAACACGATCCACAGGGTGTTTTTACGACTAAATGGGGCGGCCACAGACCCTCTCAACCCCCTTATATAACCGACGCCGCCGATTGGCCTCTCGATCATCGCTAATGAAAATGAGAAAAAAAGCCGATCTACCCACTAAGGTGTGCCCGGTGTGCAATAGGCCTTTTACTTGGCGCGCACGCTGGAAGAACAACTGGGACGAGATTGTTTATTGCTCACGGCGCTGCTCTAGCCAACGTCACACATTGAAAAAAAACGAGTAGCACGCTTATTGAAGAAAAATACCTCCCTCCTAAAGCGTAGCTAGCCACTCTTCGGCCCAAGCTACAATCGCCGCTTTTTCGTCAACATTGCGCTTGCGCCAGTTGCCCATGATAAGACCCATGCGCGCATTTTTTCCAAGCAATGGACTATGCCGGTCAATGAAGTGCCAGTACAAACTATTGTATGGACAGGCATCTGTGCCCGTTACTTTGCTGGGATTGTAGCGGCATTGCTTGCAGTGATTACCCTGCTTTTGGATGTACTTACCACTAGCGGCATAAGGCTTACTCGCCATAGCTCCGTGATCCGCATAAAGCGCCATCCCGGCGGTATTGGGTAGCTCAACCCATTCGTAGGCATCGACGTAGACAGCCAAATACCATTCGCACACTGCCTTAACGTCGAGCCCCGCCAGTAAAGCGAAGTTACCTATCACCATTAGCCGCTGTATATGGTGCGCATAGCCCAAATCCAAAGACTGGCGCAGCGCTTGTTGCAAGCAGCGCATATCAGTTTCGCCAGTCCAAAAGAATTCAGGTAGCGGTCGTTTAGCATCAAACGTGTTTCGCTCGGCGTACTCGGGCATCCATAACCAGTAAATACCTCTGACGTACTCGCGCCAGCCGAGTATCTGACGAATAAAACCTTCGGCGGCAGACAATGAACAGCGCCCTTCACGCCACGCACGCTCTGCACGCTGACACACGACGAGTGGCTTTAACAACCCACAGTTCAAATACATCGAAATTAGACTGTGGAAAACCCACGGTGACTCTTCTACGAGTGCATCTTGATATGTGCCAAAGGAAGGTAAGGCGACCTCACAAAACCACTCAAACTGCGCCTCGGCGTCAGCATGGGTAACCGCAAGACGAAACTGACTCAGATCTCCCGGATTATTTGGGAACGCGTCGAGTACCTCGTCGATCACCTCAGTAGTTACGGCATCGGGAACTATATCGTGGCGCGCCGGGATGGGAATTTGATTTCTCCAGCCGACGCGATTCTCGCTGTCGTAATTCCATTTACCCCCTTCGGGTTCACCGTTATCTAACAGCAATTGATAACGCTTGCGCATCTCTCGGTAAAAGAACTCCATGCGTAACTGTTTCTTACCGTCCGCCCAGTCGTTAAAGGCCTCAAGGGTGCAAAGAAAACGCGTGTCCTCAAGCACGTCGACCGCTACACCCAAACGATCTGTCCATGTCTGCATGCTATGCCAAAGGCGATACTCACCCGGGGCGCAAACCCGAACGCGACTCACAGGCACCTCAGCAACTATCTTTTTAAGCGCCGCCTCCAAGTCAGGCAGCCCTTCACTGAGCCGAAAGTAACGCACTGAAAAGCCACGCTCAGCGAGTACTTGCGCAAAGTGGCGCATTGCTGAAAACAGCAATACGATCTTGTGGCGATTGTGGCGCACATAATTCGCCTCCTCTGCCACTTCAGCCATAACGATGGTATCGATACCGGGGCGAGCGTCGACTAAGGCCGGGTTATCCCAACTGAGCTGGTCGGCAAGAACTAGAATACAATGTGATTCAGACATGTTGATGTATACGTCGTGCGTGTGTAGACAGACCTCTTAACGGCGAACATCCGAAAAAGATAGCGACAACCAGCATTGTCAACCAACAAACACAAAGGACAGCAACCTGTGAAAATATTTAAGTCAGCCTTAACGGGTATCGCCTTTCTTGCCTTAGCTGCGCTAGTCGCTTTTTTTACCCTGATGCCCGTCCTCCTCGAACAACAAGCCAATAAAATTGCCGGCGACGCCGGCTCTGAACCCGACGCGGTATCACTCGCGCTCCATGACACCTTGGTGATTGCAGATTTACACGCCGACACAACACTGTGGTCTCGGTCGCTACTCGGTCACGCCGACAGAGGTCACGTCGATATTCCGCGCATGCTCGAAGGCAACATTGCTCTGCAAATGTTTACCACCGTGACCAAGTCTCCCAAAGGCCAAAACTATGACACTAACAGCGCTGAAAGCCCTGACGTCATTAGTTTGCTAGCGCTTGCACAACGCTGGCCGATCGAGACGCGTGACTCACTCACCGCTAGGGCATTGCACCAAGCGAGTCGACTCGAAGAAGCCGCCCAAAGCAGTGAATCGTTTGTGTTGGTTACCTCAAAGGGCGAGCTCGCAAGCTTGCTTGCAGAGCGCGCTCGCGGAACCCAGATAATCGGTGGGTTGTTGGGTACGGAAGGCTCCCATGCCCTAGATGGCAAGCTTGCAAATATTGATACTCTCTACGAGGCAGGGTTTCGCATGATGTCCCTGCAACACTTTTTCGACAACAAACTGGGGGGCTCTTTACACGGCTTATCGAATGCGGGCTTAACGGTTTTCGGCGAGCAAGCGGTGGATAAAATGGTCGCGAAAGGCATTATGATCGATGTTTCCCACTCGTCCGAACAAGTGGTTCTCGATGTTCTGGCACGTACTACTGTGCCCTTAATCGTGAGTCATACTGGCCTTAAAGGTCACTGTGACTCCAAGCGTAATATCTCTGATAACACTATGCGTCTTGTTGCCGAAAGAGGTGGGATTATTGGCGTAGGTTTTTGGGATGCTGCGGTTTGTGAGGAAAGTGTTGACGCCATAGTGGGCGCCTTACGCTACGGCATTGACACCTTTGGGCTGGCGCATATTGCCCTCGGCTCAGACTGGGACGGTGCGATCACAGCCCCCATCGATGTCGCCAATATTGCGCGACTCACACATGGCTTAGTCCGGGCAGGTTTTTCAAAAAGAGAGATTCGCGCTGTTATGGGCGAGAACATCGTGGCGTTTTTTCAAGCACACCTGCCCGATTAAAGGTCTACCGATTAAACGTCGTCATCAAGCCATGGCTTGAGCAGATCATGAATATTTACTCGCGCTTTTAATCGGGCGGCAAGCATAAACAGGCC
>CAJQLP010000095.1 GCA_905479205.1 uncultured Luminiphilus sp.
CGTGAACAAAAATGAATTGATTGATGCCATTGCCGCTGAAGCGGATCTCTCTAAAGCTTCTGCTGGTCGAGCCCTTGACGCCGCCATTGCAGCGATTACTGGTGCTCTGACTAAGCAAGACACTGTTTCGCTAGTGGGCTTTGGAACCTTCTCTGTAAAGCACCGTGCTGCTCGTGAAGGTCGTAACCCACGCAGCGGTGAGACCATTCAAATCGCAGCTTCAATCGTTCCTGGTTTTAAGGCCGGCAAAGCGCTTAAAGACGCCGTTAACGGTTAACATTCAGCTGTCTAGTTCGTGAGCCCTCGGTGGGCCCGCGGCTGGTAAACGTTTACTCAGGCGCTTTGAAAGCGCCTTTTTTCTTTTGGTATTAAAGATGGTGATTCAGTCAATAAGAGGCGGCGTACAAAGCAAAGCCATCAAGGCCGTAATCTTTTTTATTATTCTGTCCTTCGCGGGCTTCGGGCTTGAGTCGATGCTCCCCAGCGGTTCAGGCACGTCAGTGGCCGAAGTTAACGGGACGGAGATTTCTCCTCAGGAGCTGGAATTCGCGGTCGACGGTCAAAAGCGCCAGCTTATGCAGATTTTTGGTGACAACATCGATCCAGCAATGCTGGAGGATGATCGGCTACGTCCGAGAGCGCTAGAAACGCTTATCGATCGTGAATTACTGCTGCAGGAGTCCGAGCGGCTGGGACTCAGCGCGACAGATCGTGCGATTGGCCAGATAGTGGCGGAGGTAGAGGCGTTCCAGATCGACGGCCAGTTTAGTCCTGAACAGTACAAAGTCGTGCTTGCTAATGCAGGCTTAACTCCCGAACGTTTTCGCCGCTCTCAAGCCCAAGAACTTGTAGTTAGCCAACTAGAGAGCGCGATACTCAGCAGCGATTTCATGACGCCCGCCGAACTGTCGGCAGCGGCTGATGTTACCGCTGAAGAACGAGACGTGCGTTATCTTGTCATCGATCGCCAGGAGCTCTTGGATGGGTTGCAGGTAACTGAAGATGTTGTGATCGCATACTACGAAGACAACGGAGCAGATTTTGTTACGGAAGAGCAGGCGATCGCGCAGTATATCGAGCTGAGTGCCGAAGACTTTTTTGCGCCTGTAGATCCCGAAGAACTAGAGGATCAGTTTGAAGCGGTAAAATCAGAATACGAAGTGAGTGAGCAGGCTCGAGTGAGCCATATCCTTCTTGTTCAACGTGATGGTGAGTCAAAGGCTGACTACGCGCTGCGGGTCGACAGCGTCGCATCGCAACTTGCCGCCGATGCAGATTTCGCCGCGTTAGCGGGGCAAGTGTCCGATGATATTGGCTCCGCATCCTTGGGCGGTGAGCTTGGCTTTACCGATGGCTCTGCGTTTCCTGAGGCAATGGAAGAAGCAATCGCGCAGCTCGGAATCGGAGAGATTTCCGCGGCAGTCGAGACCGACGCTGGCATCCACTTTATTCGTGTGGACGATCGTGTGGCGGGCGAAAGCGCGGATTTCGCAGCGTTGCGAGCGGAGCTGGAAGCATCTATTCAACGCAGTAATGCCGAGCAGGAGCTGCTTGTGGCGGTGGATGCTTTACGTGATTTAAGTTTCAATGCTGCCGACCTTAGCGGGCCGGCGGAGGCGTTAGGCGTTCCGGTTCAGCTGTCCTCGCCTGTGAGTCGCTCAGAGGGTTCTGGCATTTTTTCAGCGTCCAATGTGCGTAGCACACTGTTTTCTGACGAGGTGTTTGACGCCGGGAACAATAGCGAAGTCCTTGAGCTGCCCGGTAACCGTTTCCTTGCTTTACGTGTCGACTCCAAAATTCCGCAAACGCAAAGACCATTCGATGATGTGGCTAAGGCGGTTCGTGCGCGGCTGGAAGCAGAAGCTTTAGAGCTACGGTTGTCTGAATTACTCGATGATGTTCGAGTGCGCGTTCAGGACGGCCAAACGGTAGAAAAAATCGCGCAAGCAGAGGGGTGGGAGTGGCGCGTAGAGCTCGCCGCGCGTCGCTCAGGCAGTTTGCTGCCACGCGAAGTGTCGGAGCTGGCTTTTCGCATGCAATCAACGAACGGTGCAGACTTAGCCCAGGTTGCGTTACCTGGTGATCAGTTTGCAATCGTCGAGCTTGCTGACGTTACCCCAGGTTCAATTGGGAATCTTTCAGATGCAGAGCGCACGATGATTAGCAATCAAATGGCGACTGTTAAAGGTCAAATTGGTCTACTGGAGTATCGTCGTGCCCTCCGTAGCAACGGAGATATCCTTACCCGCTAAACGAGGTAACGTATGACCTCAGGTGAGCAGATCAAGGCCGATCCGCTGCAGCAGTTAGCTGCGGCGGTGAGAGATCGACGATCGCAAAGTGACGCTTTAGACTCCGTCACCGGCAACCCCATGCCACCCATTGAGCGTTGGAGCCCGGCTTTTTGCGGTGATCTCGATATGGAGATACGGGCCGATGGTACGTGGTGGCACGAGGGTACCGCCATTAAACGTCCCGAGCTCGTGAAGCTGTTCGCCAGCATCCTACGCCGTGAATCAGACGGCCACTATTATCTCATTACTCCCGTAGAGAAAGTGCGTATTCGCGTTGCGTTGCATCCATTGATTGTCATAGATGCTGAACCTCTTCAGGGATCTAATCCCGAAATATTGATTCTGACACTAAATACGGGCGGTCAAATACCACTCGACGCTAATCATTCACTTGCGGTTGAGCCTGCCGCGGGTGGCGCTGCATTCGTATCCCTTGATCGTGGCCTGACGGCATTATTCTCAAGGCCTGCTTGGTATCGCTTAGTTGATCGCCTTGACGACAATGGGATTCTCCATAGTGGTGAGCAATCCTTTCCGCTTGTTTAACACTCGCAGTGAGCGCTCAGCAATCCAAAGCCGGCAATAAAAAAAGGGAGCCCTTCTTATTAAAGGACTCCCTTTTAATAGACCGGCTTTAGGACGTCTGTTACATGTTGGGGTAGTTCGGTCCGCCAAAGCCCTCTGGTGTCACCCATGTAATATTCTGTGACGGGTCTTTGATGTCACACGTTTTACAGTGAACGCAATTTTGGGCGTTGATTTGAAAACGCTTACCAGCGCTATCTTCGACGACTTCGTAGACGCCAGCGGGGCAGTAACGCTGGGCAGGCTCATCATACAGGGGCAAGTTTTGACTTATCGGTACATCAGGGTCGATAAGAGTTAGATGACACGGCTGGTCTTCTTCGTGGTTGGTATTGGACAAAAACACCGACGATAAGCGGTCAAAGGTCAGTGTGTTGTCTGGCTTAGGGTAATCAATCTTCGTTGACTCAGATGCTTTTTTGAGACAGGCATAATCAGGCTTTGCATCGTGAAGCGTAAACGGCAGTTTGCCACCGAAGATGTTCTGATCGATCCAGACCATGCCGGCGCCAAGAATATATCCAAATTTATGCATGAAGCCCGAGAAATTTCGAGTGGTATATAACTCTTCGCCAAGCCAAGAAGCTTCTACGGCGGTAGCGTAGTCACTGAGATCGCTTACGGGGTTTTCCGCGGACAGTGCCGCCATGACTGATTCGGCGGCGAGCATTCCGCTTTTCATGGCGGTATGGTTCCCTTTAATCTTGACGCTATTAAGCGTACCCGCGTCACATCCGATCAATAACCCGCCCGGAAAGTGCATTTTGGGCAGTGAGTTATAACCGCCTTTTGCCAAGGCGCGGGCGCCGTAGGCAATACGCGTTGCACCCTCAAGATATTTCTTAGTTTCAGAATGGGTTTTCCATCGTTGGAATTCTTCAAAAGGACTCAAATGAGGGTTTGCATAGTTGAGGTCGGTAATGAGGCCAAGGTAAACCTCGTTATTCTCCGCGTGGTACATAAATGCGCCGCCGGAAGAGTTGCTCTCTGCGAGAGGCCAACCCAGCCCATGAATGACTTTGCCTTCTTCGTGTTTGGCCGGATCAATTTGCCAAATCTCTTTGATGCCAATCGCATAGTGTTGCGGGTCTTTACCCTCGTCGAGGTTGAATTGACTGAGAAGCTGCTTGCCCAGATGTCCCCGGCAACCCTCTGCAAATAACGTATATTTGGCATGAAGCTCCATGCTGGGCACGTAGCTGTCCTTCTGCTCTCCGTCAGCGCCGACTCCCATTTCACCCGTAGCGATACCCTTAACGGCGCCATCCTCGTCATACAGCACTTCGGCTGCCGCGAAACCCGGATAGATTTCAACCCCAAGTCCCTCGGCTTGCTCGGCCAACCACCGACACACATTGGCCATCGAAACGATGTAATTACCTTTATTGTGAGTGGGTTTCGGAATAGCGAAGTTGGGCAGCTTTACTGCGGAGTTCGCGCCCGTGTAAAAAAAGAAAGTATCTCCAGTTACCGCTGTGTTGAGGGGCGCCCCCCGGTCTTTCCAGTCGGGAAATAGCTCGTTCAACGCCTTCGGCTCAAAGACAGCGCCAGACAGCACGTGCGCACCCACTTCGGAGCCTTTCTCGACAACGCACACCGTAGTTTCGCGCTCTTGCTCCTGTGCGATCTGCATAATTCGGCATGCCGCCGACAGCCCCGCAGGGCCAGCACCGACAATAACTACATCGAACTCCATTGCTTCGCGTTCCATGACGCTCCTCTCTATTTGCTGTCTGACTGTATTACTTCCCGGCTAAGCGGAACGTTCTTGGTACGTGGCACAAAGTCTGCTAGGTTTACTGAAAGGTAACCTTTTTGAACTTTGAGTATGTTACACTAAATTCTTTTGCCAAAAAGGTATGAAAGAGCCGCCTCGCGGGCTCTTTTAACCAATACCTGAGCCCGAATTAGGGCTTACTACTTGTGTAGAGGCGTTTGTGCCGGTAAAAAGGACACCCTCACAAAGTGACAGTTTATCAAACTAGGAGTGGTTACAGCTATAAGTTGTTGCCGAACTACCTTGCCAGCGAAAAATGGAGAGGCTATGAAAGCACTGGTTGCAGTGAAACGGGTTGTTGACTACAACGTCAAAGTCCGTGCGAAAGCAGATGGCTCAGATATAGAGCTTAATAACGTCAAAATGGCGATCAACCCCTTTTGCGAAATCGCAGTAGAGGAGGCGGTGCGGCTTAAAGAAGCGGGCACTGTTTCTGAAATTGTTGTCGTATCTGTAGGTGAGAAGGCCTGTCAGGAACAGATCCGGACGGCGCTCGCGTTGGGTGCGGACCGTGGTATCCACGTTGAAGTGGAAGGTCGTCCCGAGCCGTTGGAGATCGCGAAACTGCTCAAAGGTGTTGTCGCCAAAGAAGACCCTCAGCTGGTTATTTTGGGCAAGCAATCCATTGATGGTGACAATAACCAGACAGGACAAATGCTTGGTGCTTTGACGGGCATGCCTCAGGGCACTTTCGCGTCGGAAATAACAGTTGATGGCGATAAACTTATTGTCATTCGTGAAGTCGATGGAGGCCTGCAGACGCTGTCATTGTCGCTGCCCGCTATCGTCACGACTGACCTACGGTTAAACGAGCCACGCTATGCGTCGTTACCGAACATCATGAAAGCGAAGAAAAAGCCCCTCGATGTTATGAGTCCAGACGACTTAGGCGTAAACATCACATCACACATTACACAGCTCAGCGTTGCGCCACCTCCCGAGCGATCCGCGGGTATTAAAGTCGCAGACGTAGCTGAGCTGGTTAATAAATTGAAGAACGAAGCGAAGGTGATCTCATGAAAACACTCGTTATTGCAGAGCATGACAATGTCAGCTTGAAGCCCGCGACCCTTAACGCGGTAGCAGCCGCACAGGTCTTTGGCGGTGATCTAGACATTTTGGTCGCAGGCGCACAGTGCGGCGATGCAGCGAGCACTGCCGCAGCGATCCCTGGTGTGGGCAAAGTACTTTGCGCCGATAATGCTGTTTACGGGCATCAGCTTGCAGAGAACGTTGCTCTGCTAATCGCTGACGTAGCCGCTGCATATGACAATGTGATCGCTCCGGCGACAACAAACGGTAAAAACACGATGCCGCGTGTTGCTGCGCTGCTCGATGTCGCGCAAATCTCGGACATCATCAGTATCGAGAGCGCAGACACCTTCACGCGCCCTATCTACGCAGGCAATGTTATTGCGACAGTGCAATCATCTGACGCGAAGAAGATTATCACTGTCCGCACCACGGCCTACGATGGGGCGCCTGCAGAAGGCGGCAGTGCATCAGTGGAAGCAGTCGATGCGGTACACGATGCAGGTGTTTCAACGTTCGTCAGCGAAGAAGTTGCAGTGTCGGACCGCCCTGAGTTGACCGCAGCGTCTGTTGTTATCTCAGGCGGACGTGGTATGCAGAATGGCGACAACTTTAAGTTACTAGAGGGCATAGCTGACAAGCTAGGTGCTGCCATTGGCGCGTCTCGCGCTGCAGTCGATGCAGGTTTCGTTCCTAACGACTATCAGGTTGGGCAGACAGGCAAGATCGTCGCTCCCGATTTGTACATTGCAGTTGGGATATCGGGTGCTATTCAACATTTGGCGGGAATGAAGGACTCTAAAATCATTGTTGCTATTAACAAGGACGAGGATGCTCCGATCTTCCAGGTAGCGGATTACGGCCTTGTAGCTGACTTGTTCGAGGCCCTACCTGAGCTGGAGGCCGCTATCTAATAGTGGCCCCTCCGAGCTAATAGTGATCTAGCGCTAGTAGCGCTAATCCTTGTTAGCATTCCCATAAAAAGCCCTTCTTCGGTTACTCGAGAAGGGCTTTTTTTTGAGGTGCCAAGCACGTTTGATTGAGAAATTGCTGAGGAAATCTCCCAATAGATAGCGCTACTGGTTCTCGCCGCGAGGGGTTTAGTTAACAAAAGTTAACTGAGCATGCGCCAATACCCGATACGGTTACCGTCATTTGATCACCTGCGACAACGGGCTCTAATGGCACGAGGCTACCGGACAAAATAATGTCGCCCGCGTTGAGACTGATGCCGAGTTCACCCAGTGTGTTTGCAAGCCAGGTCACGCAATGCAGCGGATTGCCCATGGCTGCAGCGCCTACACCTGTAGACAAGATCTTGCCGTTCTTAATAACCTCCATCCGGCACGTCGCGAGATCAATTTGATTAGGGCTTATGGCTGCAGACTCGTTGATGGTAAATAATCCGCACGACGCGTTGTCAGCTACCGTGTCTTGAATTTTAATTCGCCAGTCCTGAATACGCGAATCAACCACTTCGAAGCAGGGTACAACGGCTTCGGTTGCAGCGACGACATCCGCATTGGTGACACCGGGGCCCAGTAGATTCTTCTTGAGTATGAAAGCGAGCTCGCCCTCGGCGCGTGGCTGAATCAACTTCGTTGAAATGGGCATGTCTCCATCAAAGCGCATTGCATCGGTCATAAAACCGAAGTCTGGCTGGCGAACATCGAGCATATCCATAACCGCGGCACTCGTTACGCCAATTTTCTTCCCAATAATTTTCTCTCCAGCCTCAAGGCGTCGCTCAAGTATTCGGAGCGAAATGTTATAAGCATCATGGATTGTGAAATCGTCATACTGATCGGTCAGCGGGCGTATTGTCGTTCTGTCCAGAATAGCTTGGTAAAGCTGGTCGCCTATGGCGCGGATAGTTTCCGTATTCACTCAATTGCTCCTGTGATTTGTTGCTAAGGCTTGGCCTGCGTTCTCGAAACAAAGGCTATTCAGCTAGGGGCTACGAGACTAGTCTAAAGCACACGCATGTGGAAATGTAAAAAGCCACGCTGTAGTTTGCAAAAATGGCCCGTCTGCAGCGGATTACCGTCTTATCCGAGCGCGAATAAAATAGGTCCGCACTGGCACTGTATTGAAGAGCGATCGATGAGAGGCCAGCAACCTACAGACAGACTACGTTAATATCTCTGTGCATCTTGCTACGGAGCGCAATGTCGCTTAAAAAGTTTCACACGATAGATACCATTGGGCGTAGCGGGCTTCAACGGAGCCTTCAAGGAATAAAACGTGGCTAAAATAAAATGTGTGCTGATCGGCTCTGGCAATATCGGCACAGACCTACTGTACAAATTGAAACGTAGTGAAGTGCTTGAACCCGTGTGGATGGTCGGTATTGACGAAGACTCTGAAGGCCTAGCTCGCGCAAGAGAAATGGGCCTCAAGACCACAGCGGATGGCGTTGACGGTGTGCTTCCTCATTTAGCCTCTGACGGTGTGCAAATTGCTTTTGATGCTACCTCAGCCTATGTGCACAAAGAAAATTCAGACAAGATGAACGCTTGCGGTGTCTTCATGGTGGACCTAACGCCTGCAGCAATTGGGCCTCTGTGTGTTCCGCCCGTGAATCTTGATCAGCTGGCAGACACCATGAACGTCAACATGATTTCCTGTGCAGGGCAGGCGACCATACCTATTGTGTATGGTGTCAGTCGAATACAGGGAGTCGAATATGCGGAAATTATTGCCAGCCTAGCGTCAAAATCTATTGGCGCTGGTACAAGAGCTAATCTCGATGAGTTTACCTACACCACGTCAAATGCAGTCTGCGAAGTGGGCGGGGCCAAAAAAGGTAAAGCCCTGTGTGTTATCAATCCAGCTGAGCCACCGATGATCATGCGCAATACGATTTACTGCCTGACGGAAGAAGAGCCAAATCAAGAGAGAATCACAGCGTCATTAATGGAAATGATCGAAGCCGTCCAACATTATGTGCCGGGCTACAAACTCGTTAATGGCCCTGTGTTTGAGGGCAACAAAGTCGGCGTTTTCATGGAAGTCGCTGGTCTCGGAGATTATCTACCCACGTATGCAGGTAACCTCGATATTATGACGGCAGCGGCCTGTCGAACCGCGGAAATGTATGCCGCAAAAATCTTAAATGGCGAAATGCAGTTGGTCGTGGAGGCATCATGAGCAGATCTGATTTAGAAGGCCGCAAAGTTATCTGTCACGATATGTGTCTGCGCGATGGGATGCATGCTAAAAAAGAGCAAATCACAACCGAGCAAATGCGGTCATTTGCTGTTTCTATGGAAGCCGCGGGTGTACCCATGATCCAAGTGGCACACGGTGCTGGTTTGGGCGGTAACTCGTTGCAGCACGGATTTGCTTTGCACAGCAATGAAGAGTACTGGGATGCGGTCGCGCCGGTGCTTAACAATACGGTCATGTCGGTGTTACTCATTCCAGGGCTCGGCACCATGAATGAGCTGCGCGTCGCGCACGAGCACGGGGTTCGGAGTGTTCACGTAGCAACACACAGCACGGAAGCCGACACGTCACCTCAGCATATCGCCTGTGGTCGTGAGTTAGGCATGGATACCTCCGGATTCCTCATGATGGCGCACTTGAATACGTCACAAGGCCTTGCGGAAGAGGCCAAGAAAATGGAATCGTATGGAGCGCAGACGGTCTACGTGACCGATTCGGCGGGTTATATGCTCCCCGAAGATGTCACTGAGTACGTTTCCGCTCTCCGGGATACTCTAGATGATGCAACGGAAATTGGATTCCATGGCCACAATAATCTTGGCATGGGAATTGCCAATTCGATAGCCGCTATTCGCGCAGGCGCGAGCCGTATTGATTGCTCAGTGGCAGGTCTGGGTGCCGGCGCGGGCAACACGCCCCTCGAGGCGTTCGTAGCTGTTTGTGACCGCATGGGCATTCACACAGGCTGCGATATGTTCAAGCTTATGGATATGGCAGAAGAACTGGTCTTCCCAATGATGGATCACATCGTACGCATTGATCGGTCGTCCCTGACGCTCGGTTACGCGGGTGTTTACAGTACGTTTTTACTGCACGCCAATAGACTGGGTGAGAAGTATGGCATCCCGGCTCGGGACATTCTTATAGAGCTGGGGCGTAAAAAAATGATTGGTGGTCAAGAAGATATGATCGAAGACACAGCACTGAGCATGCTTAAGGCCCGCCAAGGTAATTCGGCATAGTGAAGGCAGCGTTAGTTAAATTCGAGTTTTACGCCCAATTTTGCAAGCGCAGAGGTCGATTGCTGTAACTCCCAGGTAGTCAAAGGGTGCAACTCTCGCCAATCTTTGGGGAGTGAAAAGACGAGGCGCTCAGCATCTGTCTGGACGCTAAAGTCGGGTAAGTCTTCGTGTATTTCGACATACTTCAACACGGCGGCGATTCGGAGAAGGGCGACCATCCGCTTCACTTTTGGTAGCTGGTTTTTGGGCACGGCATTGAACAACGCGGACTTTATCTTTCCTTGCTGTCCGTAAACCAAAATTGACATAAGTTCTTGTTCGCGCTGTGCAAAGCCGGGTAGGTCGGAATTCTCCAAAAGATACGCTGAATGACGATTGAAGTTTTTCTGCGATATTGCCAAGCCAATCTCATGGCATCGGCCAGCCCAGTGCAAGAGCTCAGTATCACTCTCGTCAAGCGTCCATTCGTCGGCGACTTTCTCTGCTAGCCAGCAAACCCGATCGCCGACAATCTGTGCATTGGCTTCATCCACGCCGTAACGCGCCAATAACGCCGTCACCGTACGCTCTCGCACATCCTCATGAGTCAGTCTGCCTATCAAGTCGTAAAGTACCCCTTCGCGCAGTGCGCCGGGGGACACGCGTAACGTATCGATCTCCAGACCATCGAAAATAGCTTGAGTGATGGCAACGCCGGCAGTAATAACTTGGCGACGGTTTTCGTTGAGGCCCTCCATCTCGATGTCGCATGCTGCGTCAAATTTAAGGAGCCGTTTTCGGAGCTTTTCCAGAGAATTTCTATCGATTCCTTGAGTCCGCCAGCCTGCTGTACAAATAAGCGTCTCAATGGCCTGCAGGGTGCCTGAAGATCCGACGGCTTCAGCCCAATGCTTTGCCCTGAACTGCTTCTTAATGTGGGACACCTCGACGAGAGTCCGATCATACGCTGCCTGATAGTTTTTCTTACTCATTGCGCCTTTTGGGAAATGATCTTGTGCGTAGGTCACACAGCCAATTTGTAAACTTTCAAGACGTAATGGTTCAAATCGCTGCCCGATAATAAACTCTGTACTACCTCCACCGATATCGATTACTAAACGGCTCGTTTCGTCATCAGCTAACGTGTGTGCCACGCCGAGATAGACTAAACGCGCCTCTTCCCGTCCGTAGACAACGTCAACGGGGACATTGAGAATCCGTTCTGCAGGCTCGATAAATGCTCGCCGATTTTTTGCTTGTCGTAGCGCGTTTGTGCCTACAACGCGAATTCGTGCTAGTTCGGTGATGGCGAGTAATTGTGAGAATCGACTCAAGCAGTCAAGCCCACGTTCAATAGCATCGTCAGATAAGCGGCCTCTACGCAAGCCGGCACCAAGTTGCACTTTCTCAGCTAGGGTTTCGATCGGCTTGAGTTCACCATGCTCGAGTCGCGCAATAATCAAGTGAAACGAGTTACTACCAATATCTATAGCAGCAAGCAGCGATCCCTCTGATAGTGGCTTAAAGCGGTGGGGCAAAATGGCTTCCTCGTCCATGTTCAATTCGTGCGTACGGTATCACATGCCTTGGCGCATATTTCGACGGAGTGTTCCTAACGTAAAGCGGTGTTTGAATCTGGCGAATCAAGCTTCGTCAATTAGCTGTCGAGGTATTCGGTCCGGCAGTCGCGTAAGAAGTTCATAGCCGATGGTTTGCGCATGTTCGGCCACAGTGTCGACACTGACTTTATCCCCCCACAGTTGTGCGGCAGAGCCAACCCGCACTGAAGCATGATCGGTAACATCAACGGTAATCATGTCCATAGATACACGACCGACAAGAGGGCATATCTGCCCATCAATATATACGGGCGTGCCGTTGCGCGCCGTACGTGGGTAACCGTCACCGTATCCGACCGCAATGGTGGCGATCATACTGTCGCGCTCAGCCGTCCATCGACCACCGTAGCCAACACTGTCCCCCGCTGGAATCGAGCGAAGCGCCATAACCTCAGAGTTCATGGCCATCACGGGTAGCAGGGGGGTAATATCCATGCGCGCCGCGGCGCTTCCTCCGTAGAGCATATAGCCTAAACGATGCCAGTCACATTCCGAGGATAAATGGTGAATCAATCCTGCTGAATTGAGAAGGCTTGTCGGCATCGAGAGTCCCTGGGTAACCTCGCGCCATTTTTTAAGCTGCTCCAGGTTTAGAGACGAGTCTTGACGTTCGGCATTCGCAAGGTGGGTCACGAGTGTCGGTGTGTCGATGCCCAGACTGCGAAGGCGTGAGAGCGCGGTAGTGATATCGCTTATTGCTATGCCAAGCCTATGCATACCCGTATCGAGTTTAAGCCAGAGACTATCCGCAAGCGCAAGTTTATCCGACGCAGATAGTCCTTCGAGTAGCTCTATCTGCTCGAAACTGTGGATCACAGTCCAGCATTTATTCTTTATGATCGTATGACAATCGTCGAGATCAAAGGGTCCTTCCAAAATGAGAATGGGCTGTTTAATTCCCATCTCTCGCAGTTCTGTCGCTTCCTCGCACACCGCTACTGCAAATGCATCCATAACAGGCGCTAATGCATGTGCACATGCGGATAAACCGTGTCCATAGGCATTGGCTTTTACCGCGGCCATCATTTTCTTGTCATCGCTCAAAGAGCGCGCCACCCGCGCGTTGTGCTTAAGTGCGCCGAGGTTGATCGTGATGTGAGTTGGGCGAGGCATGGTTGTTAATCAGTATTCGAAACGAAAACGAGAGAAAAGACGCTGCGCTTCAGACCACATGTGACCAGGTTGACCACTCGCCACAGGTTTGTTGTCGATACAAGTAACAGGTGCCACTTCTTTTGTTGAACTGGTAAGCCACACTTCTTCAGCGGCGAGAAGCTCACCGCGTGTAACTGGCCGCTCTTCCAGTGGCCAATCAGTTTCTTTGCGAATCATATCGACCAGCATGTTGCGCGTGATACCCGGTAATTTTTGATGATCTAGCTCGGGCGTAACGATAGTACCGTTACTGACAGCGAATACATTGCAGGCCGCGGCTTCTGTGAGTTCGTCAAACTCATTAAATAGTAAGATTTCATCTGCGCCGCTATCCACGCCCTCCATCATGTGCAACACA
>CAJQLP010000096.1 GCA_905479205.1 uncultured Luminiphilus sp.
GGCTCCTGAAGCAGTAAGCTTTATTTTACGCTCCCAAGCCACTTTGAATACAGTCCTAATGTCGGTAGCATCTCGGGCTCTTGTCCACAATCAAGTGAAAAGCTATGACTAGACTTCGCCAAGCGATTTACCGTCCCCTCGCGCAGACAGTACTGTTTCTGACAGCAGTAGGTATGGCGGCACCTGACGCGGGAGCAAATGTTGCCGACACGGCACTCGAGACCGTCTTGGTAACGGCTACGCGTGGCGATAGCGATGGCAGTCTATTGCCCATCGCTTGGTCTGTAATCGATTCAGATGCCGTCGAATTCACGGCTGCACAACACAGCAATCAATTATTTCAACGCTCGGCAGGTACGTGGATTAGCCGAAACAATGGCCAGGAATCATTGATCTCGTTGCGCTCCCCCGTATTTACCGGTGCCGGTAGCTGTGGCTCTTTCCTCACAGCGGGAGATGGTATCGCGCTGAGAGCACCGGGCTTTTGCAATGTGAACCAATTGTTCGACGCTAATTTGGCACAAGCAGGCTCAGTGGAGGTTATCCGAGGGCCAGCAACGGCGGTTTATGGTACTAATGCTATGCATGGCGTTATCAATGTCAGATCTGCCTCTGCTGAAATGATGCAAAGTCGCTTGCGTATCGATGCAGGCGCGCGCGATTACTATCGAGCCCTGATGAGCATTGCGTTGCCGGACTCACGAACAGCGTTAAATGCCCAAGTGACAACGTATGGTGGCTATCAAGACGACTCTGGCTACGACCAGCAAAAATTCACGCTGCGCCAGGATCGGGACGTAGACGACTGGTCGTTGAGCGCCGTCTTCGATGGGATGAATATCAATCAGGAAACGGCCGGCTACGTCCAAGGGGATGAGGTCTACAAAGATGAAGAAGCGAGTAAAAAGAATCCCAACCCAGAAGCGTACCGCGATGCTTGGTCAGTCCGCGGGCATTTGAGCGCTACAAAAATGCTGACTGAGTCAAGAAGCGTGACACTAACTCCTTACTTTCGAAAGAACGCCATGGAGTTTCTGCAGCACTTTTTGCCTTGGCAGTCTACTGAGAAGAATGGACACCAAAGCTTGGGCATACAAACCGCACTCCGTGACACTAGCGAAAATATTAGTTGGGTCGTCGGCGCCGATTTTGACTATACAGAGGGCTGGTTGAAAGAAACGCAGGATGAACCATTCAGTCCCAATCAGCCCGAAGGGATACATTATGACTATCAGGTAGACTCCATTGTGTACGGTGGCTTCATCCAAGCTGATGTGCAGCTTTCTGATCACTGGCGTATCGATGGCGGCCTGCGCCTTGAACAAACCCGTTACGACTACAATAATCGAACAGGTGATGGAGATGCCTGTGCGCCAACTGCAAGCGCCTGTCGCTTTTACCGCCCCGCTGACCGGACAGATAATTTCAGTAATATTTCGGGCAACATCGCGTTGAGTTATGACTTAGGCGCCGCACGAGTATACGGCCGCCTAGCACGCGGATTTCGATCGCCCGAGACAGCAGAGCTCTACAGGCTGCAAGCGGGCCAGCAAGTCGCAGATCTAAATTCGGAGGAAGTTGATAGTTTCGAATTGGGGATAAGGGGCGCAGTATCCGGCGCATTGAGCTACGCAGTAAATGGCTACATTATGCGCAAAGACGACGTCATTTTTCAGGATCGTAACCGGCAGAATGTGAGCGGTGCAGCAACCGATCATAAAGGTATCGAGCTTGAGCTGGCATGGCAGATCAATACGGTTTGGTACGCTGAGTTGGCGGCAAATTTTGCTGATCACACTTATGCAAGCGCCACTCAATTGAGCGGCTCGAGAGGCGACATTAAAGGGAATTTCATCGATACGGCACCCAAACATTTCGGCAGTGCACGACTCGGTGCCGAAAGCGTCTTTGCCTCAGTCCCACTGAAAGCTGAATTAGAGTTCATTTGGATCGACCAGTACTTCGTCGATCCCAATAATGAAAATATTTACGACGGCCACGAGCTCTGGAATTTGCGTGTCGATGCAAAGCCCAGCGACCGGATTTCAATTGGCGTGGTACTTACCAATCTTGCTGACACCCGTTACGCCGAGCGCGCTGACTTCGGCTTTGGCAATTTCCGCTACTTTGTTGGAGAGCCGCGCAGCGCAATGCTGTCATTCAGCTACGCACTGAATTGAACGGCTAGTGTGTGTCTTTGGTAGCTAAATTGGTGGCTAAAGAAAGTGCCTAGGCGTAAGGCCGAAGACCCACTGCGTGCCGAACTCGCGCTAGCAGCTCAGAGCTTTTCGGCCTCAAACGCTGGGCGCCCTCTTGCAAGATTGCTTCAATATCAGCGGGCTCAGCGATGAGCTGATCGTATCGCTGGCGCGCAGGCGCAAGCTCATCGTTAACGCGCTCAAAGAGCTGCTTTTTGGCTTCACCCCACGCAATACCGTCAATAAACGCCTGTTGCATGACCTGCCTTTCGTTGTCATCGGCAAAAGCGCACCAAATTTGAAAGACCGTCGAATCCTCTGGGTCTTTTGGTTCACCCGGTTCGAGTAAATTCGTTTTAATCTTGTTGATACCTTTTTTGAGTTGTTTCTCACTCCCAAATAAAGGAATCGTATTGTTGTAGCTTTTACTCATTTTACGGCCGTCTAGACCCTGGAGCACCGATACGTTGTCATCGACTACAGCTGTTGGCAACGTAAAGATATCGGCGAAATTATGATTGAAACGCTGCGCGATATCTCTTGCCATTTCAACATGTTGAATTTGATCACGCCCAACGGGGACCTCGTGGGCATTGAAAATCAATATATCCGCAGCCATCAATACGGGATACGAAAACAGCCCCATCGTTATACCAAAGTCAGGATCCTCATTTGCCTGCTCATTGGCGTGGACTGCTGCCTTGTAGGCGTGCGCCCTGTTCATTAATCCTTTGGCCGCATTGCATGTCAATATCCAACATAGTTCGGTGATTTCTGGGATATCTGATTGACGATAAAAATTCGCCTGCTTAGGATCGAGCCCAAGCGCCAACCAAGTTGCAGCGATTTCACGGCTAGATTGAGCGACTAAAGCGGGATCTCCACATTTAATCAATGCGTGGTAATCCGCCAGAAAGAGATACGCGTCGACATCGCTTCGTTTAGAAGCGGCGATTGCGGGGCGTATCGCACCCACAAAATTTCCAAGGTGAGGTGTCCCCGTTGTGGTAATGCCCGTCAATACACGGGTAGTTTCCATTACATGATCTCCATTAATCATACCAAGCGATTCAAAAAGCCAGTGAGTAAAGATTCAAGATACGCAGGGTCGCGGCTACCCGCCAACTCGCGAATACTGTGCATACCTAACGTAGGCACACCTAAATCGATGGTATCAATACCCGTACCAGCTGCCGTGATGGGCCCAATGGTGCTGCCACAGCCCAGGTCAGTGCGAACCACAAAACTTTGTACAGGGACATCCACGCGCTCTGCCAACAGGCGTACAAGAGCAGCCCCAGTGCCTGATGTAGCGTATCGCTGGTTTCGATTAATCTTTATCACTGGGCCGGCATTCAGCAAAGGACCATGGTTTTCATCATGCTTATCGCTAAAGTTGGGGTGCACCGCGTGGGCGTTATCCACTGAAACCATCACGGATTGCTCGCGCAGTTGACGACTAGCCGCTGCATCGACAGTAAGCGCCGTGATGAAATCCATGAGCATAGGGCCCTGAGCACCCACGGCAGATGCGCTTCCAACTTCTTCATGGTCATTACACACAAGCACACTCCACTGAGAAGCGTCTGCATCCAGGATCGAGCGAAGACCAACGAAACAGCTCAAAAGGTTATCGAGTCGCGCAGATGCTATGAACGCCTCATCTAACCCTACTCGTGCGGGCTTTTGAGTGTCGTATAGCGACATTTCATAATCGAGTACCCGCACATCGTCGTACTCCGGGTATTGCCGTCTTAGTTGTTCCGCAAGCAATGCGCGAAAATCAATTTGCGAAGAGCCACTGCCATCCGCTTCAAGAAGCACAGGGAGAATATCTCTTTGCGGATTAACGCTCCTTCCATTATTGGCCTCGCGATCAAGATGTATTGCCAAGCTAGGTATGATCGCCACTGGCTTTTGGAAGTCAATCAGTTGAGCGTTAAGCACTCCTTCGCTATCCACAAAATTCACTCGCCCCGCTAGAGACAAGTCGCGGTCAAACCACGGATTGAGCAAAGCACCACCATATACATCGACTGCAATCTGAACCACACCGTGGCGGACTTTAATTGGGTTCGGTTTTACCGAGAGGTTAGGACTGTCCGTATGCGCTCCAATTAAGCGCAGACCCTGCTCGGGAGGATTGGTGCCGGCGCGAAAAGCAATAATTGAACTGCCATTACGGGTGTAAAAATACCCCTGCCCGGGTTCCAATTTTTCTCCGTCAATTGCATCAAGCTCCGTAAAACCCGCAGCAGCTAAACGCCATTCCATTGCCGACACCGCATGGAACGGAGTGGTAGCTTCAGCAAGAAAGTTGAGTAACTCATCGACAACATCGGACATCATTAATTCCCCAAAAACACAATAGCTACCAAGCCTGCCCCCAAAAGCAGCCGATAGACAACAAAAGGCATCATACCCATACGATTTAGCGCAGCCAAAAATAGCGCAATCGTGAAATAAGCGGTTACTCCAGCGATGGTAGCCGCTAGCAGGATTTGACCCACAGGAACCT
>CAJQLP010000097.1 GCA_905479205.1 uncultured Luminiphilus sp.
CCAGCCCTCAAGGTCATTGGCCACTTCGAGGGCAACGTGTGGTCGGTAGATCGCCATCAGGTCTTTAGCTTGCTCAGCCAGTAAACCCGCCATTATCAAGCGACCACCCGGCTTTAACAGCGCGATCAGCTGTGGGGCTAACTGTGCCAATGGCCCTGCCAAAATGTTGGCAACCACGACATCCGCGCTTCCCGCCCACTGGCCAATCGCCTCACTATCGGGCATCACAACCTCTAACTGACCGGCAGCAATACCATTGCGCTCGGCATTTTGATGACTCGCTATGATCGCTTGAGGGTCATTATCAATCGCGATAGCACTGTGTGCCCCAAGCTTTAAACCAGCAATGGCCAAGATACCGGTGCCGCAGCCGTAGTCAACGAGCCGTGCACCGTCGCCTATTGCACAATCTAATTCACTGAGACACATCGCCGTAGTTGGATGAGTGCCCGTACCGAATGCCAATCCTGGATCGAGCATCACGTTAACCGCGTCCGGTACAGGCGGATCTATCCAGCTAGGGCAAATCCACAGTCGGGGACCCATCTGCATAGGATGAAAGTTGTCCATCCAGGCGCGTTCCCAGTCTTGATCGGGGACATGCACTGGCGCGCAAACAGGAGCGACAAGCCAGTCTGTGGGAATAGCTCTAGCGATCGGGTCAAGGTCGAGGCCTTCCACAAATAAAGCCACCACCTTAACGTTCTGCCAAAGTGGTGTTTCACCTACGCCAGGCTCTAGCAGTGGCTCGTCCGCGTTGTCCTCAAGAGTGACAGCTACCGCACCTTGCTCAAAGAACCAGTCTTCTAACGCCTCAACCTGATCCTTGACGGTCTCGACTTTTAACTCCTGCCATCCGGGCTGGCTCAACGCTCATGTTCCAGCTTGCTTTCGAGGTAGTGAATGCTCACTCCTCCAACAACAAAGGACGGGTCAACGACTAACTCACGATGCAGTGCCGCGTTGGTCCGGATGCCCTCAACTACCAGCTCGTCGAGCGCTTGCGCCATCTTGGCAAGGGCTGCCTCACGGGTATCAGCGTGGGTAATCAGCTTGCCGATCATGCTGTCGTAATGAGGCGGAACCGTATAGCCGCTGTAAACATGTGAATCGACACGGACCCCGTTACCACCAGGAGCGTGGAAAGTATTGATCCTTCCCGGCGATGGCATAAAGGTCCTGGGGTCCTCCGCATTGAGTCGGCATTCAATAGAATGGCCACGTAACTGGATGTCGGCCTGAGTGAAAGACAGCTTCTCACCCGAAGCGATCAGCAGTTGCTCCCGAACAATATCAATTCCTGTGATCATTTCGGTTACGCAGTGTTCAACCTGGACGCGTGTGTTCATCTCGATAAAGTAAAAACCACCGTCCTCGTAGAGAAACTCAAAAGTACCTGCACCGCGGTAGCCCATCTCAATACATGCGCGTACACAGGCCTCGCCGATATCGTTGCGTTCTTTATCATCGATACCTGGAGCCGGTGCCTCCTCAATCACTTTTTGATGTCGGCGCTGCAATGAACAATCGCGATCACCAAGATGCACAGCATTACCCTGTCCGTCGGCGATAATCTGAACTTCTACGTGTCGAGGTCGCTGCAGGTACTTTTCGATATAAACAACCGGCGATCCAAATGCTGCCTGCGCCTCTGACTGTGTAACGGCAATAGAGCTAAGCAGGACTTCTTCGTTGTGTACCACACGCATACCACGGCCACCGCCACCCGCCGCCGCTTTCACAATAACGGGGTAACCAATGTCACGAGCCACGCGCAACACTTCATCGGGATCCTCAGGAATCGCACCTTCAGTTCCGGGCACGGTGGGAACACCGGTCTTTTTCATAGCCTGCTTCGCAGAAACTTTATCGCCCATTAGACGAATCGTTTCACCGCGAGGACCGATAAACGTAAAACCGCTGTTTTCGACCTGGTCTGCAAAATCAGCATTTTCAGATAGGAAACCATAGCCGGGGTGAATTGCGTCGGCGTTGGTGAGCTCTGCAGCGCTTATAATTGCGGGGATATTTAGGTAACTGAGCGTGGACGGTGCAGGCCCAATACAAACAGCCTGATCGGCTAGCCGCACGTGCTTCAACTCTCGGTCGGCAGTTGAATGAACAGCAATAGTCTCAATACCGAGCTCTTTACAGGCCCTAAGTATCCGCAGGGCAATTTCGCCTCGGTTGGCAATCAATACTCTTTCAAGCATGGGGTGTTCCTCTTTGGCAGGGGACGCGAATCCCCCACGCCTCAAACGATAGTGATCAGGGGCTGGTCAAATTCAACGGGGTCCCCATTCTCGACGTGAATCGCCGCTACAGTTCCCGCGCGATCAGCTTCAATCTGATTCATCATTTTCATCGCTTCAACAATACAGAGAACGTCGCCTACGCGCACAGTTTGACCGACCTCAACAAACGAGGCGGCGTCAGGGCCCGGCGAACGATAAAAAGTACCGACCATGGGCGAGAGCACAGCGTTGGCATCGGAAACAGGGGCTGCAGCAGGCTCGGCTGCAGGCGCCGCAGCCGGCGCCACTGCGGGCGCTGGTGCCAGAGGCGGTGGTGCATAGGCCATGGGTGCCTGCACCACGGCAGCACCACCATTGCGACTAATCCGCACCGAATCCTCGCCTTCTTTAATTTCGATTTCGCCGATATTCGACTCTTCGAGTAATTCAATTAACTTTTTAACTTTACGGATATCCATAGCTTCTTCCTCGTTCGGAGCGCTGTTAAGAGTCGATATGTTTCAACGCGGCAGCGAGCGCGCAATCGTAGCCAAAACTCTTTAGGCCACAGATGACAGCGACGGCAACGTCAGAAAAATAACTGTGATGGCGAAAGGACTCACGGGCATGCACATTGGATAAATGCACTTCAATAAAGGGAATAGCCACACCGAGCAGAGCATCGCGAAGCGCGACACTGGTGTGCGTGAATGCAGCGGGGTTAATAATGATAAACCGCGTGCCGGCCGCTGTAGCTTCGTGAATCGCCTCGATAAGCTCACTCTCTGCATTACTTTGCACGCACGTGAGTGTTACATCAGCTCGTTCCGCCTCTTGGAGCAGTCGGTTATTAATATCGTCGAGGGATTCGCGTCCATACACCTCGGGCTCACGTGTCCCGAGCAAATTTAGATTAGGCCCATGTAATACAAGAATGTCGGACATCGTGCTTCCTTTCTCTGCGAACCTGTCGGCATCAATCACCTTCGGGGCATCAGTGTGCAATATTCAATCCCAGGTGTCGAATATTTTGGCATTATTATCAAAAATAGGAGATTACGCCCAAATTACGCTGTTTTGGCGACGTTTGCGGCAATTTCGACGAAAAGTGTGAAATTGAACAAAAAATAGCCACAAACCTTCAGTCGCTTCGCCGACAAGTGTAGAATCGACGTCCTTTTTCAGCATCTTAGTTTCAGCACCTTAATGACCGTGACGACAAGCCCCCATACACTGCAAATCGGCCCTCACACGATCCCTAATCGGGTCGTCGTTGCGCCTATGGCTGGGGTTACCGATTTACCGCTGCGAGAACTCACAGTCGCGTTGGGTGCCGGCATGGCAGTGGGCGAAATGCTGACGGCTGACTTAAGCTTGAAAGATTCCAGAAAAAGCCACTTCAGGCGTCAAAGCAGTAGTAAAGCGGGCATTCGGTCCGTCCAAATTGTTGGCAGCGACCCAGTTCAGCTCGCCCAGGCGGCGCGCTTCAACGCCGATGAAGGTGCCGACATCATCGACATCAATATGGGCTGCCCCGCCAAAAAAGTGTGCAAGAAAGCGGCAGGATCAGCACTTCTTGCAGACGAAGGACTGGTGGAACGAATACTCAATGCTGTGGTTAATGCGGTAAACGTACCTGTGACACTGAAAATACGCACCGGCGTGAGTCGTTACGAACGCAATGGCGTCACGATTGCACGTATCGCTGAACAAGCGGGCATTCAAATGCTCGCCGTGCATGGCAGAACCCGCGCTGACCGCTTCAAAGGGCAAGCCGAGTACGACACCATCGCTGCCATCGCTAACGCAGTGTCCATACCCGTATTGGCTAATGGTGATATTACTTGCGCTGACAAAGCTCGAGCAGTCATGGAATACACGGGCGCCGCTGGCGTCATGATCGGCCGCGCGGCCCAAGGCAAGCCATGGCTGCCGGGGATGATTGCACGCGCATTGACGGATCAGCCGCTTAATCCTCCCGCACTCAGCGAGCAATGCGTCATTATTAGACGCCATCTTTCGGCCCTGCATGACTTTTACGGAGACTTCTTAGGCGTGCGCATAGCACGGAAGCACATTGGCTGGTTTGTTGATGGGCTGAATCAGGACCCTACCATTCACTCTCAATTAGCAACATGGCCCACCTGGACGACTTGGAAATCGGCGTTCAATCGATTAGAAACCGCTCAAGAGCAAGTTTTTGCGTTTGATCATTTAACGGAGCAACTGAACGATTACACGTCACAGGTAGTTGCCCCATTGACCTTATCCACCAACCTCAAACCGCGTATCGCAGCATGACAAACACGACAGAAAAACCGCACAACACGCCAATCACTGGCGACACCTCAGCGCCACCGCAGCCTTTGCGAGAGAGTGCGCATCATTCAATTAGCTATTATCTAGCTGAACTCGATGGTGAAAGCTGCAGCGGGCTCTACGACATGGTTATTTCTCAAGTCGAACAACCGCTACTCGCTGCAATCATGCGCTACACCCAAGGGAATCAAAGTAAGGCGTCCGCCATGCTCGGCCTGAATCGCGGTACGTTGCGCAAGAAATTACGCCAATACGGTCTGTTGGATCTGCCTGGCGCCTAAATCAACCGGCATAACACTCTTTCCACTTTCCACTCAGTCGCGACATCACACAGGAAATCGTTTAATGAATGACACCGCCCTCGCCCCCGTTCGCCGTGCGCTAATCAGTGTTTCGGATAAAACTGGCGTCACTGAATTTGCCCAGGCTCTTGCCACACGCGGGGTGGAAATTTTATCGACAGGCGGGACCTGCCGCATGCTCCGAGAAGCAGGCATTGCAGTCACGGAAGTATCTGATTACACCGGATTCCCAGAAATGATGGATGGGCGTGTCAAAACGCTACATCCAAAGATACATGGGGGCGTGTTAGGCCGCCGAGGCACAGACGATTCCGTAATGGAAGAGCATGGCATTGCACCCATTGATATGGTCGTCGTGAATCTATACCCCTTTGAAGCAACCGTCGCACGCCCCGATTGCAGTCTCGAAGATGCCGTTGAGAATATCGATATTGGCGGCCCTACCATGGTGCGGGCGGCAGCGAAGAACCACAAAGACGTGGCCATTGTTGTTGATGCTGGCGACTACGGTTGTCTAATAGAAGAAATGGATGCCAATGACGGCCACACTCGATTCACGACGCGATTTGATTTAGCCATCAAGGCCTATGAGCATACAGCGGCCTACGACGGGGCCATTGCCAATTACTTCGGCCGTCTTGTAGGCAGCGGTAGCGACGACTTTCCGCGCACTTTCAATCTTCAGCTACACAAAGCCCAAGAAATGCGTTACGGCGAAAATCCCCACCAGAAGGCCGCGTTTTATAAAGAAGCGAATCCTAAAGAGGTGGGCATCTCGACCGCCGTACAGCTTCAAGGTAAAGAGCTCTCCTACAACAACGTCGCTGATACCGACGCGGCTTTAGAATGTGTGAAGAACTTTGACGAGCCAGCCTGCGTAATCGTCAAACATGCTAATCCTTGCGGCGTTGCTGTTGCCAAGGATTTGGGCGAGGCCTACCAGCTCGCATTTGATACCGATCCTGAATCTGCCTTTGGCGGCATCATTGCTTTTAACCGAGAGCTCGATGGTCCCACGGCAAAAGCCATCGTCGATAAACAGTTCGTCGAAGTCATTATTGCGCCTGAGATTTCAGACGAAGCCATCGCTTGCGTCGCCGAGAAAAAGAACGTGCGCTTGTTACGCACAGGAAGCTGGTCAGAAGCAGCTCGCTCTCTGGACTTTAAGCGCGTGAATGGCGGGCTACTCATTCAAGATCGTGACGATGGAATGATTACACGTGAAGATCTTAACGTTGTCACCGAACGTCAGCCCACCGAGCAGGAATGGCGTGATCTGTTATTTGCATGGAAAGTTGCCAAATTCGTCAAATCTAACGCCATTATTTATGCAGCGAACAACCGAACAATTGGTGTCGGCGCGGGTCAAATGTCACGCGTAAATTCGGCGCGCATTGCGGCGATTAAGGCGGAGCATGCGAATCTGCACGTCGAGGGTGCCGTCATGGCATCGGATGCCTTCTTCCCGTTCCGCGACGGCATTGAGAATGCCGCCGAGCGCGGTATTGCGGCCGTCATTCAGCCCGGCGGCTCAATTCGCGATGATGAAGTGATCGCAGCCGCAAATGAAGCAGGGATGGCGATGGTATTTACGGGTATGCGCCACTTCCGCCACTAATCTCGCCCTACGTCGAAGGAGTTGTTAATGAATGTTTTAGTTGTAGGTAGCGGAGGTAGAGAGCACGCCTTGGCATGGAAGCTATCAAAGTCGCAGAACGTGCAAACGGTCTATGTAGCGCCGGGTAATGCGGGAACTTTGCATGAGCCAGGGCTTGAGAATGTCGATATTGATGTCATGGATTTTCCCGCACTTGCAAACTTCGCGGCGCAAAATGACTGTCAATTGACGATGATTGGGCCAGAAGCGCCCTTGGTAGAAGGTGTCGTCGATTACTTTCAAAGCCGTAACCTGGCGTGCTTCGGCCCAAGCAAAGCAGCTGCGCAGCTTGAGGGCTCTAAAGCCTTTACTAAAGACTTTCTAAAGCGACACGACATTCCTACGGGTTATTACGCTACCTTCACCGATACTGACAAGGCGCTAGCCTATGTCCGTGAACACGGCGCTCCCATCGTGATCAAGGCCGATGGTCTTGCCGCAGGTAAAGGTGTCATTGTTGCTGAGACACTTGAACAGGCGGAGGCGGCAATTGTCGACATGCTCTCCGACAATGCTTTTGGTGAAGCTGGTTGTCGCGTCGTGGTTGAAGAGTTTCTGCCCGGCGAAGAGGCGAGTTTTATTGTCATAGCCGATGGCACCCACACCTTACCCATGGCGACGAGCCAAGATCATAAACGCGTAGGCGAAGGCGACACTGGACCTAATACCGGCGGGATGGGTGCCTACTCGCCAGCGCCTGTCGTGACCGACCTCGTTTACGAACGAGTGATGGAACGCATTATCGAGCCGACTATTGCGGGCATGACTAAAGACGGCATGCCTTACACCGGCTTTCTCTATGCAGGCCTAATGATTGACGCCGACGGCAACCCCCGCGTTATTGAATTTAACTGTCGCTTTGGCGATCCTGAAACCCAGCCCATTATGATGCGCCTTAAAAGCGACCTCGGTGATTTGTGCTCTGCTGCCATCCGTGGCGTATTAAACGACTCGAGTGTTGAATGGGATCCGCGCCCAGCGCTGGGTGTGGTATTGGCTGCCGGGGGGTATCCGGGCAATTACGACAAAGGTCATGCCATTCATGGGCTGCTTACCGACCAGCCAAAGCACACGAAGATTTTTCACGCCGGCACAGCCCAAAAGGATGACCAAGTAGTCACCAGTGGTGGGCGTGTTTTGTGTGTTACTGCGCTAGGTGACACTATCCAGGATGCTCGCGAAAACGCCTATAATGGTGTAGATACCATTCAATGGCAGGACATGCTCTATCGCCGCGACATTGGTTGGCGTGCGATTGATCGTTGAATACACCGCAAAGCGAGGGGGCAATATGACATCACGAGATTTAACAGCCTTTGACCGTCTGCTTGTCGAAGCAGATTCCGTGCTGCGTACCCTCTCTCGCCGCGGTGCTTCTGCGGCACGCCCATCGCCTGCTGACGGGCATAGCGAGGCTCAGCTGAGCGACAAACAACGAAAGCACGCCGCAAGACTAATGCGTGTGAATCACACTGGAGAGGTTTGTGCTCAGGCCCTTTATCAAGGTCAAGCGCTCACTGCCCAAAGTGCAGGTACCCGAGAGGAGATGGAAGAAGCCGCGCAAGAAGAGATCGATCATCTCGTCTGGTGTGAGCAACGTCTTGAGGAGCTAGGTGCAAGACCAAGCGCCTTAAACCCACTGTGGTATGGCATATCGCTAGCGCTGGGCGCCACAGCTGGAGCGATCAGTGACAAAGTTAGCCTTGGATTCGTCCACGCTACGGAAGAGCGCGTTGCCAGTCATTTACGCGACCACCTCAAAAGCCTGCCCGCTGATGATCGGAAATCACAGTTGATCCTGCAGCAAATGCTCGAAGATGAAGAGCGACACGGTGAAAACGCAATCAAAGCTGGCGGTAGCGAGTTCCCCCGCCCTGTCAAAGATGCTATGACAAAGATTTCACGCATCATGACGGACAGCAGTTACTGGGTCTGATTACTCGCCAGAACGTTCAGCTTCCTCGATAGTGAAGCTATGACTAACTGCCACACCCGCCTTAGCCAGCATGATCGAAGCGGAGCAATATTTTTCCGCAGACAATTCAACAGCGCGCTTAACCTGCGCTTCCTTCAAGCCGTAACCCGTTACCACGAAATGCAAATTCATGCTTTCGAACACCGCGGGGACTGCGTCAGCGCGTTCGGCTTCAAGCTCGACTCGACAATCGACAACATTTTGACGTGACTTCTTGAGCATGGATATCACGTCGTAGATAGCACAGCCACCGGTACCTAAGAGCAGCATTTCCATAGGCCGCAGCGCTAAGTTTCGGCCACCAAGATCCTCCGGGCCATCCATAACGACCGAATGACCAGAGCCAGACTCGCCAATAAACATGGCGCCATCAAGCCATTTAACCGTGCCTTTCATAGTGATATTCCTCTCAACATTAAGGTTCGCAAGATTACAGCAAAGCGAGCTGTTTGGATCAGCTTTGACAGATACAAATAGGTCTACAATTATCAGTTACCCTAACGACAACCGAGAACCGCTATTCGAGACACTGCATTTCATAGGACAATATTTAAGCGCCGGCAGGGTGTTATGAACGCCATAGACATAGAATGAGCATGCGGTATTCTATAGCGCCCTGTTGCTGGAATATCAGACGACGCATGAAGCCCGAAGTCACACGAAAAATACCCGAGGCCGAAGCTTTCCTCCGCCATTCTGAGCGAGTGCTGTACTCGCCACGCTCGGTTATTTTTCGCCAAGGAGAGCCTGGAGAGCATCTGTATCTGGTACTCGATGGCTCCGTATCCGTGGTCGTCGATGACAACGATCAGGACTCCGAGCAAGAGATGGTCGTATCGTATCTGAACCCCGGTGATTTCGTCGGTGAAATGGGCTTATTCGGGGAGGCGACGCGCACAGCGAATCTCGTCGCGCGCACTGAATGCGAGTTGGCCAAAATCAGTTACGAGCGTTTTCACCAAATCCGTGGCCTTTTTCCTGACTTACTCTACGCACTGACTACGCAGATAGGGGTCAGATTACGCAACACCACGCGTAAATTAACCGATTTGGCCTTCGTCGATGTTGCCGGCCGTATAGCTCAAGCACTTATCGACCTTACCCAGCAGCCCGATGCCATGACGCATCCAGCGGGCATGCAAATCCGGGTTACTCGCCAAGAACTTGGACGTATCGTCGGATGCTCGCGAGAGATGGCGGGGCGAGTACTAAAAGCGCTAAGTGAGGATGGTCTTATTGAAGTGGCTGGCAAGACCATTGTTGTTTTACGAGAGCCACAGACCGTAGTAATCGATGATAAAGGCAATATCATCGATTAAGGCGCACCGCCTTTATTCAAACATCTCGCGCAGGCGCGTCCCAGGATCTTCAGCACGCATAAATGCTTCGCCCACGAGGAACGTATGCACTCCATTGTCACGCATGTGTTTAACATCGGCCTTTGTATGAATACCCGACTCGGTAACGACCTGAACGCCCTCGGGCATAGTGGCGAGCAAATCGGTCGTTGTTTGCAATGACGTTTCAAACGTATGCAAGTTTCGGTTATTGATTCCGACGAGCGGCGAACCCAACTGCAGCGCCTCATCGAGCTCGGCTTGATCGTGCACCTCAATGAGAGCGTCTAATCCCGCGTCTTGTGTGCAGGCATAAAGCTCTTTGAGTAATGGCAATTCGAGACACGAAACAATTAACAGCACCGCATCGGCGCCTAAGGCTCGCGCCTCCCAAATTTGATAGGGATCAATGGTGAAATCCTTGCGAATAACAGGCAAAGAGCAGGCCTGTCTCGCAGCGATGAGATAGCTGTCAGCGCCTTGAAAGAAGTCAATATCAGTAAGCACTGACAAGCAGGTAGCGCCGCCGTTTTCATAGCTTGCAGCTATCTCCGCGGGCATGAAATGCTCTCGGATGACGCCCTTGCTGGGACTCGCCTTCTTCACTTCGGCAATAATTGCGGGATCACCGCCCGCAACTCGACTGCGAAGAGCGGCACTAAAACCTCTAGTCGGCGATGCTTGCCTAGCAAGAACGTGAAGATCAGAAAGGGAGCGACGTGCTTTACGGTCAGCTACCTCGTCGACTTTTCGGTCAATGATTTTCTTTAGAACGGTTGGTGCTGTCAGTTTGGCGCTCACAATGCCTCCGCCTTTAAGCCAGATGTAAACGCCGCGAAGGCTTCCAGTTTGTCGGCAGCTTGCCCTGAAGCGATAACGTCATCGGCCATTTCAATCCCCGAGTGCAATGTTTTGGTGACACCTGCCACATAGATCGCGGCACCCGCATTGAGTGCAATTATCGAGCGCGCCTTAAGTCCCGCCTCCGAAGGCTTTCGACCTAAGGCTGAGCGAATAAGGTCAGCCGATTCTTGAGCTGTTTCAACGGTTAAGCCTTCAAGCGAGGCATGCCGATGACCGTAGTTTGCCGGATCAATACGAAA
>CAJQLP010000098.1 GCA_905479205.1 uncultured Luminiphilus sp.
TCGCCACCGCTTGATTGCAGCGTGACCTGACCGCCTATTTCCTCAATTAACGCGCGACTAGAAGCGAGTCCCAAGCCAACATTCTTACCGTTAATTTTGGTGGTGAAAAACGGATCAAAGACCTTGTCAAGATGGGCAACGTCTAAGCCCCCGCCATTGTCCCTAATCGATATATTAGCGCTATTGGCCTGAGCATTAATGTCTGCCGAGACGCCAATCACGGGCGCTACAGGGCGTGTTGCAACCAAAGCTTCGGTCGCGTTATCGAAAATGGCGATCAGGCATTTTTCTACCTGAAGGGGGTGCCCAAAAACATGCTGACTGCCCAATTCATTGTTCAACTCCAGCGAAATGCCTTGCTCAGCGAGCCTGCCGCCAACCAGCTCGGCACAGCGATCTATAACCGCGGCCAGAGAAAACCCGCCATCAACTGGTGGCGTTTTCTTTCCGAATAACCTTAGATGATCAATGATCTCTCCCATCCGAGAAAGCTCTCCATCAATCCCCGAGAGTTTTTCCGAGATTAACGCTTTATCAACTTCTGGTCGGCGCAATCGATTCTGGGCGTTGGCCAAGTAGAGCCGCATTTTTTGCATTGGTTGCGCCAACTGGTGAGCGGCGCCGGTCGCTAGGTCGTTAAAATATGTGGTTTGTTGGCGCTCGAATACCTTAGCGGTCGAACTCAAAAACTCCTCGACTTCATACCCGAAACAGGTCACGCCGGTAATAGAGCCATCGAAAGCACGCCGAGGCGAAAGGTTTAATAGCAACCGCATGTTCGTGCCGACCCCAGTAACAATAGACACATCTATTCCTTGTACTGAACTCCCAGCCACCGCAGTTCTTACTGCATCACCAAACTCGACTCTACTGGAGCCATCCAAAAATGCACGATCGAATATTTTGCCGATAGCTGCATTCGGTATCAGCCCAGTGAAACGCGCAATTTGGCGGTTCCATGAAGTAATGGCTCCCGACAAATCGATGGAAAAAATTGGGGAACTACTGCCATCAATAAGTTCAGCATACTCATCGGCGCGAGCACGCTCCTCAAGTCGAACCGTTTCTCTTGCCGCAGCCAGGTCAATCTCTCTCCTCTGTATGTCAGTCTCAAGTTGAGACACAAGCCCGTCAAAAGCCTCCGCCAACAAAATAACCTCGCTGGCGCTACCATTATTTAGAGAGGCCGTAAAACGCATGCCCGCACCCGGTGCACTAACACTTTTTGCCAGTCGCTCTATTGGAATAAGCATCCCGCGGTTCAGCAACGACCACAAGATCACAAACATTATCGAGATACTAAAAGCCACTAGAAAAGGCAGTGGTGCATTGGCTGCTTTTAAAGTCGCCACATGGGTGAGGGCTTCATCGAGCGCTCTTTGCTTGGCTTGCTTCAAAACATCGATTTGATGCAATACCTGGGTAGATTGCACCTGAGGAGCGTCCAATGCCGATAACTGCTGCAGCTCAAGCAGACAGCAATCATAGGGGAGCATCATATTTTTAACTTGCCGCCACCACGTGTCCTGAAGAACGCCCCCGGCTTGAAGTTGAGAGCGGCCCTCTTCGAGAAGGACCGCTGTCTCTCCTGTTCGCTCTAAAACAATAATTAACTCTGTCTGCGAATCGCGCAGGTCTACAACCCGGTTATACACCATTGCAAGACTGCCCGTGGCGATCAATACAATACTGACCAATGCTATAACGAGAATCTGTCTGAGTCGTAGCTTCATTAGCAATCTTCTTTTAACGCGCTCTCATGAGATTAGCACACATCAAGCCTTCCACATTTCACCCTAGACGACTATCCTACGCGGACATAGATTCCGCGAGGCCAGTATGCAACACAAAGGCATTCTTATTGTCGATGATGAAACCGTCATAACCGATGAGCTCGCGGAATTTCTCGAATCATTCGATTATGTCTGCGAAAAAGCATACAGTGCCGACGAGGCCGAGGAAGCCATTGAGGCTAACCCTGACATCACACTGATCATGACTGATATGCGTATGCCCGTCAGAAATGGCGCCGAACTGATTAAATCACTCAAAAGTCGTCCCGATCGTCAGTTCGAATATGTAATGATTAGCGGGCACCTAGATGCCGACCAGAATTTAGAGGACATTAAAGGCGATGATCTTACTCTTATGCGCAAGCCCATCAACATTGATGCCTTGTTAGAGTATTTAGAGAATCGCCGCTTCGCCGACGGCTTCTCCGGCTGAAATCCTTCATACGGAGGGCTCAGTAAAAAAACATATCATCGATGCCTAAAAAGTGTCCCTAACGCAAGGGTCGTCTACTCCTACTCACTAGATTAATTCACGCTACCTGACGCACTTGCGCGCGCATTCAACCGTTCGAAAATTGCCTCCTGATCGATCGCAATGCTCGGCACACCACCGGGCGAACATGCTTCGATCTGCTCGTCGTCTCGGCGTGCCAAATCTAGCTCCACCGCTTCAAGCTTGTCGCTGTTAAATCCTTTCGCATCGAGAGAATCGGTGAGAACGCCTAGCTCAGCAAGTACAGTCGCTTGCGCTTTAACAAGGTCTGTTTGAGCGCTGACCATTGCGCGCTGCGTATCAAAAAGCTCATTTTGCGAGTCCAACAGGTCGAGTAGCGTACGCTGATTGCGATCAAATTGATCGCCATAGGCTTTGCGTGTTTTATCTTGGGAGTCCAACTGCTGGGCCAGATAAACGACCTGCTGCTCGAGCGCGCGGACATTGTTGAATGCAATCATGACCTCACGACGAACAGACAAGCAGGCCTCTTTGCGTGACTCAACTGCTGCGTAATACCGGTTAGCGAATTCGCGCCGACGCGCACTGTCAGCTCCGCCACGGTACAAATTGTAAGTAAGCACCAATTCAACAGCCTGCAAATCGTAGTCGCCCTGGAAACCATCGATATTGGTTTCTTGCTCATTGCGATACCGCAGGTCAAGTCGTGGGAACATAGGGCCGCGAGTCGCGTTCATTGATTCGCGCGCAGAACGCATTTCCTCAATTGCTCTATTAATAGAGGGGCTTTTCTGATAAGCCACTGTCAAAGCCTCATCGCGCATCGCGGGCACCATCCCCGTTGGCAGCAGGGGTAGGGGCAAAACGTCGGCTGGAAGCTCACCTACTACGCGCTGAAACTCGGCTCGAGTATCGTAAAGATTG
>CAJQLP010000099.1 GCA_905479205.1 uncultured Luminiphilus sp.
CATAGAAAATCTTAGCTGGCACCCCAGTGGCCTAATCGCCGAGAGCAAATTAGCACTGCGCCAAGCGCTAGACCAAGTCGGCTTATTCGGTTACGAAGATACGCCGGTGCACAATTTATCGGCCGGGCAGCAGCGACGGGTAGCACTCGCTAGACTGTGGTTATCAGACGCTAAGCTTTGGCTGCTTGATGAACCTTTTACTGCAATTGACATGCTAGGCGCAGAGCTTCTCGAGGCTCGATTATTGGCGCACGTTGAGCAGGGTGGCGCCGTCGTATTTACTAGCCATCAGCCCAATAGATTTGCCGAGCGCCTCCGAGTATTGGATCTCAGTCAATATGCAGCTTGAAACCGTAAGTTATTTGCGCGCCCAACTGAATCGACATATTCGATCCGGTTTGCGTCGCCCGGGCGATGTATTGAATCCGATTCTGTTTTTCTTGATGGTAGTAACGCTGTTCCCGCTGGGCTTAGGGCCGGCACCTGATCAGTTGCGTGATCTGGCGCCTGGCATTTTTTGGGTAGTCGCTTTGCTGGCAAATTTAACCGTGAGCGGACGTTTATTTGCTGCAGACTTTGAAGACGGGAGCTTGGAGCAAATGATTCTAGCCCCTCAGCCGTTAGCCCTCAGCGCAATGGCCGAGGTGATCGCCCACTGGCTGCTCAGCGGGGTAACGCTTGCTTTGGTATCTCCCGTATTCGCAGCCATGCTTAATCTACCTAGCTCAGCGTTTCCTGTATTAGTACTCAGCTTGCTACTCGGCACACTTTGCTTGTCGCTTATTGGCGCAATTGGTGCGGCACTGACAGTGGGGTTAAGAAGAGGCGGTATGTTGTTGTCGCTGTTAATTATTCCACTCTATGTTCCTATTTTGATATTTGGCGTCGGCGCTGTGGGCGAGGCGGCTAACGGCTATGATGCCAGTGCATGGCTGGCGTTAATGGGTGCTTTTGCAGCAGCCGGACTTGTACTATCTCCGTTCGCGATTAGTGCGGGACTGAAAATCTCTGTCGATACGTGAACGCGTATTTTTTATACCTCCGATGCGGCTATAATCGAAGTTATGTGGTCTATTATTCATAAAATGGGGTCTCCCCCCTGGTTTTATCGGTTTGCCGGTTCTTTCTTGAAGTGGCTGCTCCCGATTGCGATCGTTGCACTCATCGTTGGTGCTTTCTGGGGGTTATTTATCGCGCCGCCAGATTTCCGTCAGGGTAATAGCTACCGTATTATCTTCATCCATGTCCCTGCAGCCGTTGTGGCCCTCGCTGGCTACTACGTGATGGCCTTCGCCGGTCTTATGAGCCTAGTCTGGAAAATTAAAATGGCCGACACAGCCATGCGTGCAGTAGCGCCCGTGGGTGCTGCGTTAACGTTTATTGCGTTGGTCACAGGCGCTATTTGGGGTAAGCCGACTTGGGGTACCTGGTGGGTGTGGGACGCGCGAATTACGTCAATGCTGATTCTACTCTTTCTCTATCTGGGTGTTATTGCTTTGTTTGAGGCCTATGAGAATAAGGCGGCTGCGGCAAAAGCCTGTGCAGTGTTAAGTTTGGTAGGTACGGTAAATATACCCATCATTTATAAATCAGTGGATTGGTGGTACAGCTTGCACCAGCCTGCGTCGATAAAATTCTCCGGTGAATCAGCCATCGATAGCTCAATGCTGTACCCGCTGCTGCTTAATATCGCAGCTTTTTATCTGACGTTTGCCTGTGCCGTCGTATTCAATATGCGAACTGAGCTGATCGATAGCTATCGCAGGTCCGCTTGGTTGCAAACAGAGTTGAAGCAAGAGTTGGCTAAGGGATGATGTACTTTGATAGCCTCGCGGCTGCATGGAATATGGCGGGACATGGCCCCTACGTATGGTCAGCCTATGGAATTAGCTTTGTAGTGATCGCGTATCTCGTCATTGCTCCTTGGCGTCGGGCGCGAACGTTACGAAGACAGATCGACGCAGAATTAAGACGCAGTGCAATGGTTGAAATCAACAGGAGTGAGCATGCACCCAAGGCGTAAGCAAAGGCTTGTTATCGCGTTAGCTATCGTCGTTTTTTCCAGCGCAGCGATCGGTTTAGTGAGCTATGCCCTGCGAGGCAATATCAACTTGTTTTATCCGCCCGCCGACGTCGCCGCGGGTAAAGCGCCGACCGAGCGCACCATTCGCGTGGGGGGCATGGTGGTAGACGGTAGCATCAAACGTAGCACGAGCGACCTCACCACGACCTTTCAAGTCACCGACTACGAAGCAACGGTGACGATTACTTACACGGGGATACTTCCGGATCTTTTCGCGGAGGGAGAGGGCGTCGTTGCAGCGGGTATCTTGGATGAGAATGGTATTTTAGAGGCCAGCGAAGTCCTCGCCAAGCACGATGAAAATTATATGCCTCCAGAAGTTGCCGCCGCCCTTGAAGGCAAAGACCTAAGCGGCAGTGCTCCCAAAAGCTACGGTAAAGGAGGCCTATAATGATTCCTGAGTTAGGGCACTTTGCGCTGATTCTGGCGTTTGTTTTAGCGTGTACTTTGGGCGTAGTGCCGCTATGGGGTGCATGGCGTAATAATAGCGCTGCCATGAATATGGCGCCAACGCTTGCCCTCGGCGTCTTTATGTTCTTAGCGGCCGCATTCGTTATGCTGGCGAAAGCCTTTCTGATGGACGATTTTTCCGTGAAGGTTGTTGCAAGTAATAGCAACAGCTTGCTGCCTCCCATCTATAAATTTTCAGCTGTTTGGGGGAATCACGAAGGCTCGCTGCTCCTGTGGGTATTGATTTTGTCGTCGTGGATGGTGGCGGTCGCACTGTTTAGTCGAGGTTTGCCGTTGCACGTACTGGCTCGTGTTTTGGGTGTTATGGGTCTGGTATCCATCGGGTTCATCGCGTTTTCATTGTTTACGTCTAATCCTTTCGAGAGACTCCTGCCGGGTATTCCTGCCGACGGGAGTGACCTCAACCCGCTACTGCAAGACCCTGGTCTTATCATCCATCCGCCCTTGTTATATATGGGCTATGTTGGGTTTTCCGTGCCGTTCGCGTTTGCTATTGCCGCGCTTCTGGGTGGCCAGCTCGACGCAGCCTGGGCTCGCTGGTCACGGCCTTGGACGAACGTGGCATGGGGTTTCTTGAGCCTTGGTATCATGCTTGGAAGCTGGTGGGCTTATTACGAATTAGGTTGGGGCGGCTGGTGGTTCTGGGACCCCGTTGAAAATGCCTCCTTCATGCCTTGGTTAGTAGGGACTGCACTTCTGCACTCACTCGCGGTAACCGAAAAACGCGGCCTGTTTAGATCATGGACCGTACTGATGGCGATCGCTGCGTTTTCACTGTCGTTACTGGGCACCTTTCTCGTGCGGTCTGGCGTGCTGACGTCTGTTCATGCGTTTGCTGCCGACCCCGATCGCGGCCTATTTATATTGATTTTTCTTGCGCTTGTCGTTGGCGGATCCTTAGTCCTGTTTGCACTTAGAGCGCCTACAGTGGCGAGTCGTGTCAATTACGGCCCCATATCTCGTGAAGCGCTGCTGCTCGCGAACAACCTTGTATTTAGCGTCTCCGCGCTCACAGTTCTACTTGGAACACTCTTCCCCTTGATTATGGATGCACTAGGGCAGGGCAAGTACTCCGTTGGCCCTCCCTACTTCAATGCGGTCTTTGTACCCCTCATGGCTTTATTGATTCCGTTTATGGGGATCGCCCCGATCGCCCGTTGGAAGAGTGATGCTAGTCGTCGATGGCTTAATGAGTTGTTGATTCCAGGGTTGGTCGTTGCGGTTTTTGCAATCGTGCTGCCGCTTTTAGGTGGAGAGTACAACGTCTGGGTTGCGCTGGCTGTTTTGCTAGCGGGTTGGATTCTTGTTGGACTTGGCCGGGATGTCCTAACGCGCACACGGTCAGCGGATGGATTCAAGCGGAAGCTAGGACGCCTTACGCCGAGTTATATTGGCATGTGCCTGGCTCACGCCGGATTTGCTGCTACCGTTATCGGCGCTACCGTCGTAACCCAGCACAGCGTAGAAAAAGACCTCAAGATGTCTGTGGGTGAAAGCGCTGAAGTCGCAGGCTATCGTTTTGAATTCATTGATTTAGGACGCAATGACGGCCCTAACTATCAGGCCGATCAAGCCACGTTTGACGTGTGGCACAACGGAGAGCGCATCGCGCAACTCGCCCCTCAAAAGCGCCGTTATATAGCCAGTGGGCAAGTGATGACTGAGGCTGACATCGATGGCGGTGCGTTTAGGGATTTGTTTGTAGCGATGGGAGAGCCAGTGGGCGAGGGCGCATGGGCGATTCGACTTCAGTTTAAACCCATGATTCGCTGGATCTGGGGTGGCGCACTGTTGCTAGGTTTCGGGGGCATACTCACTGCTTTCGATCGTCGTTACCGCCCACAAGCTGCTCAGCGAAAGTCTGAGCAGCTATCCTCAGAGGTTGTTCATGGGGCGGCTTAAGCTTTTCCTGCCGTTGCTCGCTTTTGCAGTTCTAGGGGCGTTTCTTTTCCGAGGGCTTTCGCTTGATCCCAAGGCGTTGCCATCCGCGCTTATCGGAAAGCCATTGCCCGACTTCTCACTTCAAGCGCTGACTGCGGAGGGGCTAGTTACGCGAGAGGATTTACTGGGCGAGCCTGCGTTGATCAATGTGTGGGCGACCTGGTGTTATTCCTGTCGAGTAGAGCATCCATACCTTCTCGATCTCGCTCGCTCTGGTATTAAAATTATTGGCTTAAATTACAAAGACCAAGCAGATCCTGCACGGCAATGGTTGGAAGCCTTGGGCGATCCTTACGCCGTAGTCTTGAGCGATACCGCCGGCACCCTAGGGCTTGATTTAGGCGTTTATGGTGCCCCAGAAACGTACGTTCTCGATGCTACTGGTGACATACAGTACCGTCATGTCGGTGTCGTCGATGAGACGGTTTGGGTGCAAAATTTGGCGAGATTTTTTCCAGATCCAGAACGAGAGCTCGATACAACGCCGCTGGGATCATCCATCGGGGAGGGCCCTTGATGAGGGGACTAGTAGCAGTTGTTAGCCTTATGCTAATGCTTCCCTTAGCGGCGTGGGGGGTCATAGAAACCTATGAGTTCAGTGATCCCGTCCTGGAAGATCGATACCACGAACTGAGCCAAGAATTACGCTGCCCTAAATGCCAAAACCAAAATATTGCTGACTCCAACGCGCCTATTTCACGAGACTTACGTTTTTTGCTGCACAGCCAGCTTGAGCAAGGCGCCAGCGATGATGAGATCTTGGGATTCATGGTTGCTCGTTATGGTGACTTTGTACGCTATCGACCTGCTGTTGATCAGAACACGGTGGTTCTTTGGTACGGGCCTGGCATCGTCGCACTCATTGGTTTGCTGGGTTTGGTGCGACACCTTGTGCGTAAAAAGCGCGTTGATCAGCCTGTGACGGCCGAGGAGCTTGCGCAGCTTCGCAGCCGTTTGGCTGTGTCTGAGGGCGAATCTGGCGCTGCCTCCATGAGTAAAACTGTACATACAAGTGATCGTGCAGCTCGCGACAATGAGGAGTCCTCGTGACGTTATCCTTCTATATCGGCGCGTCAGCTATGGTGCTTCTCGCTGGGGCTCTACTTGCCGTTCTACCCAGACTTTGGCGT
>CAJQLP010000100.1 GCA_905479205.1 uncultured Luminiphilus sp.
GTTCGCTGGGGAAACGTCTCCATGAACAAAGCCTGCACGTGCCAGCGCATCAAGCCCTGCAACAAGATCGATCGTAATACTGAGCACGTGAGGCAACGCAAGTTTTGAACCGTCTGATCGCGCATTTAAACTCGATAACGAACAGCCAGGTACATACTCGGTGACTAACCAAAGCACATTCCACCGCGTACCCCACCGCGTACCCCACCGCATATTCCACAGCACATCGCGCTCAACGGTTACCGCATAAATTATCGGCACTGTGGGTAACGCGCCTTTCGCCAGTGTTTCTAATCGCGAGAGAAGAAGGTCACGCGCATCCAATGACGAGGCGACAATACGTTTAACAACCACCTGACGCCCAAGCCAGGTGTCAGTCGCAAGCCACGCCTCACCCTCGCCGCCCGTACCCAACTGGCGAACCGCTTCGTAGGGCTCGGGTAAGCGAAGCTGCGATGGGTGAGGAGCAACTCTCGTAAGCCCATCTTTCCAGGTCCCGTTTATGGGATCAAAAAGCCCCATCAGTCACGTACCGAAAGCTTTTTTAATCGTGGGCGCAGCGCACTAATCGAAATGCCGAGGGCGTACGCGGCTTCTGCGCTATTCCCAAGGCGTGCCAAGACGTCATGAATTTCTTGATCGGCGATATCACGCGCTAAGCGCAAGGTCGGGTGGGTTTCGATGCGTCGATACAACATCGATCGACTCCAACCGAGCTCATCAGCAGTAGACTGCACTTCAAAGACATTCGCCTTATGCACATCGAACAATTGATCATCGTCGATCATCTCAACGCGTGGACTCTGCTCGTCTTCTCGCTGCACGCGCAGGTGACTGGGTTCAGGAGTTATCAACGCCGCCCGCTGCAGTGCAAATACCAGCTCACGAGAGTTACCCGGCCAATCATGAAGCAGCGCATCGAAGAAAAAGCGCGCCCAATGGGCCGCCACTTGAGGGTTATCGCGACACGCTAAAAACGGGTAATCGGGATGATCGGCCGCGTAATTTACCAGTAAATGAGCTCCTTGAGGTCCAATATCCTCGAGTCGATCTCTCAATGGTGGAATCGCTATAGTGCAACCCGCGAGCCGATTAAGCAGTGCATGTCTAAAGCCCGCGGCCTCTGTTATTGCACCATCGGTCGCGGCGATAACGCGCGCATCGATGGGCTCGGTTTTGCCGCCCACTACTTGAATCTCACCCTGATCAAGTGCTCGCAGTAACTGCACTTGGATCTCTTCAGGCGTGTCCGCTATTTCATCGAGAAACAATGAACCGCCCTGCGCCTCTCGGAAATAACCTCGACGAGTTTGCGCCCCTGTAAAAGCGCCTTTCTCAGCCCCAAACAACTCACTGGCTGCCAGGCCCGCGGGTATGGCTGCCATATTGATACTGACAAGCTTGTTATTACAGCGCGCGCTACCCTCATGAATAGCGCTCGCAACCAGCTCTTTTCCAACGCCGGACTCACCGAGAATCAGCACTGGTAACTCAGTCTGCGCAACCGATGCTATCACCGCGCGCACCTGCGAAAGCTCCACCGATGTACCCAGTAGTGATGGCGCGACATTTGACGCGGGCACGTCGTTCACGGGGCCTACCAGCCGCAATAGCGCCACCACACCGTGACCAAAGCGCAATGGAATGCCACGCTTTAGCTCGATGCCATCGACTAAGCACTCGGAGGCACCCGAGGCACCAATCCGGATATCAGCTTCGCGTACCGCCTGCAACGACAAACTCAGCCCTGAAACATCGGTCGCGCGATGGCGCTGCTCAATACGCAGTGCTCTGCGGCTGATGTGCATGTCCTCAAGCGCCCGATTATCACTCAGCAGCGGTTCATTTCTGCCCAAGAATAATACGGGGAACACTGTCAGCGGCTTATCAATAGCCCAGCGGTGCACGTCGACGTAGGTACCGATACGATCAAGATCGGGGTGAAATACAATCGTCAGGCGTAGTCGATAAGTACCGGCTGCGTGTGACGTGGCCACGGTCCGAAGTGCTGGACGAGTGATAAATTGAGAGGACATGGTTCTCGCCCGCGTTATTGGAGAGCAACGAAAACCTTATACGAGAACAACCGTTTGCCTAGAGGAGAGCGTGACACAGGTCTCACTTCTATCGATAACTTACCCCTGCCGATAACTTACCCCTGCCGATAACTTACCCCTGTCGATGACTTACCCCAGGATCGCAACCACCGATGCGATAACAACCCAGAGTACCCAAGCGCGACGCATAACTTCTCGCGTGCGCTCGACCTGTGCCGCAGGGGTTTGATCACCAAGCACAATGGATTGCTCGATACCTTGCAGCAACACCTCATCGGTCTCAATAGAGGAGTCGAGCGCTTTGTCTGAAACGACACCCAATACGCCCTTGAAATCACCGACAACGGCAAAGCTCAGTAGTAACAGTCGAGAAGGCAGCCAATCGACTAAGTGACGCAAAGAGCCAACGGGGACTTTGGTGTCGCCAGCGCTCATTTGAATGAGGCGGTAGGCTACGGCCCAGAAAGGCCCCAGCAGGAAAAAGTAAAACGCGGCGGGGAACCAGCGCTGAAAGCCCTCATAGGCAAACGTTTTAGCCGCATGGCGCCCAAAATCAATGGCGTCGTCAGCCTCAATGTCTGCGCCCGCCTCTTCCAGCACCAGGGCTGCGCCTTCGTTATCGCCCGCGCGACTGCGGGCGAGGAAGCGGTCTGCTAAGGCATCATAGTCCGTGCGTCCAAATGCAAAGAATAGACAGCCGGTACCGATGATCAACATAGCAGCACCGCCAAATAGGCTCTCGACGAGGCCGTAAATAAGCGCGATAAGCGCGCTAGGCACCACGACTAGCAAGGCAAAGCCCACCCAAAAATCCGGCTCAATGGCATCGACACGACCGCGCAACGCATCAAACCAGTCATCACGATGAAGAGGGCCGCCCGGGCCCAAGCCGTAATACAGGCCGGTCGCAAACAAAAAGGCCAGGTAAGTCACTGCGCTCTCCTTTTTAGATTTACATACGCCACAAGGCGTCAGTCATTATTCTTTAGATATTACACTTAATCGCAGTTGATCACGGCCAAGCAGTTCGCTCAAGCGCTGCCAATCGAAAGCAGGGCCAGGATCCGTTTTACGCTCGGGGGCAATATCACAGTGTCCGACAATAGCATCTGGCGAGAGACTGGGGTAATAGCGCCATAGCGCCTCAACAAGCATTCTAAGCTTCTCGTACTGTTGGTCTGTGTAGGGATCCACGTCAGTACCTTCAAGCTC
>CAJQLP010000101.1 GCA_905479205.1 uncultured Luminiphilus sp.
CCCGGATACTTGGGGACCTGATTTCCATTGAGTATGGGGAATGTCATGGAATAGCCTTTAACCGGATAAATGGGTAAGTAGATACCCAGAGGTTCCATCAGTGTGGTTGAAGCAAAGCCCGCGGTGACCACGACGTGATCGGCTGCTAACACGCCCTGGTTTGTTTGAACGGTGACCATGCCACTGTCGTCAACTAGAAACTCGTGCACCGTAGTACCGAAGCAAAATTCACAGCGACCGCTTGTTATTAAACGATTGGATAAAGCCTGGGTGAACATCCGGCAATCGCCACTGATATCTCGACTTGAAAAAATACCGCCCGCCAATGACTCGCTCATCGTAGCGAGCGCGGGATCCATTTCTAAGATCTCCTCCCGGCTCTTAATCTCGAGCAATCGAGTGGCGTCGGGATCTTTGGCAATACTGATGACACGCGCTCGAAATAACTCGGGATCCCTGAAAAGGTAGAGTGCGCCAATATCTAAGCGGTGATGTTCAATTGCCTCGCCGTCGCCAACGGCTCGGAGCTGCTGGATGCTATATTCGCAAAGGCGTAGCAGCTGGTTGCTGTTGAACCTATATCGGGCATCGGTCGACTCGCGTAAAAAACCTGTGCCCCACCGCCACAGTGCTGGGTCCAGTGGCTTCGATATTTTGAGTGCAGCGTTACGCCCAAGCACCGCATTCATAATGTGTTTGGGCGTGCTCGGCGAGCCCCAGGCCTCGGCGTGTCCTAGCGCTACAATACCCGCGTTCCCGTAGCTAGTACCTAGGGCAGCGCCAGACTTTTGCTCAAGTACGCGGACTCGAAAACCCCGTTCGGCTAACCAAAATGCGGTGAGTGTTCCGACGACGCCGGCACCGATGATGAGGACCGTTTTTTCCAAAACCTGTGTGACCCCTTTCAGTTGTACGCCTTCTATGGAGCGTTCCTTAGATTACAACGTGTTTTTATACAGTTCACCACCCTTCATGATCACGCGTATGTTATCTGCAGGGTTAGCCAACACACTGATGTCCTGTAGCGGATTGCCCTCGACCACGAGAAGATCAGCGATAGCACCTTCCTTGATGACGCCAACGGTACCGTAGGGATTCCTCGGACCCGACAGCATGCAGAGTTCACCTGCCCGTGAGGTAACTTGTCGAAGAATTTGAATGGGCGTAAACCACTGCGCCCTGCGAACTAATTCTTGGTTGATTAGATTGAGGCCTTCCAGAGAAGTCACCATGTCCTCCCCGAAAACAATGTTTCGGTAATCTAACTTGGCCGCGTTAGTCATTAATTGGTTAACGCCTTCTAACGCCAATTGCTGTTTGGCAACCTGATCTGCGTTCATGCCCCTTAGCTCCTGCTCAAAGATCATAACTTGAGGCGATAGCCAAACACCTTGATCCTGCATGTATTTCAGCGTTTCTAGGTCAACGAGGTTCGCGTGTTCGATAGATTTAACACCCATCTCCACGGCGCGTCGGATACCCTCGCTGTTATAGACGTGAGCAGCGACATAGGTACCCCAATTATTGGCGGCTTCCACTGCTGCACGAATTTCCTCTTCTGTGTACTGAGTCACATCAAGTGGATCTCCATAGGAGCTGATACCACCACCAACCGCTATTTTTATTTGGGTGGCACCACGGCGTAGATTCTCACGCACCGCTTGTAATACCTCTGGCCGACCGTCGGCCACAATGGTCATTCCCATACGCTCTAAATTGCTTCGGCTGCCACTGTCTAAAAGCCGTGATTCCGCTTCTGCAGTGCGGTGGTCCGAGTGCCCGCTCGTTTGGGAGATCATGGCTCCTGATGGGAAAATTCTCGGCCCGGGAATCAAGCCTCGGTCGATCGCCTTCTTCAAAGAGAAGGTGTTACCACTCATGTCGCGAACGGTGGTAAATCCATTGTCGAGTAGACTTTTCGCGGCTAACGTTGCGGTGTACGCATAATAATAAGCATCAGAAGTTAGCGACTCTAAAACGTTGAGTTGCAGCATCACGTGGGCATGGGCATTGATCATGCCAGGCATTAAAACCCGTCCTCCAACATCAACTGTCTCGATATCCTGAGGAGTTTTATTCACGTTGGTGATGTTTTTAATGAGGCCATCTTCAATATAGATATCCGAGGGCGCGCTGAGTTGTTCTGACTCACCATCGAAGATGCGTGCGTTACGAATAATAAGTGACTCTGCGCTAGCGATCGGAGCAAGAAGCGCGAGGATCAGCGCCGAAACTAAGGTGGTCGTGTTAGAAAAATTAGTTTTCATAGATTAGTCTCTTTCGTTCAAAAGCAGATATTGATGTCGTTAAGCAACTGGGTGCGCGCCCTTTGACGTACCGTTTAAGACAAGGATTGCTAACGGTGGCCGGTGTTATGAATCGCTCGATAAGGCAACGCGGTCAGGCCCTAGGATGTATGCCTTTTGAATCACAATTGGTTCTGAAAGAACTTGACCCTCAAGGAATGGAATTCGGGTAGCTCCTCCGAGGGCTTGTTGTGTCACCCGTTCGATCACCTCCATGCCTGAGACTACCCGTCCAGAGACTGGGAATCCTCTCGTGTCGGGTTTGGTGCGGCCATAGGCATCCATTGCAGGCACATCGCGTAGGCAGAATACGATTTCTGGGATAACGTGGCCCGTATATAGCAAGTCTCGCGCAAAACTAATTGCGCCCCGTTCATGACGTAAGCCGGTTTGTTTGGTTGTTTCAATGACTTCGAGATACTCAGCGCCGTATTGCTCAATTTGGATATCGCCCTCGCTATTTAGCGCCTCGGCCATGATGCCACCCTGAACAATTTGAGGAGATGGGTCATCGTCGATAGATGCCGACCGATACAAGGTGGCACCGTCGTATTGTTTTCGCTTCACGTATCCCAGAAAGTATTCGGTGGTTATTGGCGCGCGCTCGTCGTCCATGGCGATGACGATGTTGCCCAATGTTGTCTCGAGCGTCACATGCACCTCTGCCATCGCCGGCAGAGCCGTGGGGCCTCCTACTAGGCCCACAATGGACCACAGACACACACGCCGAAGTTTCTGCTTTAAGTCGAGGGACGCTTGGATGATCGAAAACCCGGATGACAATGTGGCATCAAAAAATCTCATGGAGCATCTCCTCTGGCATTGCTAAATAGACTCGTTAATCTTGGTCGAAGCAGCCAATGAATACACTTAGGCGCCATAGACTCCCTGTCGATATTATCAGTTACGCTCTCGAGGTCTACTGTCGCCTAAAGCCGAGTCATCGAGATGTTGAAAATTTGCTCGCTGAGCGAGGCATCATAGACATTGGAGGAGCGATCCGTCTCTGGTGCATAAAGTTTAGCTCCGTTTCACTTCGGCGACTAAAACGCTCCTATGGTCGCGTTTGTCGAACCGAGCGGCTCTCACCAAAACCTAACCATCTAAAACGAAAAACCCCCGCCGTTGGCGAGGGTTTGTCATTTGGTAGGACCAGGCGGATTCGAACCGCCGACCTCTACCATGTCAAGGCTTCAAGGACGCACCAAGACACGTTTAGACACGCAAAAAATAGCATATTTTTCTGTCGTGAAAACAGGGTGGCGTGGTTTTTTTATGATGTTGCGCCGCCAGCATCTAATATCGATGCGCATTACACTTTCTATGCAGTCTCTAACGGCCTTATCAACGTAGCGACAGGCAAACCGTGTGGCGTCACCGGATGCCTAAGGCCGACTGATGCGCTCAGTCAGAGCAGCAATGCCAGCTCCATGACCTGATCGATGAGATTGATCCAGTCGGTCTCGTCTTTTCTGCTGTGGGGCTCAACGTCCAGTAGCGCTCGCCCGATCGTGTAGGACTGAATGAAGAGCGCGCCCGTACGGGCGGGGAAATCAGAGCGGACGTAACCTTTCTCCTGCGCCGCGCGAAACTCGTTGGCGAGTCGCTCGGTCATGTCAGTCTGAGCCGCCGCCACGCGCTCTAGTAGCGCTGGCCGACTGGAAGCCATCGCCAGCAGCTTGATCCTGAGCATCCGTCTGGGTGCCCGGTCCGCGCTCTGGGTGGCGCGGGTAATGGTGCTCATTGCCAGCCTGAAATCATCTTTGCTTTGGCAGCGGCCTAGCGCGCCCGACAGGGCGTGTGCGTCGAGCTCGACATTTCTGACAAAGCCTCTGAGCAAGGCCTCCTCTGCAAGTGCCTCGAGATCTTTGAAGTGTTTGTAGAGAGTGTTGCGCGCAACGCCGGCTTCAGCCAGTACGTCATTGATGCGAAGCTGGTGAGCGTCCTGTTCCAGGAGCAACGCTTCAGCGGCATCGAGCAACTTGACCCGAACGGCCTCGCCGCGGTGCTGTTTGGCCTGCTGCTTGCCCAGCGGCACCACGTTGAGTTTTTTTGGGCTTTGTTTTGCCATGAGGCAAGTATAACGCGATTGGCTGGGGGTTTCAGCAGTGTGGGGGCCTACTAGGGATAAGGGCCCGCCTCAGACGATTTTACTGATTATGCAGAGAGGTGTTCGTTCGCTTCGCATCCTGCGTCCTAGCCCTACAGAGAGGACCGGAAACACACGGCGGTATTAGTGATCGCGATATTACCCACATGTTGCGGGGTGGTGCGTCGGTAAAAAGTGAGAAACACCTTCTATGCGGGCAAATATGAAAGAATACAACGCTGCTGATTTAGCGCTCTAAGCGCAAAAATTTCTATATTTAGAGGGTATACTCAGGATATACATTTTGCTATTGTGCGTAGTCCTTTCGACGAGGAAATGTTGTGTTCATAACGTCACGCGCACAACGTTTAATTTCCAATCTCCAGCAAAAAACGTTCGTTTTGGTTGGGTGCTTATTATTGGCAACAACGGTTCTCTTCCCGGTTAAGAGTATTGCCTCTGAAACAACTGCCGGGACTGATTTTTATT
>CAJQLP010000102.1 GCA_905479205.1 uncultured Luminiphilus sp.
TAACCGTGGGGAAGTTCGAGCAGATACTCAGGGCTATCTGTATCCATAAACGCATTATAGATATCGCTTTTGCACACCACGGCACCTAAAGGGACAGCGCCATTGGTGATCTGCTTAGCTACATTCAAGATATCCGGTACGACACCGAACTCCTCTGCGCCCGTCGTCGAGCCAACGCGACCAAACGCAGTAATCACCTCATCGAAAATCAACAGAATGCTATGCGCATCGCAAATATCCCGCAAACGCTGCAAATAGCCCACCGGTGGCGGTATGACGCCTGCCGATCCAGCCATCGGCTCAACAATCACTGCCGCTATATTACTGGCATCGTGTAGCGCAATAAGCTCGAGTAATTCATCTGCTTTCTCGGCGCCTGTCTGCGGCATTCCGCGCGTGAAGGCATTTTCTTTGGTCAAAGTGTGAGCGAGGTGATCCGCATCAAGACCACTGCCAAACATAGCGCGATTAGGGCCGATACCGCCCACGCTAATGCCGCCAAAATTCACACCGTGATATCCCTTAGCTCGGCCTATAAGTTTAGTCTTGGTGGGCATGCCTTTTTTACGCCAGTAGGCCCGAGCAATTTTCAGAGATGTGTCGGCGCTTTCTGATCCAGAGCCTGTAAAAAACACATGATTAAGACCGCTCGGCATCAAATGGGTGATCCGCTCAGCCAACTCAAATGCCTTAGGATGGCCATGCTGAAATGCAGGTGCGTAGTCGAGCGTACTCAATTGCTTGTAGACCGCCTCAGCAATCTCTGGGCGGTTGTGGCCGGCGCCGCACGTCCAGAGCCCTGATAGACCATCGAAAATACGGCGCCCATCGGCATCGATATAATATGCCCCGTCTGCACCCGTGATTACCCGCGGATTCTCCTTAAAGAATCGATTAGCCGTAAAGGGCATCCAATAGGCATCAATCGACTCCGGACTGGGAAAATTATCGCGAGCGTTCGACACTGTCTGTCTCCAAAATTGCATTGCACCCAATGTCGTAGAAAATGTCGGGCGAGTAAACACCTTTCGTGAGCGTGTACCCCAAGAGGGGTGCCGCTTTCAGGGACGTCGAATGCCGATTACGTCGCGGCAGACTCAGTGCTAATACGCGGCTGTACTTAGGCCGGCGCAAGCGCTTGTAAATTTTTGAAGTTATCCAACGCCTCTGGGTTCGCTAATGCATCAGTATTCTCTACCGGGAGACCGTGGATGACTTTTTTAACGGCCAGTTCGCTCACCTTGCCGCTCATGGTTCTTGGTATATCGCGCACCTGAAGAATAACAGCGGGTACATGGCGAGGCGTCGCATTACTCCGAATAGCACTGCGAACACGATTCTCAAGATCAGCGTCTAAAACGGAGCCATCGCGCAGCACCACAAATAGCATCACACGCTCATCGTCACCCCACTGCTGCCCGACAACAACGCTGTCAATAATTTCAGGTAGTGTCTCAACTTGCCGGTAAATCTCAGCAGTTCCAATTCGTACGCCTCCCGGATTAAGCACCGCGTCACTGCGACCATGAATGATCACAGATCCTCGCTCGGTGACTTCACCATAATCACCGTGCGCCCAAACATTGGGATACCGATCAAAGTAAGCACTGTGATAGCGTTCACCGTTAGAGTCATTCCAGAAACCTATGGGGGCACAGGGAAATGGCGTGGTGCAGACCAACTCACCTTTCTGGGCAATGAGTGGCTGACCGTCATCGTCCCAAAAAGCAACATTCATACCCAGTCCAATGCACTGAATTTCGCCGGCGTGAACGGGCAGTATGGGATTGCCCAAAACGAAGCACGAGATAATATCGGTCCCACCGCTGATCGAAGACAGGCACAAATCGCTCTTAAAGGCCTCATATACCCACTGAAAACTATGCCGACTGAGCGGTGATCCCGTCGATAATATGGTGCGCAAAGAATCCAGCCTATGGGTATCGCAGGGTTTTTTACCCGCCTTCTCTAACGCATCGATATATTTAGCACCAACGCCGAATACCGAAATATTTTCCTCTTCTAAAGCGTCAAGAAGCACATCGCCATCCTTTGCGAAGGGCGAGCCATCATAGAGTACTACTGCACAACCCGAGGCCAAGCCTGATACCAACCAATTCCACATCATCCAGCCACAGGTGGTGAAGTAAAAAAATACGTCCTCTCGGCGCAAGTCAGTGTGCAGCACGTGCTCTTTTCTATGCTGTAACAAAGTTCCACCCGCGCCGTGGACAATGCATTTGGGCTTCCCTGTCGTGCCAGAGGAATACATGATGTAGAGCGGGTGATCGAAAGGAAGCGATACCGAGTCAGCAGCTTCGCCTTCATACTGAGTCATTAAATCCTGATAGCTGTGGCAGCAGGTAGCATCACTCGCTTCGAGCTCCAAGGTGTCTCGGGTAAGTGGCACCACAATGAGGTGCTCAATGCTGGAAATTTCATTGCTTAATTGCTGAGCCTTTGCCACACAATCGATCACTTTACCGTTGTAGTAGTAACCATCAGCGCTGAATAATACTTTTGGTTCAACCTGCCCGAAACGATCACATGCGCCGTTGAAACCGAAGTCTGGGGAGCACGAAGTCCACACAGCACCAAGACGAGATGCTGCAAGCATGGCGACTACAGTCTCGATGATATTCGGCATAAAGCCCGCTACTCGATCACCCACATGAACACCAAGACCCACCAAAGCTGCGCTAAGCGCATCGACTCGAGCATGCAGCTCGCGATAACTCAATGTTCGGCGTTGCCCCGCTTCCGTAAGGCCAACAAGCGCTATACGATCGTCCTTATAACGCAGCAAATTATCGGAGAAATTCAGGCGTGCCTCAGGGAACCAAGCGGCGCTCTCAAAGACCGAGAGTTCACGGCACGCGGTATCTCCTTTCGTATCAGATACTACGTCGCAAAAATCCCATAGTGCGGACCAAAACTGTTCAGGATTCTCTACCGACCATTTGTGCAAGGCCGCGTAGTCTGCGAGCTCACATCCATATTGCTCTGAAATCGCACACGCAAATTGGTGCATCTGCGTTTGTTGGCACTGTTCGGGACTCGGTTGCCAGAGAGATGAATAATCCGAGGTGTCTGCGGTTAGCATTGTGGTACCTTGTGTGGATAGTCTAATCAACGTGTCGTCGACGTTATTGCCGTTGACGGCAACGCGAGTTAGCATGGTAACAAATTCGATGAATTTTTTAAGCACGCATCGATGGCAGACCAAGCTAAGGCTCCCGCGTCGTTCAAATCCGTTCAGCGCGCAACAATCGTTTACACATCGGAGATACCCATGACTACTCACTACCCAACCCTCAATCACGGGCTTGGCGAAGACCTCAATATGCTGCGCGACTCGGTTTTTCAATTATGCGCCAACGAGCTCGCTCCTCGCGCTGCTGCTATCGATGCTGACAATGAATTCCCTATGGATATGTGGCGGAAATTTGGAGATTTAGGCCTATTAGGAATGACCGTTTCAGAAGAGTATGGCGGCACAAATATGGGCTACTTAGCCCACTGCATTGCGATGGAAGAAATTTCCCGCGCCAGTGCATCCGTAGGCTTATCCTATGGTGCCCACTCCAATCTCTGCTTAAACCAGCTCCAAAAGAACGGCACCGAAGCGCAAAAGACTCGGTATCTACCTAAACTGTGTAGCGGCGAGCATATTGGTGCGTTGGCGATGTCTGAACCGGGGGCAGGCTCTGACGTGGTCAGTATGCGCCTGCGGGCTGAGAAGAAAGGCGACAAATACGTTCTCAATGGCAACAAGATGTGGATTACTAATGGCCCTGATGCCAACGTCTTCGTGATTTACGCGAAGACTGAACCCGATGCGGGCAGCAAAGGTATTACCGCTTTTATCGTGGAACGTGATTTCCCTGGATTTTCCCGCGCGCAAAAATTAGACAAATTAGGTATGCGGGGCTCGAACACCTGCGAACTCGTTTTCGACAACTGTGAGGTCCCAGAAGAAAATGTTCTCGGCGAGGTTAATCGTGGTGTCGCCGTACTCATGTCAGGACTAGATTATGAACGCGCGGTATTGTCGGGGGGCCCCGTAGGCATCATGCAAGCCTGCCTCGATGTTGTCGTCCCGTACGTACATGATCGAAAGCAATTTGGCAAAGCCATCGGCGAGTTCCAACTCATCCAAGGCAAGGTCGCCGATATGTACACTTTGACAGCTGCCAGCCGCTCGTTTCTTTACGCGGTGGGACGTGCTCTCGACCGCGGCGAAGATAGCCGCAAAGATGCCGCCGCTGTTATTCTCTATACGGCTGAGATGGCTACCAAATGCGCACTCGACGCGATTCAATTGTTAGGCGGTAACGGTTACGTCAACGAATATCCCACCGGCCGACTACTCCGAGATGCGAAACTCTATGAAATCGGCGCCGGCACCTCTGAGATTCGACGAATGCTCATCGGCCGAGAACTGTTTCAAGAAACGGCTTAAGCCATGACGATTCCAACAACGGTCCGTATTGTCGAGGTCGGCCCAAGAGATGGCCTCCAAAATGAGGCCAAACCTATTAGCGTCGCAACGCGGATTGAACTCATCGAACGACTTGCTAAAGCCGGCGTTTCGCATATAGAGGCAGGCAGCTTTGTGTCACCAAAGTGGGTGCCACAGATGAGCGCATCTGATGAGGTATTCAAAGGTCTGGCACGACAAGATGGTGTGACCTACTCGGCACTGACACCTAACCTGCGAGGCCTCGAAGCCGCAATCGAATCGGGGGTTAGGGAAGTCGCTGTATTTGCAGCCGCGAGTGAAGAGTTTTCGCAAAAAAATATCAACTGCTCGATCGCTGAAAGTCTTTCACGTTTTAAGCCCGTTATGCGAAGGGCCGCAGAAGAAAGTATTCCCGTACGCGGCTACGTATCATGCGTTCTTGGCTGCCCCTATGAAGGTAACGTCGACCCGACTCAGGTGTTAAAGGTCAGCACATCCTTAATGGAAATGGGCTGCTTCGAAGTCTCCCTCGGAGACACGATTGGCACGGGCACCGTTGGCAGCATGCGTGTGCTTCTCGACACGCTAGTTCCAACGCTGACGGTAAGCCACTTAGCCCTTCACTGTCACGATACCTATGGACAGGCACTCGCCAATATTAGCGCGGGACTCGACTACGGTATTGCGATTATCGATGCATCTATTGCCGGTCTCGGCGGCTGTCCCTACGCTCGCGGAGCGTCGGGCAACGTCGCAACCGAGGACGTCTTATTTATGCTCAACGGTATGGGTATCGACACGCGTATTGACCTACCCTCTATGGTTGAAACAGGCAACTGGATCTGCGCAGAACTCAAGCGCAGCAATCAATCGCGCGTCGGGCTAGCCGCTTCCGTAAGCTGACAGGTCAGTTCTGCTGGGGCCTGCAAAGTTAATAAAACGGATCATCCCACTCCTGGCGTAGCACGTTCTTCTGCACCTTACCCATCGCATTTCTCGGCAGCTGATCCGCGATTTGAATCCGTTTCGGCAGCTTAAATTTAGCCATTTCCGCGCGCAGGCGGTCGTCGATGGCCGCCGGCGTAATGTCGCAATCAGGTCGAACAACCACAGTCGCCACTACAGCTTCACCAAAGTCGGGATGCGGCACGCCAAAGACAGCTGACTCGACGACGCCCTCGATACCGTTGATCACGCTTTCTATTTCTTTGGGGTACACGTTTAAACCACCAGTGATAACCATATCCTTTGATCGACCTACAATTCTCACATAGCCACGTTCGTCGATAAGCCCTTGGTCGCCTGTTACAAACCAGCCATCAGCGGTGAAGTCTTCCGCAGTCTTCTTCGGCATACGCCAGTACCCTCTGAACACGTTGGGCCCGCGAACTTCGAGCTCACCCACTTCACCGGTTTCGAGCGGTCTATGTGCGTCATCGCAAATGCGGATCTGCGTTCCTGGCAAGGGAAAACCGACGGTCCCTGCACGCCGCTCTCCGTCAAGAGGGTTGGACGCGTTCATACCGGTTTCACTCATACCGTAACGCTCTAAAATCGTGTGGCCCGTTCGCTCTGCAAAGGTATTGAATGTTTCTTCAAGCAGTGGGGCACTGCCCGAGATAAAGAGCCGCATAGTCCGGCAGTCTTGGCCACCAAAATCAGGATCCGCTAAGAGGCGCGTGTAATACGTGGGCACACCCATCATGATAGTGCATAAGGGCAAACGCGAACGCACCTGCTTCGTGTCAAACCCAGGTAACCAGTGCATTGAAGCACCACTCATTAACACGCAATGCACGCCAACAAAAAGACCATGAACATGGTAGATGGGCAATGAATGCAACAGAACATCTGTTGCCTGAATGCGCCAGTAGTCGACCAAAACTTCCGCGTTACTGCGCAAATTCTCATGACTCAGCATAATGCCTTTAGGACGGCCGGTCGTGCCCGATGAATAGAGAAGAACAGCGAGGTCATCCCCCTCCCTAGGCTCAGTCTCATACTCGCTGGAGGCGTTCTGCCACAACTCCGCCAGAGATCCATGCCCATCTGCATCAAGGGTTAATAAGGACGGTACACCCAGCTCCTCGCATAAAGCCCCATAGGCGTCCGCGTTCGCCGGGTCACACACGAGCAAGCCTGGCTCAGCGTCGCCCAAAAAAAAGCGCATTTCTTCAAGCGTATAGCCTGTATTCAGCGGGTGAAAGACAAGTCCTGCGCGCAACGCCCCCATGTAAAGCCAAAGATTAGCAACTGATTTATCTATCTGAACGCTGACGCGATTACCCGGCTGTAACCCAAGTCCACGTAATACATTAGCAGCTCTTGCTGACTGTCGTTCAAGATCCCGATAGCTGTATTGAGCGCCGTCCACTGTGGTTAAAAGTGTCGTCGGCTCTTCGGGCGCTCGAAGAGCAAGGGACGCGAAAAAATTAGCGTTCGTCATGCACATCCATCTCCTAGGAACTCACTACCCACGCCCAACGTGAGAATGCGAGGACTACGCGTCCATCTGACATATGAACGCGATCGACAGTTTTAAGCCTCGTGAAATATAACGAATAAGCCCTATAATTGCGCCTACAAAAACTACTCGCACCATGACCAATAGCGGCCGCAGTTGACTTTGGGTAATTGTGAAGCCAGAAAAGAGGTTCGCGTGGAAAACAAGCTAGCTATTCGATCCTTTATTCAACAATCGAACTGGTTTAATGACATTCCCGAATACCTGCTCGATGAGCTAGTCGCTGCATCGAAAGTCACTGAGCTGCCTGCTAATCATTACGTCTGGTCACTCGGAGAGCAAACGTCTTCGGTCTACGGTGTATTGTCAGGGTGCGTGCGAACCTCCATTTCGAGCGCAATGGGACATGAATTTGCCATTAATGATTGCGATGTTGGAGCCTGGCTAGGTGCACCTTGCTTAGTTACTGACGCTGGCCGGGTTATAGAAGCGAAAACCCTAACAGCAACATCATTAGTCGTTATCAGTCGCCACCATATGCTGTCACTTGCGGACAAGTGGCCCCTGCTCTACCGCAATCTTATGCGCCACAACGTCGAAGAGAGCCGTGGTCTTTACGTACTGCTTACTGGCATGGCTTTTTATCCACTGAGCGCCCGTGTTGCTGGACGCATCGTTGAGCTAGCCCGTGAGCAGGGAAGTCCAGTAGCTAACGGCATTTTAATTGCCTCTAAGCTAAGTCAGAATGACTACGCACAACTGGCGGTAGGCTCTCGCCAACGGGTTAATAAGATCTTTCGCGACTGGGAAAAAGATGGGCTCATCGAACAGCAAGGTGACGCGCTCCTCATTCGGGATCTTGAAGGCTTAAAGCAGCAAATCAAACCGTTTGATTAACTTGTCACCAATGTGACAAGCCACCTTCTGCCCGCGCTGCTAAACTGGATGAGTAAAAAGTGTGGCGTCCTACTGTAGGATCGGCACGCCGAAATCGTACACGAGAAGTCACGGTAGGACCGTGCTAAACCAATAAAAATAGGGCCGCAAAGCATGTTTAAATTTGATCCTCGAGGCAGCTATATGATGCCTGCCCACTTTGGCCCTCGCCCAACGTCCACCCAATCGAGTGGCTGGTACAGAGACGTCACCCTAATGGTCGTGCCCTTCCTCACCGACCGGGAAAGATTAGCCGCCTACCTGCCTGAGCCGTACGAAGTCGCTGAAAATCCCATCGTCACCATTACCTATGCCCGCAATCGCCAAGTCGACTGGCTTGCAGGCCATGGCTACAACTTGATCGGCGTCAGCGCTGCTGCGGTATTCAAGGGCGAGAAGGAAACATTAGAGGGCAGCTATACCCTCGTGATGTGGGAAAATTTAGCAGACCCTATTCTCACCGGACGCGAACTGCAGGGCATACCTAAGGTCTACGCAGATATCGAAGATCACACCATCACCGAAGGGCAATGGAAAACTCACGCTCACCACTTTGGTCATAAGATTTTGGATATGAGCATCGATGGGTTACGCGAACCAAGCCCAGAAGAAGTAGCCGCATATGAGCAGGCTACACAGGGCAAAGACAACCCGATGGGCTGGCGTTACTTTCCCGGCATCAGTGGCTTTGGTCACTCCGTCATGGAACCGACAACGTTCCCTTCAGAAACTAATTTTACTGAGGTGCAGGTCGGACGCGGCGAGGTCAATTGGAACCATTTGACATGGGAGCAAAATCCCACCCAGTGCCACATTGTCAATGCGCTTGCTGATTTGCCCGTCGTCACCTACCTGCCAGCGATGACCGCTAAATGCAGCACCAACTTAATCCTGCCTGATCGCCTACCAAGAGCGATCAAGTAATGGCAATACGAACCCACAGACCAACAAAGACAGCGCGTAATGCCCACTGAAATTCACACGGTTTGTTTTGTTGGCGCCGGCAACATGGGTTGCTTTAACGCCGTTAAAGCGGCTTGTGCCGGCTATGGGGCCACTCTCTATGACCGTGACGAGCCCGCACTAAGCCGAGCGAAGAACCTTTGCGCGGGCTATTTTGACTACTTTTCATCAATTGGCTTTTGTTCCAGTGACGCAGCGGATGACCATCTGTCGCGCATCGTTTTTACGTCAGATTTAACGCTCGCAACGCAGGACGCAGACCTCGTCAGTGAGTCTGTCTTCGAGGATTTAGCGCTCAAGCGCGAAATTCATGAAAGGCTCGACCGCTTGTGTCCTGCTCATACAATTTTAACCACCAACTCGTCGTTCTTACTCGGCTCCCATATCGACGTGGGATTAAGTCGTGGGGATCGATTTGCTGCCATGCATTCCTACATGGGTTCACCACTCGTCGACCTCGTTGCCACCGGTCGCACGAGCCATGAAACGCTGGCAACACTCGAAGTCTACGTATTGAGCCTCAATGCCACACCGCTTGTATTGAAAAAGGAATATCCCGGCTACGTGCTCAATGCGATCTTAGGCCCCTTTCTTGGCATGGCGATGACCCTTGTTGCGCTAGGTTTCGCAACAGCATCACAAGTTGATCGCGCCTGGATGACCTTTAGATCCGCGCCCATGGGCCCCATGGGCATCATGGATATTATTGGTCTCTGCTTGATTCGCAGTGGCTGGGAAAATAGAGATAAAGGTGCCACCGACAGCGCACTTGTCGAGAGCGTGCTTGCAGTGCTCGACCCTATGATTGCAGCAAATCACAGCGGTATATCCGCGGGTAAAGGGTTTTACGATTACCCCAATCCTCGTTTCGAAAATCCAGACTTTCTATCCGAAGAAGACGCCATTGAAGCGCTATATAACCCGCTTATGACAATCTGGATTGCCAATGCTGTGAAAGTGGCTGCAGCAGAGGTACTCGAACCCTCTGACATAGACAAAGCTTGGATGATTGGCACATCACTCGACCGAGGTCCCTTTGCGGTACTAGCCGAGGTGGGCGCGTACCGCTTCGAAACATTACTCGAGGAACTTGTAGGCGTGGGGGGATTTGACCCCAAAGAGGCACAAACGGTAACCGAGTACGTCCGAAATCGACTGTAAGCATGGTCAACGTTGCAGTAACGCACGATTTATAACAATCAGCATAAAAAGGAACGCACTTTGAATTTGCTCACCAAATTAAGTTATGGAGTCGGTCAGCTATCGGATGGTGTCAAGCAAGCTGCGTTTAGCACGTTTCTATTTTTTTACTACAACCAGGTACTGGGCTTAAGCGGCAGTTTGGCCGGCGCCGCAGCACTCCTTGCGCTCCTCGTAGACGCTATCACCGACCCGATGGTGGGTCAGCTGTCTGATCGCTTCCGATCACGCTGGGGACGGCGACACCCATTCATGCTGGCGGGGGCCCTACCGTTTGGTATTGCTATGGTGGCGCTTTTCAGCCCCCCGGAGGGACTGGACCAAAGCCAACTGTTTGCATGGATGCTGATAGGAGCCATCGCAGTGCGGTTAATGCTTACCTTGTTCTTTGTGCCCCACCTGTCGCTAGGAGCTGAATTAGTCAGGGACTACCACGGTCGAACATCGCTTATTGGCTACCGGGTTTTTTTCACTTATGCCGGAGTTCTGCTGACGAGCGTTATCGGCTTTGCTGTGTTCTTCCCGCCCACAGAGGCCTTTGCTAATGGCATGCTTAACCGAGAAAGTTATCCCAACTTTGGCTGGTTTTGCGCCCTGCTAGGCACCTCATCAATGTTGTTGTCGGTATTCGGTACACGCCATGCCATTCCCGCTGTTCCAACAACACAGAAAGACACCCATCAGCGCAGCGCATGGTTTGCATTTATCGATGTCTTTCGAACCCTAAAACTACCTTCGTTTCGCGTCCTATTTTTCTCGGGCATTATTTTCGCGACGCTAGCAGGCACCGTACAAACCCTGCTAGTTCACGTGGCAACCTACGTGTTTGAATTCAAACCAGAGCAACTCGCGGGTCTCGCCGGCTCGCTTATTGTGGGTATATTTTTTGCGTCATGGGTTGCCCAGTCATTATCCCGTCGGGTTGACAAGCGAAATGCGCTGGCAATATGTGCAATCCTCGGTGGCGCCTTTGCCTTTTCACCCCAAATACTCTACTTCGGTGGTTTCTTAGAGCACATGAGCATTGGGCTTAAGTTTGGCTTTGTGTTCTCAGTCAACGGACTTTCACATATCTTTTTCATCGCCTATGTCATTTTGATCGACTCTATGCTTTCGGATGTCATCGATGAACATGAACTCCACTCTCACCGCCGCGAGGAGGGACTGTTCTTTGCAGCTAGAGCATTTTCAACCAAAGCGAGCTTCGGACTCGGAGCCTTTTTGGGCGGCGTAGGCTTGGATGTTATTCAGTTTCCAGCGGGCGCAACACCCGCGACCGTGTCGAGCGAAGCCGTGTTTAAACTCGCTGTTTTATCGGGCCCCCTGATGTTCATCTTGTTTGCCGCTACGGTCTTAGTCAGCGCGCGATACCCCCTAACTGCGGCTAAACACAGCGACATTTTATCGGCTATTAAGCTTCGACAAAGCACACCCTCACTTCGCGTCGACGACTAATACCAACACTCCAACTTTTAAAAAAACTCCAAGAACAATAAAGTTAATAAAGTCATGGCGGCCATTGTTGTGAATGCCAGCAATCCTAATGGCTCGCTTATTACTGCCAGCTCCGCAGCTGACCAGAGAAGAGAGGTCTGCGAGATATACGAATTTTGCTGCGGATACTCGCGAAGCGAGCTTCCCTCATTTTCATAAGCATTACTGCGTGCGCCATGCTAACTTGCATGTCTTCAGATAAAAATTACGAACGCATGTAAGGGTAATGCCTATGAAGCCCGTCTGTATGGTCATCGGCGCCGGCGCCGGTATCGGTGGCCACGTTGCCAAGCGCTTTGCTGCCGAGGGATACCACGTTGTTCTATGTCGGCGCAGTAATGTAGAAGGCTTAGAGTCACTGGTTAACGACATTGAGCGCGACGGCGGCAGTGCAAATGGCTACCTGCTTGATGCATCACAAGACAACGCCATTGAAACGCGTATTGCTCAGGTGGAAGCGGAGATAGGACCTATCGAGGTACTTCTCTACAACTTAGGCGCCCAGATCGGTAATCGCTCCCTAGAACAAACAAGCTACAAAGCCTTCGAGCTAGGTTGGCGCTTAGCAACCTTTGGTTTGTTTCGCGCAGCCTCAGTCGTGTGTCCATTAATGGCGTCGCGGGGCAAGGGGGTCATCTTGGTCACCTCAGCAACAGCCGCAATGCGCGGCAACGCCGGGCAACACTCCCACGCAGCAGCCATGGGTGGGCGGCGACTGCTGTGTCAGTCACTTAATGCCGAGTACGCTCGTCAAGGCATACACGTTGTGCACGTTTTAATCGACGGCGCAGTCGATGCGCCAGACACCCTTGGTAAAATGCTCGGCGCCGCGGTATTTGAGGAGTTACGCGCTAAACACGGTGGCGACAAGGACGGCTTGTTACTGCCAGAAAAAATAGCCGATACGTATTTTCATCTGGCTCAGCAACACCGCTCAGCCTGGACCCATGAATTAGATCTCCGTGCCCACACCGATCTAGCCTGGTGGAACCATTAATCCCTTATTCCCTCTTTGGAGAAAACCATGGTCAAACTTGAATTCGTCTTTGATTTCGCAAGCCCCAACGCCTACTACGTTCACAAGGTATTACCCGACCTTATTGAAAGAACCGGTGCCGAACTTGTTATTCTGCCAACGCTGTTGGGCGGCTTGTTTAAAATTACTGGCAACCAAGCGCCCTTCATAACCTTTAGTGACGTTAAAGGAAAAATGGCTTACGAAATGCTTGAAAATGAGCGTTTCCAAGCCAAACATCGGCTTAACGACTTTGTATTCAACAGCCACTTTCCCATCAATACCGTGATGATCATGCGCGGGTTGTTAGCCGCACGTGAGCTGAATGTGCAGTCCCAATACATCGATGTCGTCATGTCTGCCATGTGGGAGCAGGACATAAACATGGGTGACCCCGACACTGTGTTGCGCGTGTGGCAAGA
>CAJQLP010000103.1 GCA_905479205.1 uncultured Luminiphilus sp.
TTCATGGACCGAGCCGTTGTCTGGCCAAAATTGCAATGTGTCCTGATGTTCGCGTACGTAAGCCACCACCGTATTAATCACCAAGAAGTGGCTAAAGATCACCGTTGGTTGCTCGAGTGAGAGTAAACCCTCAATAATACCCTCACGCCAGCTCAATATCGGCGGCGATTGCTCGCGCCATGTTTGGCGCATGAAGGATTTCAGCCAGTCCTGGCGCTCAGCCAAAGGCGCTGGAGACACTACCTCGGTAAAGGCTGCATCGATCCTAACCGGACGCTGCAGGCGCTCAGCAAGCGGCATAGCAGTCTCCTGGGCACGCTGTTTAGGGCTACTGATTAGCTGAACGTCGCCAGGAAGGGTTGCTATTAATGACTCGGCAGCGACCACCGCCTGCTGCTGCCCCAAAGCACTCAAACCTGGATCAGGATGCTCCCCCCAAGTCGCACTGGCCTCACCGTGACGCACTAGCCATATTGGATGGCTCATCGATAAGTAACCAGTGATTCATTAAGGTCAGCGCCAATAAGTTGCAGGTGCGCCACGTCGTTAAAGTTTGATAGCGATACCCGGCTAGAACTATAAATTAAACGGGTGATCGAGCAGTTCATGACGGGCTCATAAAACTGATAAAAGCCATCGGCAGTCACACCCAACGCGAGTCCAACCGCTGTAGCGATAGTGCCGCCCGAGGTGAATACGGCCGTCGTCTTTCCTGCTCCGACATCAGTCATAATGTCTTTCAGCGCTGCCTCTACGCCATCGCGATAGAGTGACCACGGCATAATGCCAGTGGCATTACAATCAGGATTGACCCAGGCGTTGAATACCGCGGCAATAATCTTTTGGTAGTCTTTGCTGGACTTACTGTCGCGCTGCACGATATCAGCGAGCACGTTATCAGCGGCACATAAACCGGGAAGCAAGGCGTCAATCTGTTCTTGATTATTAACCTCGTCAAATCGCTCATCTAGCCTGAGATCACATGCAAGAGTTTGCGACGCGAGGACGCGCTGCCCAGTCTCTTGCTGGCGAGACAATGAGCCCGCGTAAGCAGCATCAAAACTGAGTCCCACACGAGCAAAAAACTCACCCGTGAGATCAGCTTGTCGCTGCCCCAGCCTTGAGAGCTGATCATAATTAGCTGCGCCGAAAGAAGCTTGCCCGTGGCGAACAAGATAAATAGAGGCCATCAGGCTGCTCCTTGATGTTGATTGATAAACCGAAGATTTCTAGGGTACGGGTAAAAATCTTTTACGACCCCTTCCCGCAGCTTATCCTGTAGGTCGGTCCAAAAGCTCGCATCGTAGAGATCGCTGTGTCGCGCGTCGAAGGCCTTACGGGCACGTTGATTACCCGAAAAGAAGAGGCGAAACTCCTCGGGGAAAATATCGTTGGGGCCGACTGAGTACCAGGGCTGACTCGACATCTCATCGAAGTCGTCTCGCGGTGGTGGAATACGTCGAAAGTTACACTCCAACAGTGGCTGAATCTCATCGTAGTCATAAAATACAACCCGTCCATGTCGCGTTACGCCGAAATTCTTAAGCAACATATCACCCGGAAAAATATTGGCAGCAGCCAGTTCTTTAATCGACTTTCCGTAGTCATTCATGACCTCGTCGACTTCTTCATCGGTAGCATCTTGTAAATACAAGTTAAGGGGCGTCATACGACGCTCGACATAGCAGTGTTTAATAATCAACGCAGGCCCACTGATTTCCACTTGCGACGGGCATGTTGTATACAATTCTTCAATCAGCTCATCGGAGAAGCGTGCCTTTTCAAATACCAAATTAGTGAATTCCTGAGTGTCTGCCATGCGTCCAGCGCGATCCCAGCGTTTAACCAACTGATACTTTTCCTTCACCAACTCGTGAGTCACCTCTTTAGGCGGCGTAAATTTATCTTTAATAATTTTAAAAACAAACTCGTAGGACGGCAGAGTGAACACCGCCATGACCATGCCTTTAATTCCCGGCGCGACAATGAATTGATCCTGAGCTGAACGCATATGGCGGTACGCACAACGGTAATAGTAGGTTTTGCCATGACGATGATGCCCAATGGAACTGTAAATTTCAGAGACGGCTTTCTTAGGCATAAGCTGCTGTAAAAATAGAACGTACTGGGATGGGATCGAAGCATCGACCATGAAATAGGTTCGGGTAAAGCTGAAGAGCAAGCTCACGCGATCAGAACCGAAAAGAGCTGCGTCAATATAAACCGACGGGCTCTCAGCACTTTCGTTGTGGAGCATGGGGAACACGAGAGGCATTTCCGATCCATTGATCACCAAGCGACCGACGATATAAACCGCTTTATTACGATAAAAATGATGCTCCAGCATCTGTAGCTCTAAAGCGGGGTTATCGACGTCAAACGCGTCCGGCAGCGATCCACGCATAGCGCTCACAATGTTATTCACATCGCGCTCGACGTTCTCGTATGGGATGTATAACGCGTAATGATCAAGCAAGGCGCGAATTGCAGCATCGATACCCTGATCGCAACAAAAGCGCTTAACAACCCGACTCACATCGACCGGCGGCATGTCGCCCTGCGGCGAAAACACAAATGCGTGTTTATCGCGAATACGGCGGTGCTCGAAGACCGCGTTATAAATTGAGTTATAAAATGTCTCGGCGATTTCAAAGTTAGTCATGCCACGCACTAAGTCCGAATAAATACCTCGCGTCTCGGACCAGAAGTCGAATTCCTTTAGGCGGTCACCGGCAATAAACTCAACGAACTCGAGGGTTTCCACGACCTTGGCCTTATACAAGTCGATCCGGCGAGTCGATGCCTGGTGCATCGCCGCCCATTCGGCCTGCTCAAATCGAGTGCGTGCAGCCAAGGTGATATTCTCGAAGTCTGCGAAATAAGAATAAAAACCGTTCAAGATAGTTCGAGCTAAGCGAGTTTGCTTATCCACAGCAGTGTCCTATGTTTGGCAGTGCACAGTGTATTGAGGCTGACAGTATGGCGCAATTTCATGCGCGAAAAAAAACCCGCCGGAGCGCGGCGGGTTCTCAACGTCGGACTCGTCATGCTCGGTACAAGCTGGTAGCCCTGATCAGTCGAACTTATGCCGAATAAGTCTTGCTGGCATAGTGATTACGGTGGTACGTAGCGTCGCCAAACGTCGAGTTGATCATCATCAAGCGCTTGGCATAATGGCCAATATCAAGCTCGTCAGTAATCCCCATACCACCGTGAAGCTGAATCGCCTCGCCATAGACCAACTTAGCATTGCGATCGATAAGCACCTTCAACGCGTGAATAGTCACATCCGCTTTTTCAGGATCCTCTTTAAACTCACACATAGCCTTGAAGAGCAGAGACTTCGCCTGTTCAAAGGCCATCATGGTATCAACCATGCGGTGCTTGAGCGCCTGGAATGTTGAAATACGCACACCGAACTGCTCGCGCTGCTTTGTGTACTCCAATGTCTTGGCATTCAGCGTACCCATGCAACCGACCGCTTCAGCGGCAACCGCAATAGTCGCCTCACGGACAACGGCGTCAACAACGTCCATAGCGTTACCCTCTTCGCCTATTAGCTCGGCAGCTACGTTGTCAAAGGTTAAGTTTGCACAACGCTGACCATCCATCATGGGATAGCCAAAACGCTCAACACCAGCACCGCTAAGATCGACGACAAACAATGACAGGCCGTCTCGATCGAATTGCCCACCGGAGGTTCGTGCCAACACCACCGCTTTATCGGCATTTGTACCGTTAGACACAACAACTTTCTCGCCAGATAACGTGTACGCACCGCCGTTATTCTGCGCAGTGGTCTTACAATCGGTGATTTCAAAACGACTTTGACGCTCTACATAGGCAAACGTACCGAGCACAGAGCCGTCGATAACTTCAGGCAGTAAGGCTGCTCGCTGAGCTTCGTTGCCCGCCTTGGCGATCAGGTTACCGTACAACACAACCGTTGCCAGATAGGGCTCTACAATCAAACCTTTACCAATTTCTTCCATAATGACGCTGGTATCAACAATGCTGCCACCAAAACCACCGTCTTCCTCAGCAAAAGGAATCGATAGCCAACCAAGTTCAGCAAATTGCTGCCAAGCGGCGTCACTCATGCCTTTATCAGACTCAACAATCGCTTTCCGCGCATCCCAGTCGTAGTCATCTTGGACAAAACGCGCAATCGAATCGCGGATCATCTGTTGCTCTTCAGTAAAATCAAAATTCATTGCTGTGTTCCCTTCTATTACTCAAGACCAAGAACAAACTTGGCAATGATATTTTTCTGAACTTCGTTTGAGCCACCGTAAATGGTCGACGCGCGCCCGTACATGAAGTTTCGTCGAGCCTCAGAACCAAAGTCGTGTCCCAATTGCTCTGAATCCAGATCGGTTGGCAGAACACCCTGATAGTGGGCTGCGACTTCCATACGCAGTTCTTGGGTCGCCTGCTGAAGCTCAGTGCCCTTAATCTTCAGTAGCGAAGACTCAGGTCCTGGGAAACCACCAGCAGCCATCGCAGCAAGGGTGCGAAGCTCTGTGAACTCGAGGGCCATCAGTTCAATTTCGATGTCAGCCAAACGACCTTGGAATCCAGGATCATCAAGCAAGGCTTTACCACAGTTAATTTCCTTGGCAGCAGCGTCTTTAATCTGACGAATCGTTCGCTTGCTTTGAGCAACGTCAGCAATAGACGTGCGCTCGTGGGCTAACAGTGCTTTTGCAACCGTCCAACCGCCGTTAACTTCGCCAACTACGTTCTTGGCGGGAACACGTACATTATTGAATTCAACTTCATTCAAACTGTGCTCGTTATCGATAGAAATGATCGGATTGACTTTGATGCCTTCTGACTTCATATCGCACAATAAGAAGGTAATACCCTCTTGCTTCTTCCCTTCATTACTCGTGCGAACGAGAACAAAGATCCAGTCCGCGTACTGCGCGTACGTTGTCCAAATTTTTGCGCCGTTGATAATGTAATCATCGCCGTCAAGCTCAGCCTTAGTTTTCAGTGCAGCTAGGTCCGAACCCGCACCTGGCTCGGAGTAGCCCTGACACCACCAATCATCGCTGCTCAAAATACGAGGCAAGAAATAATCTTTCTGCTCTTGATTACCAAACTGGTAAATCACAGGGCCGACCATACTCAAACCAAAAGGCACAGTGCCGGGAATACCGGCTTCCGAACGCTCAGTCTCGTATATGTATTTCTGAGTGGGTGTCCAGCCGGTGCCACCGAATTCGACGGGCCAGTTAGGTGCAATCCAACCCTTCTCATGCAACTTCTTCTGCCACTCAACAATGGTGTTTTTGAACTCCTTACTACGTAGGCGTCCTTGGAGTTCCGGCGTGAAATGTTCAGCAAAGAATGCACGTACTTCCTCGCGAAACGCTAAGTCTTCAGCTGAGAATGCAATATCCATAGCGACCTCAATTGTTGGTTGAAACGTGGGGTTTAAACCGGTAACTGCGGTTTTGAACCTTGAGTATGTTTTTCTACGTTAGAGAATGTAGGGTAGTTGGGCGCGCTTTGCAAGCCCTTCTCAGCGCGAAATCTGCGCCCGCGGGCTCACCGCACGGCGAGCCTTTAATTGGCTTTAAAATCAATGGCTTATAAAACCAAAAACGCCGACGATCATAAGGAATGAGGTCGGCGTCAATACTCCTGTCCGGGTTTTGCTTAGTAAAGCAGGGAGAACAACTTCCTTTGGTATTCCGCTGCGAGAGGATCACCTTTACCGATAGTGGTAATCGCATCCAAGTACAAACGCTTTGCTTCACCGTTATTCCAGTCGCGGTCCGCGCGTAAGACAATGAGTAAATGCTCCAATGCCTCTCGATAGCGGCCTGTAGTGGTGAGCTGAACAGCCAGCTTAACGCGAGAGCCATGATCGTTTTCGTCATCGGCGAGCAATGCCTCGAGCGCTTTTAGCTCGGGTGAATCCGCTGCTTCTCGCTTAAGCTCAATTTGAGCCATCAGCTGCTCATAATGAGCGTTTTGATCCACCATGCGAATATCGCTCAAGACCGCCTCTGCATCATCTAGGCGGTTTGCCTCCACCAAGGCCCCTGCGTAGGCCAGCGCGACATCCAATAGTTTCCCCGATTCTTCCCAAGCTGCCCGGAGTAAACTAACTGCGCCCGTGACATCACCTTGTTGAAGTAACGCTGCTGCTTCGCTGATTTTCGCGTCCCAAGGTGACGGCAAATATTTTTGCAAAAGTTCGCGGACGACCGATTCGGGCTGAGCGCCAGTAAAACCGTCGACGGGCTGGCCATCTTTGATAACCATCACCGTGGGTAAATTGCGAACACCTAGCTGACTGGCAAGCATTTGCTGTTCGTCAGCATTAACCTTGGCTAGCAGGAAAGCACCCGCGTACTCATTGGCTAAGTTTTCCAAAAGCGGCATCAGTTGCTTGCACGGCTCGCACCAATCTGCCCAAAAGTCGACAACTACGGGTCGATGATTAGATTCTTCAATGAGTAATTGCTGAGCATTACTCTCGTCTATGTCTACAATATGGGGGCTCGTATTCATGACTTATTTCTCGTTAATTATTTAAAACCCAAGACGTCCTGCATGTCGTACTTGCCGGGTTCTTGGTTCGCCAACCAAGCTGCAGCTCGGACAGCGCCGCGTGCGAATGACATCCGAGAGCTGGCCTTATGTGTAATCTCTAACCGCTCACCGTCGGCGGCAAAAATAACCGTATGGTCACCAACAACATCGCCTGCGCGGATTGTCGCAAAACCAATGGTGTCTCGCTCACGAGCACCCGTTTGGCCTTCACGACCATAGACTGCGACTTTATTGAGATCTCTCCCCAAGGTATCGGCGATCACTTGGCCCATACTGAGTGCCGTACCTGATGGAGCGTCAATTTTATGTCGATGGTGTGCCTCGACAATTTCAATATCAACATCATCTCCGAGCACCGCCGCCGCCTGCTCAAGTAATTTAAAAGCAAGGTTAACGCCGGTGGAAAAGTTAGATGCCTTACATAGGGCTATTTTGGAATCGTGCGAAAAGAGCATTCGTTCCTGCTCGACAGTAAACCCTGTCGTGCCGATCACCATGGCAACTCCATGAGCAGCGCAAAGTTCTGCATTTGCGAGGGTCGCCGCTGGCACTGTGAAGTCGATCAGCACATCGATATCACCGATGACCGTAGCGAGATCGCTCACGATGACGACGGTGTTGGCTTCCCCACCAATTAGCTCGCCCGAATCTACACCAGCAAGCGCACTTTCAGGACGCTCAATCGTGGCTCTCAGATCGATACCCTGCTCACTTTCGCCAATGGCCTCAATGAGCATACGGCCCATACGACCTGCAGCACCTGTTACGCCAACTCGCACCGTCATTACTTAGTCATCCCGTCAAAAAAGGATTTAACGCCCTCAAACCAGCCATGCTGACGCGGCGACTGCTCATTACCACCTTCTGTAAGGGTGGAACGAAGCTGCTCTAATAACTGCTTCTGCTCCGCACTTAAATTAACCGGCGTCTCCACGACAGCACGGCACATCAAATCCCCAATGGGGCCACCGCGGACCGGTTGAACACCTTTGCCACGTAAACGGAACATTTTTCCTGTCTGCGTTTCCGAAGGTATCTTTAACTTGACCTTGCCATCAAGAGTGGGGACCTCAAGCTCCCCTCCCAGCGCAGCATCAACAAAATTAATGGGGACTTCGCAGAATAAATGGCGTCCATCACGTTCAAACAGCGGATGCTGCCTAACTGACATCTGCACAAATAAATCGCCTGCCGGCCCGCCAGCAGGACCAGCCTCACCTTCACCACTCAGCCGTATGCGGTCACCCGTATCGACACCCGGAGGAACTTTGACAGAAAGGGTCTTAGTTTTCTCCACCAAGCCCTGACCACGACAGTCACCACAAGGGTCGGAGATTGTTTTGCCACGACCACGGCATTGAGGACATGTCTGTTGGACTTGGAAAAAACCCTGCTGCATGCGGACTTGACCAGAACCTCCACAGCCGCCACAGCTAATAGGGCTACTACCCGGTTTAGCGCCGCTGCCATCACACGTTGAACAATGTTGCAGCGAAGGCACTTTGATTTCTGTGGTAGTACCACGAACGGCTTCTTCGAGGCTAATTTCTAGCGTATATCGTAGATCAGAGCCCCGCTGAGGACCGCGCCGACCGCCACCTCCACCGCCAAAGATGTCACCGAACACATCTCCAAAGATGTCGCTGAACCCACCGCCTTGGAATCCGCCTCCGCCGCCCATGGACTGATCAACGCCGGCATGGCCAAATTGGTCATAGGCCGCACGCTTCTCTTTGTTCATCAGAACATCGTAAGCTTCAGTCGCTTCTTTGAACTTATGATCGGCATCCTGATCGTCAGGATTGCGATCGGGATGAAATTTCATGGCAATTCGACGGTAGGCTTTTTTAACCTCCGGATCAGTTGCTGAACGATCAATCCCTAAAATTTCGTAATAGTCACGCTTGGACATATTTTTCCAGCCTGCCTGTACCATTCAATGCGCGCAAAAGCACGCTCGTCACAAAAAATACGCGGGCAACCAGGGCCCGCGTCAGATCAACATTTTAACCCAGGACTTGGGTCTTGTGTGCTCAGTAGGCGGCTTTCGATACCGCCCATCGAGTCATCACTTTTTCTCGTCCTCTTTCACTTCTTCAAACTCAGCATCGACGACATCGTCACCCATGTCGGACTCGTTAGCGTCAGCACCCGTTGAATCTGCTTGCGCACCTTCAGCTGCCTGCTGGGCGGCATACATCTTCTGAGCAACAGCACCCGTCGCCTCGGTTATCTTGGTGGTTGCAGCTTCAATCGCATCCTTGTCATCGCTCTTGAGTGCCGCCTCTGCTTCAGCAATAGCCGACTCAATCGCTGCACGCTCGTCATCACTTGCATGCTCACCTGCGTCTTCCAAAGTTTTACGAGCAGCATGAACCATCCCATCACAGGTGTTGCGCACTGTAATGAGCTCTTCGAACTTCTTGTCAGCTTCGGCATTGGCTTCAGCATCCTGAACCATCTTCTCGACTTCTTCTTCCGATAGACCACCTGACGCAGTAATCCGGATTGACTGCTCTTTGCCCGTCGCTTTGTCCTTAGCTGATACATTCAAAATGCCATTCGCATCCAAATCGAAGGTCACTTCAACCTGAGGAACACCACGAGGGGAAGGTGGGATATCAGCAAGATCAAAACGTCCTAGCGATTTGTTTTCTGATGCCTGCTTACGCTCACCTTGGACAACGTGAATCGTTACTGCAGTTTGGTTGTCTTCAGCGGTCGAGAACACTTGCGATTTCTTAGTAGGAATCGTCGTGTTCTTCTCGATTAACGGTGTCGCTACACCGCCCATTGTTTCAATACCCAGCGTCAGAGGAGTCACGTCCAAAAGAAGCACGTCCTTGACGTCTCCAGACAACACCGCACCCTGAATAGATGCGCCCATCGCTACTGCTTCGTCAGGATTCACGTCTTTGCGAGGTTCTTTTCCGAAGAAATCCGAGACCGCCGCCTGCACCATGGGCATACGTGTCTGGCCGCCAACCAAGATAATTTCGTCAATTTCACTCTTTGACAGACCTGAGTCCTGCAACGCCGTCTTCAGAGGTTCGAGTGAACGCTTTACTAAATCCTCGACGAGCGACTCCAACTTATTACGCGATAACTTAACTACTAAGTGCTTAGGACCGGTAGCGTCAGCGGTAATATAAGGTAAGTTGACTTCAGTCTGCTGCGCACTCGACAGCTCGATCTTGGCTTTCTCCGCGGCTTCCTTCAAGCGCTGAAGCGCTAGAGGGTCACTGTGCAGGTCAATGCCGCTGTCACTTTTGAACTCGCTCGCGAGGTATTCAATCAACCGTAGATCGAAGTCCTCACCGCCCAAGAACGTGTCACCGTTGGTTGCCAGCACTTCAAACTGATGCTCACCGTCGACTTCAGCGATTTCAATAATGGAAATATCGAAGGTACCACCACCCAAGTCGTATACCGCAACAGTACGGTCACCCTTAGCCTTGTCCATACCGTATGCCAGCGCCGCAGCGGTTGGCTCGTTAATGATGCGCTTTACTTCTAGACCGGCAATTTTGCCCGCGTCTTTTGTGGCTTGACGCTGAGAGTCATTGAAGTACGCAGGCACCGTAATTACCGCCTCGGTAACGGGCTCACCAAGGAATTCCTCGGCCGTTTTCTTCATCTTGCGCAGAACTTCCGCGGATACCTGAGGTGGCGCCATCGCGTTGTCTTTAACTTTGACCCAGGCGTCGCCACTGTCAGCTTTTACAATATTGTAAGGCACCATCTTGATGTCTTTTTGTACAACATCGTCGTCAAATCGACGGCCGATTAGACGCTTGACGGCAAACAGCGTGTTCACCGGGTTAGTCACAGCCTGTCGCTTCGCTGACTGGCCAACCAGAATTTCACCGTCATCGGTGTATGCAACAACAGATGGCGTGGTGCGGCCGCCCTCGGCATTTTCAATAACGCGCGGCTTACCACCTTCTAAAATAGAGACACAAGAGTTAGTGGTCCCCAAGTCAATACCAATAATTTTACCCATTACTTTCTCCTTTCAGCCGGGTCCCACCCAGCGTGCTTGCTTGTACCTTTAAATGGGTGCGCGTGGCACTATTTCAAGGTCTCCAGCGGGAATTTATTGCGGTGCTTTACTAACCATGACCATCGCAGGCCGAACGAGACGACCATTCAAGGTGTATCCTTTTTGCATCACAGCGATGACTGTATTGGGTTCAACATCGGGATTCTCAACCATACTCATCGCTTGCGCTGTCTGTGGATCAAAGGGCTCACCCATGGGGTCTACGTGTTCAACACCGTTCTTTTTGAGAGCGTCGACGAAGCTTTTTAACGTCAATTCAACGCCTTCAATAATCGGCTTTGCAGTATCGCTCTCACCCGCTGCAATGAGCGCCCGCTCAAGGTTATCGACCACCGGCAGCATCTCACCGACAAAACGTTCCAATGCAAACTTTCTGGCCTTATCCACTTCAGCTTCTGCGCGACGCTGAACGTTGATGGCATCTGCCTGTGCGCGAAGAGCAGCTTCGCGCGCCTCTTCCAAGTCAACTTCTAGTTTCTCGACAAGCTGCTCAAGGGAAGTTTCTTCCTCTTCTCCTTCTACAGTGTCCCCGGTGCTCTCAACTCCGGTGCTATCAACTCCGGTGCTATCAACTCCGGTGCTATCAATATTGTCGCCGACAGTGGACTCATCGTCCCCCTCGACATAATCGTGCTTGTCGTCTGACATGGGATTTCCTCTGATAATTACGCCTCGCTCGAGACGCGCAAACGCTGTCAGGCCCGTTATGGGGACGCCTTGGCTCGCTTTCAAGGGGTTGGTCGCTATCTAAGGACTAAAGACGCTGAATTTGATGCTAATCGACGATGTTATGTGATTTTCACACCGCCGCTTGTCGTGCACTCACCTCGACACTCATCTCGACTCTTATCTCGACTCTTATCTCGACTCTTATCTCGACTATTATCTCGACAGTGCGACGCTCAAGAGCTTCGCGGTCACATCGACCATAGGAATTACGCGTTCGTAAGCCATTCGGGTGGGGCCAATGACGCCCAGCACACCAAGCGTCCTAGCGCCCTGAGTGTAAGGCGCGGTAACCACGGAGTAATCGCCAAAAACATCAAAACCTGACTCGTCACCAATGAAAATTTGCACCCCGTCCGCCCGAGAACTGCGATCGAGAAGGTCCAAAATGTCGCGCTTACTCTCGAAAGCGTCAAATAGCTCACGCAATTTACCGAAATCTTCGGGTCGGGTCTGACCGAGCAAGTGATTCTCGCCTGCGACAACATAGTCATCGTTGCCCTCCTCGGCATCAAGGGCTTGATTGGCGAGATCGAGTGCGGCAGCCATGTACTCATCTATTTGCCCTCGAGCAACTTTCATCTCGTGAATGATTCCGGTCTTTAAATCGACCAGATCGCGCCCAGCATAGCGCTGATTAATCAGCTCCGCGGCCGCTTTTAACTGCCGTTCAGTCATCGATCTTGGCAATTCAATAATACGATTTTGTACCTCGCGTTCATTGAGCACCAAAATCACCAAGACACGATTTTCCGCCAAAGGTAGAAACTCGACTTGCCGCAAATGCTGAACATCCGGACGTGGAACCGTTACGATGCCAGTCTGGGTGGTAATCTGTGCGAGGAGGTTCGATGCACTCTGCACAAGTTCTTTAGTTGACCTATTGGGGTTTAACTCACCTTTTAAGGCTTCGAAAGCTCTCGCATCGATGGGTTGCACCTGTAAGAGCGTATCGACAAACAGCCTATAGCCTTGTGGCGTGGGGATTCTCCCTGCCGAAGTGTGAGGAGACACAAGGTAACCACGATCTTCCAAATCGGCCATGATATTGCGAATAGTCGCGGGGCTAACCGGCATACCGCTAGCAGCATGCAATGATTTTGACCCGACTGGCTGACCATCGCGAATATGCATTTCAACCAGCGTTCGCAGTAGTTCAGTAGCTCGATATGTCAGTTCTTTATCCATAAATACTCAAAGAAGTTTTCGTATACAGGTTGTAGCATAGCCTGCCATGACGGCAAAGCACGTCATTCGACGTTTCCTCAGTACGTACATTAAGATATAAGGTTAGGCTCTTGCAGGAAGGCCATCAATGCTCAGAGAAATTGCCATCAAAGACTTCGCCATCGTGGACAACATCACGGTCGAGCTAACGTCGGGAATGACCGTCATCACGGGAGAAACGGGTGCCGGTAAGTCCATTATGCTCGATGCGCTTAGCTTGTGCGTAGGCGATCGAGCAGACGCACGAACGGTCAGGCCCGGCGCGAAAAAAGCCGACATTTCAGCACGATTCGATTTAACTCATGTTCCAGCCGCCCGCCTATGGCTTTCTTCCCGAGAATTAGCGACCGATGATGATGAGTGCATACTCCGACGGATAGTAAGTGCTGAGGGGAGATCGAAAGCGTTTATTAACGGCACACCAGCAACACTGGCTGACTGTAGCGATATCGGACAACTGCTGGTCGATATTCACAGCCAGCATGAACATCAGTCGCTTCTGCGAGGCAGCACACAAAGAGAGCTGCTCGATGCCTATGCGGGCGCCCAAACCTCCGCTGAGGCGGTCGCAAACATTGCTAAAAATTATAAAGTGCTCTCGGATGACTATGCTCGGATCGCAGGGCAATCCGACGCGGACAATGCCCGCCGTGACTTACTGGCCTACCAAGTATCGGAACTCGACGAAATTGCCGTGCGCGCCGGCGAGTTCAATGAGCTGGAAAGCGAACATAAGCTGCTTAGCAATGCCGACTTTCTGCGGGATAGCACAAACCAAGCAAACGACGGCTGCGAGTTAGCCCAAGAACAGATTACGCGGCTCAAAGCCCTAATCGATGACGATCGCCATGATGAGAAGCTCGTTTCCAATATTCGCGAACTGTTGGCGTCGGCGGACATTCAGATAGAGGAAGCGCGACAAGAGTTACGCCACTACGGTGAAGGGCTCGAGTTAGATCCCCAGCGATTGAGCGAAGTAGAGTCGCGCCTCGATACCATTAATGCACTCGCTCGCAAACATCGCGTTCTCCCAGAAGCGCTTCCCGCTCATCATTTGGCTATGACCGAAGAGCTTGCCAACCTTGCAGGCGGCGACGAGCATCTCGCAGAGCTCGCTGGACGGCTCGAAATACTCCGTGCCGACTACCAAAAAGCGGCAAAAAAATTATCGAAAGCACGAACAAAAGCCGCAAAAAAACTGGCGGATAGCGTCGTCATGACCTTGTCACAGCTTGGCATGGAACGATGCCAGTTTGTGGTGGAGCTCACTCCGGTGCCCAGCGGCGAATTAAGTCCGAGAGGTGCTGAAGAAGTGGAGTTCTTGGTCAGTACCAACCCAGGAAGCAAAGCGGGCCCTCTTCCCAAGATTGCGTCTGGGGGTGAACTGTCGAGAATTAGTCTTGCCCTCCAAGTTGCAGCCTCGGAGAACGTTACTGCGCCGACGATGATTTTCGATGAAGTCGACGTCGGAATTGGCGGCGGTGTCGCTGAGGTCGTTGGCACGCTGCTGCGGCGTCTAGCTCAGTCTGTTCAAGTGATTTGCGTGACGCATCTTGGCCAAGTCGCCTCGCAGGGGCAGCATCACTTTAAGGTCAGCAAAGGATCCAGTGACCAAGCGACTCAAACAGATCTAGAGCTGCTCAACGCAGAGGGGCGTATTGATGAAATCGCGCGCATGGTAGGTGGTGTCGACATGACTGAAAGCTCACGCGCCCATGCACAAGACATGCTGTCGCGAGCTAAAGGACACTGACAACTTAAGGCTTTTTGCGCACGTACAGTACGAGGGAATGATCGATAATTTCAAAACCATGCTCATCGGCAATTTGATGCTGCCGCTGCTCTATAATGGGGTCGAGAAACTCAATGACTTCATTATTCTCAACATCAACCATATGATCATGGTGATCTTCCGGCGCGAGCTCAAAAACAGAGTGGCCCGTTTCGAAATTATGGCGCACCACAAGTCCCGCCGTTTCAAACTGAGTCAGGACGCGATAAACCGTCGCTAGACCCACATCTTCACCGGAATCCCGAAGACGCTGATACACGTCCTCGGCACTTAAATGCTCTGAGGTTTCAGACGTGCTCTCCAGCATTTGCAGGATTTTAATGCGCGGTAGGGTGACCTTTAAGCCGGCCTTGCGTAGTTCTACATTTTCGCTGGGCATTCAGTATTTCTCGTCAGGCAATAAACCAAGGTATGATGCCAGTGTTCGTAAACCTGTGGAACCCAAGTGTGATGTCAATTACTCGTGTAAAACGCCCTCTGAGCGTCTTTTTCCTCTGTTTTTCTCTATTTCTCGCCGGCTGTGGAACTAATATTGGTTTCCCAGGCGTTTATCGCATCGATGTCGAACAAGGCAATATTATTACTCCCGAGATGGTCGAGCAGTTACAACAAGGCATGACGCGCCGGCAGGTGCGGTTTATTTTGGGGACGCCTTTAATCGAAGATACCTTCAATGAGGATCGCTGGGATTATCGCTACACACTGCGTAATGGCACCGACACACGAGAAGAAAACGTGCTCACCGTATACTTTGAGGGCGATGAGCTTGCGAGTGTCACGGGTGACATGCTGCCCGAGTGGGCGTCGCCACGAGAAGCCATGGACAGCGACGAGAGCTTCGAGGTTCAAAACTAGGATCTCAACAAGCCTGTCGCAAGCGGCCTACTCAGGAGTCAGCGCGCTCTGCTTTTGCCTTCGCCGCGCGCTGTTTACGAACCTCTTTAGGGTCTATTAGTAGGGGACGGTAAATTTCAACGCGCTCCCCGGAGCTCAGCACATGACTGGCTTGCACCGCTTTACCGAACACACCGAGCATGAGCGCGTCCTCCAAAACAAGATCTTCAAAGTGCTGGTCAATACCCGAGAGCCGAACCGCCTCCATCGCAGTAGTGCCTGCCTCTACATCTAAGCGCTCAATACGCTGCGCATCGGGTAAAGCGTAAGCGACTTCAACTGAAATTTTTTCACTCATACTGGCTGTTTTCCATAAATAACGCCTGCGCGTTTAACAATAGCATCGACGAGGTCAAGCGCCACCTTGTCAAATAGCCGCCCTGCCGCCGCATTGATTAAGCCACTGCGCAGACGAAAATCGAGCGTCAGCGATACTTTGCAGGCATCAGCCCCCAATGCTTTAAAGCGCCACTCCCCAGCAAACTGCTCAAAAGGACCATCGACCAAAGTAAGCGTAATTAAGTCATGGGGCTGCATGGTATTTCGAGTGACAAAACTATGACTGATGCCCGCCCGTGAAAGCCCGAGCCTCGCCTGTACCGTAGTGACATCGCGCTCTAGGATCTGAGCATCTACACAACCATTCAAAAACTCTGGGTAGCGCTCGATATCGGCAACTAACTCATAGATATGAGTAGCTGGGTGCATTAAAAGGGCGCTGCGATCGATGGTGGTCATCGCGCTATTCTACCTCAGGTCCCGACAGACTGAAAAAATAGCAACCATGCCATAGCCGCAACAACAGTGACTGGCGTCACGATTCGCACCAACTCCCACCACAGCAGGAACAGCCAGCGAGGCTCCCTAAAAAACTCGCCACGCACAATAGGTCGTGGCATTCGCCAACCGACAAAAAACGCGAGAGCTATTGAAGAAATGGGCACACCAATATCGATAAGCCCTGAGACCACGCCGCCCCAAGGCGCGTTCATGTCACGCATTATCAAAGCCAGACCAAACACGAACGAGGATACAGCGATGGCCGCCGCACCGCGATTCCATTGCCACTCTTTACGCATGACCATTACTGCGGGCTCCATCAACGCCACCATAGCGAAGACCATTGCACTCGCGAGCAAACCGAAAAAAATGGCTCCGTAGATGTCGCCTGAAGGCAGGTTTGCGTAAGCGTAAGGAATGCTGACAAAAACGAACGAGACACCTTCGCTGGGCGCGATATTTGTTTCAAAGAGCAGCGGTACGACGGCAATCGCAATAGCCAGTACGAAAGCCATATCAATAACTGCAGCCGCGGCAACCGCGCGCAACAGTGGCAAAGTGGTGGGGGCGCGCCCACCAAAACACAAACCAATGCCCAAGCCTGCCCCGAGGGTATACATACCGCTTATGACACCCGCCATAGCAGATTCAATATCGAATTGATCATAATTTCGAGCAAACAAAAATTCACCCGCCTCTTGAAGATTGCCGTAGTCCAGTGCGTAACCAATCAAACCAACACATGAAACCGCCATAGCAGGCAAACCGAGCCATGCGATAAGGCCCATCGCGTAAGCAGGTCCGAGCGCAACGAGCAATGCGGCGAGCGGCAAAAGCCAAAAGGCGAACGTGATAAACCGGTTACGATCCGCAGCGAGCTGAACAAAGCTCTCTGCAACGTCAACACCGCTCGCCGAAGCGAGGCCACCTGCGTTTATCAGCTGTGCTCGATCCATAGCCCACAAGGCCAGAATCAATAGCTTCGCGGCCAGCAAGAGCGCCACACCACTTTGCAGACCACCCAACCAGCTCCAATAACTCGATCGCCCTGATTGGTCTGCCGCCCAGCGTAGGGCACCCACAGGCGAGCCCCTACCGCTGCTGCCTAGCATCACTTCCGCGGCCAAAAGAGGCGCTGATACGCTGGCAACAGTAAGCATGTAAGCAATGAAGAAAGGCGCACCGCCATGCTCGCCCATCAAATAAGGAAGCCGGAAAAAGTTACCCAGTCCGACAGCAACGGCCGCGAGCGCAAACACAAGTGTTGTCTGCCCCTGCCATGGCCTTGGAACATTGTCGTCAAGCATTAGTGCTTTCTCCCGCTACCGATACACATGAACCGCCAAAAATCCGCACGTTGCGCCACTGCAAGTCAGCGTTAAGTTTACCCCTCTGAGGACACAGCACGCAGCCAAAGAGTAACTTTTATAACGCTTCTTTTACTCTCGCGGCGTATAATGAGTGGATGGCAAAATCGAAATCCAAAAAAAAGGCATCCGACAACACAATCGCGCAAAATCGCCGTGCTCGGTTTGACTACCAAATACTCGACACCTTCGAAGCAGGCGTTTCGCTTGCTGGCTGGGAGGTAAAAGCGTTACGCGCCGGGAAAGTGCAGCTCACAGACTCGTTTGTGCAAATGCATCAGGGAGAAGCTTACCTTTATGGGGCCAATATAACCCCGCTAGAAACGGTCTCTACGCACTATGTCACGGAACCTACGCGTACACGCAAGCTGCTGTTGAATAAAAAAGAGCTTGCTCAAATTAGTGCTGCAGTCGCACAGAAAGGTCAAACATGTGTATGCACAGCGCTGTATTGGAAAGGCCACCTTGTCAAAGCCAAAGTCGGTCTCGCCGCAGGTAAGAAGCAACACGACAAGCGTGACAGCGAGAAAGACAGGGATTGGCAGCGCCAAAAGGCGCGCATAGTCCGCGCCAATGTTACCCAGTAATTCGAGCTCTTAGCGCGGTTAGATTACCCTTGATGACCAAAAGGTCGGTGCAGTAATCGGGTCATCTGCCGCATCCGATTTAATCAGGTCCACCAGCACCTTGTTCTGCCCGTACTTCAAACCACTCAGCAAGTGCCTGGGCTTTCCGCGCATAGGCTCTGACAGCTCAACGGCCCGTGTATACAGCTCTTCCTCAGGCGCGATTGCATCTACGATACCCAACTGCAACGCTTGATGCGCCGGAATATGAGCGCCGGTTAGCAGGCAATCTCTAACCGCTATCGGAGACATTCTGGACTGCACCAGCGCATTCATTCGGACTGTGAGCGTCATACCGATATTAATCTCGGGTAAACAGAAAAAGCCTCTATCTTCACGCATCACCGCATAATCAGAAGCAAGTACTAGCATCGCTCCGAGCCCAAATGCGTGGCCGTTCACAACACTCACAACCGGCACAGGAAATGCCATTAATCTTGCTGCCAAATCCATTGTCGCGGTCACGAATTCGCTAAAAATCTCTTGATGGGCCATCAAATACTCTAAATCGAGACCCTGTGAAAAGCTCTTACCCTCCCCGCGTAAAAAAACTGCGGTAATCGACTCATCGGCTATAACAGCATCGAGCTCCGTGTGCACAGCCTCTAACGTTTCGGGGTTAAATACTCCGGTGCCCTTAAATTCGATAATGTGAATCTCTTGTGCATCCATTAATCAGTTCTCCGTACTGTCTATAACGGTGATGGCATCACCCAATTTAATGACGCCGCTTTCAAGAATGCGCGCACAAATCCCACCGTGGCCGATCATGGCCGCAACGCCGCCCTCCCCCAAAGCCTCTTCCATACGAGCACACGGATGGCATAGCTGAGTCGCCTCAAAAAGTGCCGAGCCAACTCTGAAACGCTGCCTACGCAGGCAGTTCAAATTCAAGCCGGAGACCACAATATTCCGCCTCAAAGTAGCCGGATCAATAACCTCATAACCTGTGAAATGCTGAATTTGGTCTATAAACTCTTGTGATATGAACGTTACTTGACGACCTGAACCCGGCGTCTTGATCATACGGTGATCGCCCGCTAAACCGTATTCCGCGACGGCATCAACGGTCTCCAAGGACTGCAGCGGCAGCTTGCGCTTAGGTCGAACGCCTATCCACTGCACGACACCTGGGTTCACAAACCGAGCGTATTTATCGAGCGGATTTGGTCTTTTAGTCATCGTCGGCATCTTCCTTAAATCGCGTTATCAATCGCCTCTAAAACGGCATTCAAGTGATTGGCGTAATCGCTACCTGTCGCTGATGCTGCATTGCTGTGCACGGCGATCACGACCTTCTTGCTGGGGTTTATAAAAATCTTCTGTCCAAAAATCCCGCTAGCCTGATACCTACCATCGCCAAGCAACCACCACATGTATCCATAGTCCGCCTCGCCCTTAAATGGCGTTGTACTTGCGCGCATCCAGCCCTCGGGCAATACCCGAGTGCCATCAGGCAGCACACCATCATTCATCGCAAATAACCCCAAACGCGCATAATCCTTGACTGAAGCGCTGATACAACAACCGCCAGTCTCACGACCATTAGGTGCATCGAGCAGCCAACTCGCACTGTGCTCCATCCCAAAAGGTTGCCAGATTTTTGCCGCCAAATAAGGTGCCGCGTTCATACCAATGGCCGAACGAAGCACCTCTCCAACAAGGTTGGCTTCGCCGGTGTTGTAATTGAATACTTCGCCAGGCGCATTCATGCGCGGCAGCGTGCCAAGGTACCTTGTAAGTGCAATACCATTCAGGGCACCCGCTATCGACACATCCGACTCGGGGTCTTCATAATCTTCATTCCATTCGACGCCAGAGCCCATGTGCAGTAAATCTTCTATGGACGCTTCACCGTAAGCAGTGCCTGCGAGGCGCGGCAAATAGTCTGCAACGCGATCGTCTAAGCTTCTGATATAGCCATCATTTAGTGCCACACCAATAAGCATTGATGAGACCGATTTTGTCACCGAGAACGAAATCCACCGACTGGCTGGGCCATGGTCCGGTGCGTAGTGCTCGAATAAAACATCGCGCTCTTGCAACACCGCCATGCCCATCAGTGCATCAGAGGATAAAAAGCTCTCGAGTGAAAAGCGCTCCCCGTCTACCTCATAAGTCAGTGCCGAGAAATCTCGAAAGTTATTGCTAAGAGTCAGTGGCTTTGTGCTTCGCTCAATCTGGTTAACCGGCGCAAAATAACTGGTGTTCGCAAAAACTATGCGACGTTGCGCTTGGGTTTGAAAGAGAGGGCTGGCCTCCATTTCACCCGTCTTGATGTGCTCAGCAATCATTTCTTTAGTGAGTGTCGGTGTGGCGTTATGTGCTGCAAGCGACCACTGCGAAGAAAACGATAAACCAAGCGATAGCCCTACGGCACCTGCGAATAGCATTACTGAACGACATACCATTACTCATGCTCTCCTTTCACAACATTTCTCATAAACGATAGCTCGACACACCCTCGAGCAGGGCTTTAATAAAGTGTTGCTCTTGCGCATTGACATCGGGACGCCAGACATCAAATAACAAAATTACGCGATCGGTATCACTATTGTTCCACGCCTCGTGATTGACGCTGTCGTCGAAAGCCCAAGCAACTCCTCGCTGCGTTTGACGTGTTTCATCGCCAACACGAAGCGCACAGTCGGGTGGAACCACGAGTGGCAAATGGCAAATTAAACGGGTGTTCAGCATGCCGGTATGGGGTTCAATGCGAGCGCCAGCATCTAACTTAGAAAAGAGCACCGACGGCGCAAATCCCTCTATCAAGGTTAGTGGCAGCTCACTGAGCAGCGCCGTGGTTTTTGGGCACAGGGCCATATTATCCGCGTTCGGCCGCCCATCTTCCCAAAGGTATGCGGATGTCCAGTCACGGCTGTCGAGCAGCTCAGTTACACCTTGCTGTGGGCGATCGATACCACTGTGAATATAAGGGGAGAATTTCTCTGCCTCATTAAGCAATAACGCCTGTAATTCCGCCTCAATGACATCGGTGTGAGCTTCGAGCTCTTTTAACCAAGGCAGCTCGTGCTCAGGGTAAAACGTGTGGTACGGGACATTGGGTAGAAAGTATATGTGGGGAGCCTGGGGAAACGTTAAGCCGGGGTCGGGTCGCTCTAGCCGTCCCAAAAGCATATCGAGGGAGTCGTTAAAACGCTGACTAGCCTCTGCTCTTTTATAATTTGCAGCCGCCAGGCTTTCGTACAAATGCTCTTTAAATAAATGCATCAATTCCTGCTGGCGCGCGGCAATACGATCGATATCCGCTTTTAACTGGGCAGGCATATCGGTCAACGCCGCCGACAGACGCAACGCGAGCCCAAAGTGTGCCGACGCGGCCTGGTTTTCGGATCGCCCCTGTAAAATGTCGCCTTTCATGATAAGAGCACGCAAATTATGAGGCTCTGCTTTGAGCACTTGATCAAGCGCCGCCTCAGCGCTCGGAATATCGCTTTGCGACAAACACGCGAGCGCCATTCCTAGCCAGCTTCGCGCTGTTGCAACGTTCGCATCAACCGCCGCCTGGAAATTTGCGCGAGCTTCGCTGGCATTACCCGCCTGTAAAGCGGCAATACCGCTGCGGAATAACTGCTCTTCCTGACGTAACTCCATCGTAATTCCTCTACCAAACGGGCAATGGGCGTTGATTAGACATTAAAAAGTGTTGTCATGGTCGTTATGCATTGCCATAAGTCGTAAAAATGGCGCTGGGTGAACACAGCAGCTGTGCGCTATACTACACCGACTGGGGGCGTTATGGATTCGACGACGGTAACGAAACCTGCGGTGCATGTCGTGATGGTAGCCAATCACGTAAATCCAAAGCTGCAAACTATTAGTTGCCAATGACGACAACTACGGTGCACAACTGGCTGCGTAAGTAGCCCTTTGTAACACCATCCAGGTGCTTCGGCCCTGGCGGTCTATAGCAAGGTGCCAGTACCGAGCTTGCGACTGTCATATAGAACTGGATCGCAGGGGGTTCCTTCCCGTAATCAACTGCTAAAACATTAGGGAATCGCAATCTACGTCCTGCCCGTTGGGCTGTAGAGCGCTAAATCAATAAACGGAAACTAAGCATGTAGAGCCAATGGCAGAGTACTGGCGGACGCGGGTTCAACTCCCGCCGCCTCCACCAATCAACAGGAAAGGGTCGCCACCGGCGGCCCTTTTTTTGTTGATCTGCGGCAGACAGCTGAACACGCGCCCGGAGGGCGCGGGTGCCCAACAGGATGTGGGGCGATCGTGGAGGCCATGGATGGCCGAGAACGATCCCAACAGGATGTGGGGCGATCGTGGAGACCATGGATGGCCGAGAACGATCCAAGCAGAATCCGAGGCAATCGAGAAAACCATGGTTAGCTAGGTTTTTGCAAAAAAATTGTTGGCAGCAGTAGTTTTTTCAATCGGCGGGCTATTGTCATCCTGAAGGGAGCACTGGCCCCGCCCTTGGTCAACGGCGACTTCCACCCATATAGCGGACAGATGCAAAGTAACGCCGAGGCTCATAATAGGCGACATCCGTAACACCGAAGGCCGCGACGTCGAATCCCCCCACTACTTCCCTTTCGTCGGCAAGGTTTCGTCCATACACACCGAGTTCCCACGCCCCGCTGGCGAGGGATGGTCACGCCAGCCAAACGCGGCAAAGGAGTGAAACGAATCGCCAATACTGAAGTTCGCTCACCCGCTGAACGGCACGTCGCGATGTCCTGGGCCAGCGACTCAAGCGCGTGTTCAATATCGACATTGAGGTTTGCAGTCGCTGCGGTGGGTCTGTCAAAGTCATCGCTTGCATCGAGGAGCAGGACGCCATCGACCGGATCCTGGCTCATCTTGAGAGC
>CAJQLP010000104.1 GCA_905479205.1 uncultured Luminiphilus sp.
TATTACGCTCAGCAAGAGCACGCAGAACCGTAGAGCCCAAGTAAGAGGGGTGCAAATGCGCAAGAGATCCGCGGCCTACTTTACCAATGCCACGGGGTGTGCGGCATGCATCAACAATAAAAGCGTCTGGCATAAAGCTCTCCTTAATTCTAGTTCGGTGCAATGAGTACAGTTTAAAAAAACATGCGAGACGCTACGCTTCACAGAGAAACGGGTCAAGAAAATAATAGGGCGTAAACGGGCACACTGAACATTAACTGAAACCGAAATTTAAATGCCGGCGGGGTTACAGGCTGGTTGAAAACCATGCGCTAGATTTGACCAAAAATAATAGAATCACCACAAGAAAATTAAGCTAATGATCATCAAAATACCGCCCAGTATTAACAACGGAGTAACCAAAGGGCATGTTGGGCAGGAGCTAGCAGAAAAACGGTTTAGACGCAGATTGCATCTTCATTTTCGATTGGGTATTGTCTGACGGGTACATAACAATAAGAAAACTATCGGGAGATAAGAAAATGACAGAAATGGATATTTTAATGCTTCAAGCGCAGAGCAACCAAGGAACTGGAATGTACCAAGTTGCCATGGCTTTCAGTGTTTGGGTCGCCTTTCGTGTGGCTAATGTGACGGGTGAGAAATATAGCGATAATCTTTTAGCGAAAATTACTGCGTCAGCTTTTGGCCTTTGCACACTGTTCTTTTTCAATATGACCTACGCTTTTTGGAGCTTTAACATGGCGGCAACGGGTCATCGTCTCGTTCAGCTACAGGAATCTGGCACCGAAATCTCAGCGTTAGCGCAGACTTATGCTTCAAATATCGGGGCAACTGCAGCAGCGCCCGAATTTTCGATTATTCCGAGTGACCCAGTTGCAATTGTTCTGGTGCTCTCAATTCTAATATTAGTGCTATTGCCTATATGGTCACCTAAAAAATAACCTTCTGAGTATCTACGGGTAGAAGAGTTGTTAAACGGAAACGTTACCTAAGCCGCACAGATCAACTACCCGTAACACAGTTTGCTGTTTCTCTTTGAAGGCAGAGAGCACCTCGATATAGTCCTGGCTGACCTGTATGCATGCGTTTTCTTGCTACAGCCGGTAAGGGCATTGTCGAGAGCACTTTACATTGAGCACTTTATATTGAGCACGATCCATAAAAAACACCTCACCGTAACGCGAATCAAAACCCTTTTTGGGTGTGCCGTCATGGCTCTGGTCGCAGGTTGTGGCGGTGGCGGTGGTGGTGGCTCAAGCGACACCGGCACGAACGCCCCGGTGGTCAGCAATAAAGCGCCAGTGGCTGTCATTGACTCTTTAACTGCTGATTACATTGCAGGTAAGGCTATAGAAGTCACATCCGCGTCGAGTACCGATGAGGATGGAGACACGCTGTCGATGCAATGGGAGCTCGACTCACCCAGTGGAAGTTATGCTTCACTCGAGGAGGTTGACACCGACGTTGTGCAATTTGAGCCAGATATGGCTGGCACGTTTACAATCCGCCTTGAGGTTACCGACGGGCGAGGTGGCGTAGGTCGCGCGTCGCTTGATATTACCCCATCGCTACCAACGCCGGACGCCTTACCCTTGTTCGCAAGCACTGCCCCTCCTACACCCAAGATCAAGGATCGGACAGATGCTGTTCGTCTACTCTATCAGGGTACGTTCGGACCAAGAGATGGCGATATTGACGCACTGATCGAGCAGGGCGCCGCAGGCTGGTTCGAGGATCAGACCACCATGGATCTGCATTCTTACACCAGCGCCTGGAAATCAATAGCCGCTGATTTCAATGACATCGATAGTGGTCAGAACGCCAATTTCAGGCAGCTGAGTCATGAGACGTTCATGCTCAACGCCCTCTCCAGTCCAGACCAGCTGCGTCAGCGGATGACCTACGCATTGAGCCAAATGTTTGTGATTTCAGATCGATTTGATTTCGCAGGCCACGATGAATTAATGATGGGTTACGCCGACACCCTGCATCGCAATGCCTTTGGCAACTACAGAGATTTGCTTCGAGAGGTAACTTTACATCCGGCGATGGGCATGTTTCTCGCCATGCTTGGCAATGAAAAAGCGGACCTTGAACGAAACATTCGGCCCGATGAAAACTTTTCTCGAGAAGTCATGCAGCTGTTCACAGTAGGCTTGCAACTGCTTAATCAAGACGGCACTCCGATAATCGATGAAGCGACAAATCTACCGATACAGACCTATAGCCCCGTAGACGTACAAAACTACGCCGCAGCTCTTACAGGCTGGTACTTTGCAGACCAACCATCGTACAAGTTTGGCGATACCTTTCACTCAGTAGAATGGCAAGATCGCCTGGCTCCAATGACGCCGTACGAGGACTTTCACCAAAAAACGCAAAAGAAGCTTTTACGCAATTACTATGTACCGGCCGGGGCATCTGCGACAGAGAGCCTCGAGGTCGTCATTGACAGCTTATTTTACCATCCGAATTTAGGACCTTTTGTCGCTCGCCACTTGATCAAGAATTTTGTTACCAGCAATCCATCGACAGATTACTTAGCGCGGGTGGTTGCGGTTTTTAACAGTAACGAAGACGGAGAGCGCGGAAATTTGCTGTCAGTGGTGCAGGCCGTACTATTTGACCCCGAGGCGCGTAAAGCACCGTCGGAGCAATCGGAGCACTTTGGTAGAGTTAAAGATCCTCTCTTGAAGTTCGTCAACTTTAACCGACTGTTCAATGTCGACAGTTATCTGGAGAACAAGAACTATTTGGGAAACCGACCGAGCCAAACTTTTTTAGGCGCACACAGCGTATTTAATTTTTATAGCCCCACATACACGCCCAACGGTCAATTCGCTGATCTGGGCTTGGTCGCCCCCGAGCTTCAAGTTATCACTCCAGAAACCATCGTTTCAGACGCCTCGCTAGCTGCTTACGTGTCAACTCGAGAGCAACTCGCTTATTGGTACTCCCTCAACCCCTCAGATGAATTCACAGAGCATTTAAACTATGCAGTGGTGCACGACTTAACGCCGCTTATTGATCGTCTGAAAGCCTCGGGGCTGAGCGAGGTCATTGACTTCCTCGACGAATACATGACCCAAAGACAGCTCTCTGCATCGATGAAAAGTGAGCTGGTCGAGTATTTCTCGCCCAAAATACAGCACACGCTGTCGGCTGATTACTTTCAATCGGAAACCCATAGAAATACCGACATTGACGGTTTATTGGGCAGTTTGATCTATCAGATTTCGCTAACGCCAGAGTACTCACAGCAAAAATAGGGAATGCTGATAATGAATAGAAGGACCTTTTTAAAGTCTGGGTTGGCCTCATTCGGTGTTTCGTCCAGCAATGTATTCTTAGGCTCGGGCCTTGGGCTGCTCAGCAATATGTCCGCTGCCAGCAGTTCAGCGCCAACTGACTTTAAGACTCTCGTTATGGTCTTTTTGCACGGCGGCATGGACTCACTCGGCTTAATTGTGCCTTCACAAAACGATTCTTATGAGCGCTACAAAAATATCCGACAGAATCTCGCCTTTGAGCAAGACGAACTCATTGATTTCGGTTTGGCCGACTTCGGCGCGCCCGCCTTCTGTCAAAACATGGCGAATCTTTATCAGAGTGGCAAGCTCGCTTGGATGGCCAATGTCGGCCCTCTCCGCCAGCCAACGACAAAACAGATGATCGAGCAAAATGCCAATGCCATGCCTATATTTATTGGCTCGCATAACTCTCAGGTTAATCTCTGGCAGAGCGGCGGCATGAATCCCAACGCAAGAGAGGGATGGGGAGCCAGAATGGTGGAGCTAATGCAGCCGCAATCAACGGCCATTACCCCCAATATCTCTTTAGACAGATCGCAGCTTTTTACTACGACATTAAACATGCCGACATTTACCGTGGACCCACGGGGCGTGAACAATATCCCACGAATCTACGATGAAAATCGGATTCCTGACGAGCAAGTTCTATTTTATGACCTTCAAGATCACCAGCGCACCAATCTTCTGGGGGCCGAACTTGCGAACCGAAATATTCGTACGCTCGAAAGCTCGGCCGAGCTAAGTGCAATACTGAAAAACACAAACGACACACCGGTTATGTATCCCTCTACTACCGGACACGCTGCAGGCAACTTTCAGCAGCAACTTAAAATGGCGGCCCGATTAATTGAAGCAGCACCAAGCCTGAATCAGAACCGACAGGTCATCATGGTTCAAATGCATGGTTATGACACTCATGACAACCAGGACAGAGACCTTCCCTATTTAGTGTCTGCATTATTTGAAAATTTAGAATCATTTCAGAACGACATTGAAGCTCGCGCGGTAGATGATCGTGTCGTGACCTTTAGTCAGTCCGACTTTGGACGTACACCTACGATTAACGCGAATGGCACTGATCATGGCTGGGGCGGTCATTACTTCGTCATGGGATCGCCAGTGAACGGTGGTCAGTTAATTGGAGAAGTTCCCGCGTTCGACGTTGAAACCGACAAAATGCTCTACAACTTGTCGATTCCCGACATTAGCGTTGAGCAGTACGCATCTAACTTGGCTAAATGGTTTGGCTTGAGTCAGTCAGATATTCTTGAAGTGTTTCCGGGCCTGACCAACTTTGACGACGTGGATTTTGGCCTGTTCGGCTAAGCAAGGTGCTCTGCGGCGCCAGAATTACATCGAAAATCTTATGTCGATCTGCGCACCGCCCGAAGAATAACGAATTTAGCGTTAGACGCGACGACATTAGCGTTGCCGAAAAGTCTTTTCAGGGTCACGTGATAACCCAAGTGTCGATTCCCAATAACCCACAGCTCACCACCTGGCCTCAGTACCGTGTGGACCTGCCTAAAAAAGCGCTTTGCTATCTGGTCGCCAACGGCATGTTGCTGGTGAAACGGAGGATTGCAAAGTACAAGGTCGACCGATGCAAGCGCGAAGCCTTCCAAGCCATCGCTTACGTGAAATGCGGCCCGATGTGCGGCGCCAAACGCGCGCTCGATATTTTCCTTCGCCGACGCCACCGCCATAAAGGATTCGTCAACAAAGTGCACGGTTGCGTTCGCATGCTGCGAGGCTGACTTGAGGCCCACGACGCCGTTACCACAACCGAGGTCAACGATATCCCGTGCCCCCGATATATAGGGCAAGTGCTCGAGAAAAAAGCGTGTACCTATGTCGAGGCTGTCCCGGGAGAATACGTTAGCGTGATTACTAATAAGCCAGTCCGTACCCTCCAACGGGTATGTCACAGGATAAGGGTTGTTAGGCAAAGGTCGCGTTAGATCGGGTGTAACGCCAATCAGTTTGGCTTTTTTCACCGCCGGCATTGTCTGTACAGCGCCTAATAACGTCTCCAGCATTGGCCAAACGCTACGCGGCAAGGCTTTAACCATGCCCGCCACGAAAACCTGCGTATCAGACGTCAGCAGCGGTCGCAGTTTTATTAACTGATCCTCAAGCAAAGCGAGCGTTTTCGGCACTCTTATCAATACAACATCCAACGGAGCTATGGGCAGCTTTAGACTGTCCACCTCGGTTATGGTCGATAAGTCGATGTCATTGGTTCTGCAGTTATCACGCGTAGCCAATTGGCTGAGCAATGAGTCGGACCAGGTCTGCGGTGACCAAGACGACAGAGCCACCGCCAGGGCACCAAAGCTATCGTTAACAATTAGTATCCGCGTGTCTTTGCCAGATTCAGAGGGCAGCCGCTTTGCCACCTCGCTCAGCAGATACTCATCCGCGGCATCCCACGCCCGCAGCAGCTCGTTACGCCGCAGGGGGCGACGGTGTAAGACAAATTGGCCCTGGGGGACATGCATGCTGCTACTGGTATTAGTGCTACTGATAAACAACCTCACGCGGCAAAGGCCGTCAAAACATCACAGGGCTAGTTTACGCAATTTGCCCAACGGCCACATTAGCGACGTATTTGAGCGAAGTATTTCAGAGACCTATTTCAGCGACCTATTTCAGCGACCTGGAAATCCGCCCGACTTCGGCTTCAAAACCAGATAGAATGCCGCAGAACCGCCTACACTTTTTTATAGGAGCCAGCATGGGTCGCGCACTTTTTATCAAAATTCACCTGTACCTGTCGGCTTTTTTTAGCGTGGCTGTCATTTTAGTCGCCACTTCGGGCGGGCTGTATTTATTGGGCGTAAAAGGCTCGCTGGAAACTACCCGGGTAGCGGTACTACAAGAGGCCGCATCGCAGGTAGCCGAACCCTCCAGAGAGAATGTCACCGCGCTACTCGCACAAGCGGGCGTAACTGACTTCGAGTTTGACTACGTAAAGAACCGAGGCACTGTTTTGCAAACTCGTCCAACTAGTAGGCCCTACTATCAGCTGACGATTGCTGAGCAGGCCGTAACAATCGATTACGTGGTTCCGTCATTGCAAAAACAAATGATGGAATTACACATGGGGCATGGGCCGAGCCACTATAAAACGTACCAACAGATATTTGCAGCCGGCATGCTCTTCATCATCGTCAGCGGCTTGTGGCTTGGTCTATCTTCACCGCGGCTGCGTGCACCAACAGCAGTTGCCGCAGGGGGCGGCCTGCTCCTGTTTGTCGTGCTAGCACTGCTTTAATCGGCGCACCCGCTAAAGCCCCTCACGATCGAAGTTTCGTTTTATCGCGACTCGTATAAGTTCAAACAAGTTCATACCAGTGCAGGTTAGGAGCATTCATAGTGAAGATAGGTATTGTCATTGGCAGCCATCGCCAAGATTCTCAGAGTCGGAAGGTTGGCCTTTATCTAGAGCAACAGCTCAAGTCTTTAGGCACAGAGACATGGCTACATGATCTAGCGCAAGACCCACTACCTCTGTGGGATGAGAATATCGGTAGTGGCGAGGGCCAATGGGCTTTTCTTCCCGGCCTAGTCGAACGCTTGCAGTCTTCAGACGGCTTCATTTTCGTTTGTCCTGAATGGCATGGCATGGCAACGTCAGCGCTGAAAAATTTCTTTCTGCTGTGCGGCGCTCAATCAGGGCTTGCGCACAAACCGGCATTGATCACGACTGTATCGGGATCAGATGGTGGTGCTTACGTTGTTGCCGAGCTACGAGCAAGCAGCTATAAAAACAATCGTCTTTGCTATATTCCTGAGCAACTAGTCATCCGAAATGTGGGGCAGGTGCTCAACAATCATTCGGATGAAAACAATGCCGAGGCACACAATTATTTTGTGGAGCGAGCAAGCTACACCCTCAAGCTACTGCTTGCTTATGCCGACGCTATGGGAGCTGTAAGAACCAGCGGTGTGGTTGACCTAGAGGCTTATCCCAACGGCATGTAAAGATTACCACCCCTCTCTAGCCGTGCGCGCCCCGCGACCCAAACATGCGCGCCCCACGAGCAAAAAAGCGGAGGCGCTTAAGCGTTCATTCCATACCGTCCATCTCAACCACGACCTTCCCAAACGGACTCTCGGTATCGAGTGTATGCAAGGCTTGCTGCAGCTGGGCCAGTGGAAAACGCTGGTGAATCACGGGATGGATTTCATGTGCCCCAACGAAGTCCAATAGGCGCTCGTAGCTTTCACGATTGCCCGTGCCGATGCCATGGAAATTGGCATTCTTGATGATCAAGGGGAAAACCGTGATACCCATATCAATGCCGGCCATGTAACCGATGATATTAATGTGACCACCATGGCGAATAGCGTTCAAAGAGTTTTCAAGGGTAGCAGTACCACCAATTTCTAGTACCGCATCGACACCGTGCCCAGACAGTTCAAAGGCACGCTGTCCCCAGTCGGGAGTGTCGACATAGTTAATAAGATGATCAGCGCCTAATGCGGCCGCTTGATTAAGCTTGTCGCTACTGGAGGAGATAACAATAACCTTTGCACCCGCAGCCTTTGCAAGCTGAAGACCCATGGTTGCCACACCACCGGTCCCCTGTACGAGCACCCAGCTACCTTCACCAATATGGGATTTATCGAATAAGGCTGACCATGCGGTAAGGCCCGCACAGGGGTAGCAAGCGGCTTCCGCAGCTGAGAGATGCTTGGGGAAGGCCGACAATGACTGCTCGTGAAAAACAGCAACCTCTCGGGCAACACCTGGTGCCTCAAGGCCAGTGGATATAGCACGCTCTCCAGACGTCGCCTCACCGATGTGCCAATGGGGAAAGAACAGCGAGGTAACGCGATCGCCGACCTTGAACCGACTAACGGCCGAGCCCACGCTCGTCACGATGCCAGCACCGTCGGATAGAGGGATCAGAGGAAACTCAACGTTGGGCGTGAAATGGCCCGCAATGATCTGACTGTCTCGCGGGTTCACCGATGCAGCTTCAAGCCTGACCACTACCTCATGTTCAGAGGGTTCCGCTAAGGCATGCTCCGCCAGTGATAAATTGTCCGATCCGAAACTACGTAGGTAAAGTGCTTGCACAGGTTTGTCCTCGAAGATGCATAGCTGCAGGATAGCGTGTTCGCGCAAACCTCGCGAGGCCGGCCATTGTGCATTAGGGTGCAAAGGTCGCATAAGGTGTTGGCCGGCTTCGCACAGGCCCACTACCAGTGACACAGTTCGCGCAGTACAGAGGTTGCATAGGCACCTCGGCCCAACGAGAAACTCAGCATCATTTCGGTATCACCAATCTCAAAGGTTAAGTCATATACCTTGAGTCGCAAACTTCGGTTGTCCTCTGTGACCCTCGCCTTCTCTAACGCTTTTTGCCAGTGCTCGGGCTGACAGTCAGACCCGGCGCCGACCAAAACACCCGCCGGGTGTATATCCATTGTTTCACAGCGTCCACGCAGCTCTGCATCGAGTTCAACGATATCGAAAACACTGCCAGAACCTTCGAGGTTTGCTTTATCGCCGGGTATTAGATGATTCCATGTGGACTGTGCCACTCTCGCTGAAAGCGCACTGTTGAATACGTAGGATCGAATGGTGGAAATGGCCATGCTTCGCTTGTCTCGGGGCAAGCGCTTGCCATCTGCCAAGCTATCAGCCAATCGGAGATTTCCCCCATTACGTCCAAAGCGCTGCTCGCCGAAATAGTTAGGCACCCCACCCTCGGCGATCTGCCTGACACGCGGTCGAACGGAGTCAGCGTCGATAACGTCCTCGTAACGCAAGACAATGATAAACACGTTCGATCGGTGCGCGCCTCGGCGTAACTTCCTCAAGTGCCGCTCTAAGCTCACCACACGCACACCCTCTACCGCGAGCTGACTCCAATCGGGTGAATGCCAGCGCGGCACGCTGAACCATTGTCGGGTAATAGCGTGTCGATCTTTTAGGCCAGAAAATCCCACATCCTTATCCGGAACATTGGCATAGTGCGCGAGCTGTTTAGCTACCCACTCGGTGTTAGCGCCAATCTTTTCAATAAAAAGGTAATCGTGCTCGCCGTCTCCACTTGGCTCCCAGCCTAGGTCTTCCGTTACTTGGAAGTCCTCTGGTCGACTGCGAATCTGCGCTTTAAAAAGTGGCGCGCCATGTGCGCGTAACCAGTCGGGCAAGGGTGGGGCCTGTGACGTGGATTGTGGTGTGGATTGTGGTGTGGACTGTGACATGGGTATTGTCTCTTTGAGCTACCCCACATGAAGGCAGGACTGTGGATGATGAAAGTTCCGTGAGTGCGTATTTAAAGCGCACCTACAGCGTCCGCGAATTGAAGCAAAATCATTTCGACGAGCGCTCGCTATCACTCGGTAAGTGTATTCGTTTCTGCTAGACTTCACGCACAAAAACAACAACCAAATCCAGCTGGGACTACAAACAATGCTCGAATCTGTTATGGCGGTTATGCAAGACGACTGGGTCATGGTCGCACTACCCTTCTTCTTACTCGCACTGCTTATCGAGTGGCTTTGGGCGCGCAAACAACTTCAGCCCATTTATGAAAAGTCTGACTTTGCGACATCCATGGGTATCATGGTGCTTACCGTATTCGTGGATATAGTCCCAAAAATACTTGGTATCTCGCTGATGTTTATCTGCTACGAGGCCTCTCCATTCAAAGACATCGTCACGCGCACCCTTCCCTTTTGGGTATTACTATTTTTCCTCGATGACTTCACCTATTACTGGTTCCATAGAGGCAATCATGAAGTCCGCTTCATGTGGGCGGGGCATATATCGCATCACAACTCGCAGTATTACAACTTAGGCACAGCGCTGCGACAGGGAGTGGGCGAGCGAGTGATTAAGTACTTTGCGTGGTGCCCATTGGCATTGCTTGGGTTCGATCCAGTGATGATAGTGACCATGCTGTCACTCAGTCTCATTTACCAATATTGGATACACACCACCGCCATTGACCGTATGCCCCGCTGGTATGAGTTTTTACTCAATACACCGTCCCATCATCGCGTTCACCATGCCTCAAATATCCGCTACCTTGATCGCAACCACGGCGCGACTCTCATTATTTGGGATCGCTTGTTTGGAACCTTCAGTGACGAGTCAACGACCGAGCCAGTGAGCTATGGCCTTACAGCGAATATAGACAATCCCACGGTGCTGCGGAGTGCCTTTAACGAATACAGCAATATGGCTCGGGACTTCAGTCGTGCCACCCAGTGGCGCGACAAGCTTCGCTACATTTTTCTGGCACCCGGCTGGTCCCACGATGGACCCGATAAGCGGTCAAACACCCTCCGACGCGAGGCGTGATCAACGAGATAGCGGCTGGCAGGGCTAACTTTGAAGAGCTGGGCGCCAGAAATCCTTTACTTGTTACGAACAAGTGACATAATCTGACTATCACAATAATAAATCACCATGTCAGAGGCGGGCTAATCCATGAGCAGAATCAGTCACGTGCCAAAAGAGTTTTGGCCTGAAAATATATCTCAATTCGTTCAAGCAGACACAGCGACAGACATTGAACTAGGCATCACGCGGATGCTAGTCCACTCGCCCGGAGCGGCGCTGGGAGCACTTCAATTCGGGGCTGGCGTCGTAATGAATAGAACGTTGCCAGAACGCATGATAGAGCTTATGCGCCTGAGAATAGCGTTCCACAATCAGTGTAAAAGCTGTATGGCAATACGCTACCAGTCTGCTGTGGATGATGTCCCTGAAGATCTTGTTTGCAGCCTTGAGCGCCCGAAATCTGAGCAAAATCTGTCAGCCGAAGAATCTCTTGCTCTCGAATTGGGTGAGCGCTTTGCCTGCAACCACTTGAGTATCGACGAGGTTTTTTTCACAACGCTCAAAGCCACGTTCACAGAAGCAGAAATTATGGAGCTTCTTCTGCACTGCGCACTCTACGTCGGCATGGGGCGGCTCGCGGCAGTCCTGGATATGACAGAAGAATTACCCATCGGTTTCGCCAAGCCCTTCGGAGAATCGGTGAAACCCTCCGATGACCAACCAATTACCGTTCGCTAATAAGGGGATCCATTCGTAATGAAAACAGTATTTTTTATCTTTGAACTGGCGGGACGGATGTTGATCGTGACCGCGCTCGGCTGGGCTTCGCTTGCACATGCAGGAGACGCAACTACTTGGGCGTGGCCAGGGGGTGATCTCGGCGGAGGACACTACAGTGAGGCTGATCAGATAACACCCGCCAATGTGAAGAATCTCAAAGTAGCGTGGACTCATCGCTCGGGAGACTTTCGCTCGGGAGATAATTTCAGAGAGGGCATAAGCGGCGAGGTGCCTCTGCAGTCCTCATGGCAGGCGACCCCGATACTCATAGGCGATAACCTGATTATCTGCACGCCCTTCAACAGGATTATTGCTGTCGATTCCCAGTCCGGGGAAGAGCGTTGGTCTTATACGCCCGATGGCAATATCGAAGACTACCCGATGCCCCGCTGCCGCGGTGTTACGCAGTGGGTCAATACAGACGTGGCCCGCGATGCGTCGTGCCATCACGTTGTTATTGCGCCAGTCTACGATGCGCGAGTAATTGGTCTTGACGCGACACGAGGTACCCGCTGCTCCTTTGGCGCCCACGCCGACATCAATCTAAGCAGCGGCCTCGGTGATTACGCCCCGAGCGATTACATGCTAAATACGCCTCCCGCTATTGCGGGCGATTTACTCGTCACAGGGGGCTCGGTGGTCGATAATCTGTCCACCAATGTCCCCAGCGGGGTTGTCCGTGCCTATAACCTCAAGAGCGGAGAGCTGGCTTGGGACTGGGAACCGCTCTTAGAAGAAGAGAAACCGCATGCAGAAGCCGCAACAGTTTCAAATGAGCACAGCAGTGACGCAATAAAAGCTGACTATCGGCGGGGAACCACCAACGTCTGGTCTTATATATCGGTGGATCTCGCGCTGAATAGAGTCTACGTGCCGACGGGTAATACCTCCCCTGATTATTATGGTGGTCACAGGAACGGATCAGACTATTACTCAAGCTCAGTGGTCGCCCTCGACCTCGATACTGGAGAAGTGATTTGGCACTTCCAAACCGTTCACCACGATATTTGGGATTTTGATGCGCCTTCCCAACCCACGCTTTTTGAATATCAAGATGGTCCTAACCGCGTTCTCGGATTGGCACAAACAACCAAACAGGGCTACGTCTTTTTGTTAAACCGAGAGACAGGTGAACCGCTTTTCCCCGTTGTTGAGACACCGGTGCCGCAATCCGCCGTGCTGGGAGACTACACCGCAGCCACTCAGCCCGTGCCGTCAAAGCCACGCTCTTTGTTTGAATTGCCAGGCGTAACAGAGAAGGTTTGGGGGTTAACATTTTGGGATGAAGCCGCCTGTGCCGACACTCTGGCAAATC
>CAJQLP010000105.1 GCA_905479205.1 uncultured Luminiphilus sp.
AGCCACGATCCATCGGTGATACGCGCGCTTCGTCGAGAGGTATGAGCGCACCGTTGAGAAGTGCTGTTGTTGTCGATGTCGTCATTATTCAGACACTCCCCGCGTCGCTATATCCGCACATATCATGCGCATTTGTTCAATAATGTTAGCCCCGGCATTCTCGGGCAGCCCATCTTCAGTGGGCGTCGCTTGGTGCGTGACCCCATCCACCGCACCTACTTCAACTAGCCGCTCCAGCAAAGGTGCTGGATCAAGCCAGCTTAAAACGGGCATACTGTGCATGAATTCAGACATTGCTATGAGGCCATAGGCGCCCCAATTGGAGACATCTGCGACAATCAACTCATCACATGTCGACACCGCTGGCCGTATATTTAACGTCTGTAAAACATCACCCGCTTTGGCCATGCCTATTTCATTGCCGCCATCGCCAATGGCAATAACTGGGCAAGTGGCTAACTCTATATAAGGCTCCGCGGGTCTACATGCAGCGGTAATATCGACACCAGCAATATTATAGTATCGACCATCCGCTGCAGCTCCTGGTCTTTCAATAACAATTACCAAAATTGGCTCGATCTCCGCTAACAGCTGATTCGCATATTCCTCAGCGGTATCCCGATCAAACGTGTTTAACGTTCGCGCGCGAACCATGCCATCAAGCGCATCGACTAATGGTTCGCCGGCCAATAACCAGGGCCGCAGACCAAGTTGCTCACAGTGCTCGTAAAGCGCTAGCGCGCCCGCTGGGCCATCCGTTTCAAATGTTTCTGCTACGGGGAAACCAGTGCAAATTAAGACGTCACCCTGGCTTGCTGCTAGGAGTTGTGCGGCGCGGTAAAGATACCCAGCTGGCAGTGCATCGCGAACGCGTGCCATGCCCCGAGGGTTTTGCGCCACTAAACAGGCTTCAAGTTGCTGGCTCAGTGCTTCCGCGATGACTTGTCGTTGGGTCAGAGGGAGCTCCTTAATTTGGCGAGTTTTAGCTCAGCCTCATAATTTTTGACAAGCCAGAGTATACGGTCTGCTTCAGTTGGGTCCACAGCAGTAAATTTAACAGGGGTGCCGATGCTGGCTTGGGAAAGTCGAGCACAATCGACTGATAAGACGGCACCCAGTTTTGGATAGCCGCCAACAGTTTGGCGATCGGCGAGTAACACGATGGGTTGCCCGTCGGGTGGTATTTGAATCGCGCCTAAACAGGTGCTTTCGGACCACAGTTTAGAAACGCCAGTATTCACCGCGGGGCCTGACAGCCGAATACCCATTCGATCACGATTATGACCAACAGAAAAACGCGTATTGTGAAACGTATCGACTACTGCATTGCTAATAAGTTCCGTTTGAAAGCCCGGTATGTAACGCAGGTTCAACTGGCTTTCAGTACGGGGGGGTGCCGCGTATTGGTACGCCGATAGACAAGGGCCAATATCACCATAGGGCACGCTATCGCCTGGGCATAAATTCGCGCCAATGCCGTCACGCATGACCACACTTCGACTGCCCAACACGGGCTCGCTGCGGACGCCACCAGCAATTGACAGGTAGCTGTAAACCCCGTGCTGCGAATGGCCGATAGTGAGCTCGCTACCCGAGCGAACGAATAATGTCGTGTTCATCGGCTTGTCATGCCCATCGATGGCAATGGCCGCATCTGCTCCCGTCACTGCTATGGACGTATCGTGGCTAAAGCAACACCGAAAGCCGGCTAACGTTATCTCGATTGCTGCTGCAGAGAGGGAATTGCCCACTAGTCGTTGTCCGAGTCTATAGGCAAAGCCGTCGATAGCCCCGCCTTGTGTGATACCGGAATCGAGGTAGCCAAAACGACCCTGATCCTGAACAACCGCTAATAGTCCCACGTCTGAAACGATGAGCTGATTGAGTGTCGACTCAGTCATTGCTGTCACCGACGGTTAACACTTGAGTTAACGGCCCAATGAGTGCAAAGCCTGCTGCGTTTTGTGGTCAAAGCTCGCCGCCTAAAGCAACAAATTGCTCGCAATCAATAGGCTCAAATCTGACCCATTGTCCGATGTTGATAAGTGTCGGAGGTGTAGCGTTTACATCGAATAATAGTGTTGGGCAACGCCCGATGATGTGCCAGCCACCAGGCGAGACCTTCGGGTAGACCGCGGTTTGACGATCAGCGATCGCGACACTGCCGGCAGGTACTGCGCGCCGTGGAGTGGCCAGGCGGGGGACGGCTAGACGCTCATCGACTTCGCCTAAATAGCTAAAGCCCGGTGCAAATCCATTAGCATAGGCAAAATAGACCTGCCCACTATGGATTGCTATTAGTTCCTCAAGTGAGAGCCCTTTATGTTCAGCCAGCGATAGGAGATCGGGCGCTACGTCGGGGGAGTAAAGTGTGGGAAGAGCGATAACATGTGCATCGTTGGAAGAAAAGAAATCTCCTGCATAGCGCGCTGTGATTTTGGCAATATCGAGAGACGCCAGTAGGCGTTGCACGCGCTCTCTGGGATAGTGTGTGAAGTCAATAAAGACAGTTAGCGTGGTGTAGCCAATGGCACTATCTATCCAGGCATTACCCAGTAGTTCTCTGATCTCTTGCTGCAGCGCGACAAGCCCTTGGGTTGTGGATGGGGAAGGGTGCTCGCTAAGCACCAGCCGCAAGGCATTCTCTCCAGCAGGTGTCCAGTCCATGGGGATTACGGCTTATGCTCCATTAAAGCGCTTCGAATCGAGCGAATAATCTCGAGAGCCTCGGGCGTGTCACCATGCACGCATAATGTGTCCGGTCGTATTGACAGCTTCCGACCCCGAGAGCAGCGCAAGGTGCCTTGTGCGATTGAGAGTGCTTGCTGCGTGGCCTGCTCACGGTTGAGTACGGCTCCAACCTTGTCTCTCGACATAAGATGTCCGGCGCTTGTGTAGCCTCGGTCGGCAAAGGCTTCAAAACGCAAGATCAGCCCATATTCTACGCCCAGCTGAACAATTTTTTTGTCTTTTGGCGTTGCGAGTACCACAAGGTCAACCGGCCGATGCCACGTGGCAACCGCGCGCATGACATCATCAAGAAGATCCAAGTCCGTTATCATGTCGTTGTAAAGCGCCCCGTGAGGCTTCACGTAACCTATTTTGCAGCCTTCGGTGCGCGCAATACCATCAAGTGCTGCCATTTGGTAGTGCAACATATCGACCAATGCGTCTCCGCGGACGTTCATTGATCGTCGACCAAAGCCCATTAAATCCGGATAAGAAACGTGTGCGCCAATCTCTACTTTATGCTGCTTAGCCAGACGCACACAGCGTCGCATGACTGATGGATCACCCGCGTGGTAACCGCAAGCGATATTCGCGGCATCGATGAGCGGCATAACCTCTACATCCGAACCCATGATCCAACTGCCGTAACTCTCGCCAAGGTCACAGTTGATAGTTAGAGATCGAGTTGATTCACTTTTTTTTGCCATAGTTTACAGTACCGCGAGCTCCGCATTGCGTGTGTCAGTAACCAGCATATAGCCAGGATAGTGTGTAAAAGCCAGAGGCAATTTGGCCTGCTCCAAAGCAATTTGCGGCGTCACACCGCATGCCCAGAAAACCGGCACCTCTCCAGAGTGTACGGTAACACGCGAGCCAAAGTCAGGGTTGTTAAGGTCCGATATACCAATAGTCTCTGGTGCACCAAAATGTATTGGGGCGCCATGTACTGAGGGAAAGCGCGAGCAAATCTGAATGGCTCGAATGGCATCTTTAGGACTCATTGGCCGCATGCTCACCACCATATTGCCCGCAAAGACACCTGCTGGCTGGCAAGCGATGTCCGTCCTATACATGGGGACATTGACGCCCTCAGTAATATTGCGAATCTCGATGCCTGCGGCCAGCAACGCCTCCTCAAAGGAGAACGAACAGCCCAATGCGAACGCGACATGATCGTCTTGCCACGCGTCCATC
>CAJQLP010000106.1 GCA_905479205.1 uncultured Luminiphilus sp.
AGGTCGGGTTGCCGATTGGTGGGCGTCGTGTGATTGGCAAGCGCACATTGAATGAGGGGAATACGAAGGCGCTCGGTACGGTCGAGTTGCCGCTCTACTTACGACTATCAGAGCCTGGGGTGTATACGTTGCCCGCGACGCGTTTGGAGTGTGCGTATTTGAATGATGGCAATCGGAACTTCGGGCAGTATGCGGCGCATTTTAATAACAGTCTGTTTGCTCCTGAAGAGTCCGATGCGCGTTACGAACGTTTCTCTGTGGAGACAGCTCCGATTGAAATCGAAGTGCTACCATTGCCTGCTGAAGGTCGGGCATCTAGTTTCAGTGGCTTATTCGCCCCTGTGCGTGTGGAGGTCGCCGTGACGCCAGAAGCACTCAAGGTGGGGGAGTTGATGCAAGCGGAGTTGAAGGTCTTTGGCGATGCGCCGCATGGGATGATCGACCTGCCGCGCTTGAGTCGCCAGCGTGGTTTACGTGGCCGTTTTTTAGTCGACGACGATTTGGGACGCACTTGGCGCACTGATGGCACTACCTTCCGTTGTCGCTTGCGAGCGTTGACGACCGGTGTCGAAGCGTTTCCGTCGTTGCATATTCAGACGTTTAACCCTGCTACTGGTAAATATGAGATGCTCACGACTGAACCAGTTGCATTGAATGTGGCGCCGCAGGAGGGGCAGGAATTTATCGACCTGAAATCGTATAAAGGCGTGGGGGTCACTTTAAGTAATCAGTCAGAAGGGATCTGGCATAATCGGAAAGCAAATAGAATGAATGATCTAATCAATACTATCGTGGTGTGCTTGGCGTCATGGTTCTGGCTTTGGCTGTTACTCGGGTTAGCCGGCTTCTTACTCATGCTGCCGATTGCTCGAGAACGTCGTCGTCGCTCACTGGATGGGAAGTATCGTGCACGCGCTGAGTCGTATGCTGCATTCCGGAAATTAGCAGAAAGCGATCCAGCGAAATGGCCCGCATTTTTGCAGTTTCTTGCCGTGAGTTTTGACTCCGAAGGTAAGGCTTGGACGGTGCGAGATTCCGAGCAAGCGTTGCAAGTGATCGGCGTGTCCCAAGAGGACACTGAATCGGTGCTTGCGCTACACCGAGAGGCTGATGAAGAGGACTACAGTGTTAAGCATCCGGAAGCTCAGTTGGGCGCGCTGAATGCTGTGGGTAAGCGTATTCTTGGTTTGCTGGGAAAGAGCGCCTTACTGCTATTATTGGGAATGAGCAGCTTACCGCAAACGGCGAAGGCATCGGATTGGTCGGCAGCGGAGCAACTGTTCGAACAGGCACTGGCTGCTCAAGCAGGTAGCGATGCGGCTGCGGCATTGTATGCGGAATCGGCACTGAAGTTTCAAGCAACAGCCGAGTCGGGTGAACGTCCTGGCATGGCATGGTATAATGCAGGTAACGCATGGTTCCAAACCGGGGCGCTGGGCCGTTCGATCGCGGCCTACCGTCAGGCGCGACACTTTCGGCCCTTTGATTCAATGTTAGCAGAGAATTTAGGCGCGGCACGTGCACTGGCACTCAACGATGTGCCCGAACAATCCGCATGGTGGCAGCAATGGCCAACGGTTTGGCTGAAGGCAGCATTACTCGTGCTTACGGTAATCTTCGGTATCTGCGTGCTAATGACACTTCGCTACCGTAAACGGATTGGATACATCGCCTGTTTGGCGATGTTGCTGCTTTGTTGTCTGAGCGCAGGGCTTTGGCTCGTGTCCGCGCAACTTTCTGGCCGTCAAGGCGTCGTCATTGTCGATTCCGTGTTAGCGCGCAAAGGTCCGAGCTATGCGTATGCCGCCGCTTTTTACGAGCCGTTGCATGATGGGGTTGAGTTGACTGTGCAGGAAACTCGCAAGGAGTGGGTACTCGTGTCGCTCGTTGATGGCCGAGAGTGCTGGGTCCCATTGAGCCAAGTACAGCTAATCTACTGAACGCTTGTGGCGTGCAGAGTTCAACCGCGTGCTCAAGTCCCAGTGAACATATAATTGAGCAGCCATTTGAGTGAATGCTCCCAAGGTATTTTACGTATAAATCATTCCATGTGAGTTGTCTCAACCCAGTGTAAAGCTGATAGTTATTACATGGTTCGTAAATTAAGCTTTATTAATTATAAGGGCGGAGTCGGGAAAACGTCGTTAGTGGTAAATCTTGCCGCGTCTTTGGCTGAAGCAGGGCAGCGTGTACTGTTAGTCGATTTGGACGCGCAATCGAATTCGAGTATCTGGCTAATGCGCTTGGAACGGTGGAATCCGTTGAATACGTCTGATACGGGGCATATTTACTCAATTTTTGAACCTGGCGTCTGTCGCTTACGCGATTGTGTCACCCGCGATGTCGTCCGTGACAAGGAGGATGAGGCCTTATTGCCAGGGCTAGATATATTGCCGACGACGTTTACATTAGTCGATCTAGAGCACGATTTTGACTCGCCTGATGGTCGACCCGCATTCGCTATCTTTCAGGAGCAGTTGGCTGAGATCGAAGACGACTACGACTTCATCCTCTTCGACTGTCCGCCGAATGTATTGTATGCTGCGCAGTGTGGTGTTTTTTGTAGTAGTGAGATCTATGTGCCGGCGAATCCAGATGCACTCAGTTTGATCGGATTCACTTTATTAGTGGGGAAGTTGCAGCAGTTTAATAACCTCTGTGCGAGCTTTCGCGTGTCGGGCATGCAACCACTTGCGCAAATTCGCGGCGTCATCTTTAACGCAATTAAGAGTAACATGGATATTGAGGTGCCTAAGATGCGTATGCAGTTCCGCATCAACCAATTTAAAAATCAGGGTAAGGTCGCAAAGGATGCGCATATCTTTGATTCACAAATTCGAGATGCGATTATCGTGCGACGAGCAGTGACACTTGGACTGCCTGTGAATCTAATCAGTAGTATAGGCAATGAAGCTTCGGTGCGTGATGATTATCGTGGTGTTGCTCAAGAAGTTCTAGCAGCCCCTAACTTAAATTAAATACTGATCATGACACAGGCGACACCAGTAAAATATTCAGCCGAAGAGTGGGAATACTTCCGTAAACGCTTTTTTAACTCGATGCTAAACGATACTCAGGTTGCCGCTTTGGGGCAGAATGTAGGAGTCTCTTGGCCGTTTAAAGGCAGTGATGAAACGCCCGCAAAATATATCGAATTCGACTTTGTAGAACTTCAGTCAGTACCAGGATTGATTGGCAAAAAGACACGTATTAAAAAGTTAATGGACATCTTGCGCGAGACCTTGGCTTTCGACGATCCGTTTT
>CAJQLP010000107.1 GCA_905479205.1 uncultured Luminiphilus sp.
GTTTTTCCGCGAACCAGTTCAGGCACATCAGGATTTTTCTTCTGCGGCATAGTCGATGAGCCCGTGCAAAAGCGATCGGGAATATCGACAAAATCAAATTGCGCTGATGTCCAGAGGATGAGTTCTTCGGACATGCGTGATAAGTGAGTAAGCACTAGGGCCGCAGCGGCGCAGAACTCGATTGCAAAATCTCGGTCAGACACCGAGTCGAGGGAATTGAGTGTGGGGCCATCGAATCCTAGAGCTTGTGCTGTCATCCCTCGATCAATGGGAAAGGTTGTTCCTGCAAGCGCCGCCGCGCCTAACGGGCATTGATTGAGCCTTGTCTGACAGTCGCGCAGTCGGCTCCAATCGCGCTCGAGCATCTCATTCCACGCGAGTAAGTGATGCCCAAAAGTCACAGGCTGCGCTACTTGCAGGTGCGTAAAGCCGGGCATTATGGTGTCGGTATTAGCGGCAGCTAGCCCTATGATGCCTTCCTGCAAGCGAGTCAGCTCTTGCATTGCTGACCTAATCGCTTCGCGCATAAACAAGCGAATGTCGGTTGCTACCTGATCGTTTCTCGATCGCCCTGTGTGCAACTTTTTGCCCGCATCACCGATGATCTCAGTGAGTCGCGCCTCGATATTCATATGGACGTCTTCGCGCTCGACTCGCCAGTCAAAGCGCTGCTCATTGATCTCGGCAGCGACTTGGTCGAGGCCCTGATGGATGAGAGCGCATTCCTCAGCGCTTAACACCCCGGCCTGGGTTAGCATGTCGGCATGCGCCCTTGATCCCTGAATGTCTTGCGCGGCTAATCTGCGATCAAATTGATGCGATGCAGTAAAGCGCTGAACGAAGGCATCGGTGGGTTCTGAAAAGCGGCCACCCCAAAGATCACTGGTTGTTTCAGAGCTTGAGTCAGAGCGAGTCATGTTTAATCCTACTGGCGGTTATGCGCCCTCCGTGAGGGCAAATAATAAGCTTTGTGGCGTATTGTAGCACCCGCAACGCATTGGTCGCGCACAGAGTGGTTTCTAGTGCCGCATCACATGCTACGATGGCGTCTAATAGGGAGGTCTCATGTCAAAATTGGTTATTGCAACGCGGGAAAGCCCGCTTGCTTTGTGGCAGGCACATTTCGTTGCCGGCGAATTGCGCCGCCTTCATCCGAGCCTAGAAGTTGAGCTGCTTGGGATGACATCGAGAGGCGATCAGATACTTGATACGCCACTGTATAAAGTTGGCGGGAAAGGGCTGTTTGTGAAAGAGCTTGAAACCGCGCTACTAGACGGTCGTGCCGATATTGCTGTGCACTCGATGAAAGATGTTCCAATGGAGTTACCCGATGGTCTGACGCTCGGCGTTATTTGTGAACGAGAGGACCCGCGAGATGCGTTGGTCGGTATCGATAGTTTTGACGCTCTACCTCAAGGTGCTCGTTTGGGTACATCCAGCCTGCGCCGTTCATGCCAAATCAAGCGCTCGCGTCCTGATCTCGATATTGGGTTTCTTAGAGGCAATGTAAACACACGTTTGAGCAAGCTCGATGCGGGTGAGTTTGATGCGATCATGTTAGCCACAGCAGGGCTTTTACGGCTTGGATTTGATGATCGGATCGGCGCTCGTATCGACCCTGATATCTCACTGCCCGCAGGCGGCCAAGGAGCCGTGGGTATTGAGTACCGTCAGAGCGATACGCGCACTGCGGAGTTGCTTGCACCGCTGCAGCACGATCTCACTGCCCGCTGTGTTCGTGCTGAGCGTGCGATGGTGCGCAAACTTGATGGTGGTTGCGATGTGCCCATTGCCAGTTATGCGATCATTGAAGGCGATCAGCTCTGGCTGCGCGGGCGTGTGGGTTCGCCCGATGGCGAGACACTGCTGTTTGCCGAATCCCGAGGTAGCGACCCAGAGGCCCTCGGAGACACTGTTGCCACTCAGCTTTTAGAGCAAGGGGCAGATACGATTTTGGCAGCGGTGCGCGGATGACTGCACTCGTCGTATTGACTCGACCCGAGGGAGATAACTCTCGTCTGGAGTCAACATTGGCAGCTCAGGGCTACGATACGTACATCCAGCCGCTTCTGCGTATTGCGTCACTGCCGGAATCTGAGCTTCCCGACCCTCCGGATCTCACCGGCGATGATCTTTGTATCTTTATTAGTGCCAATGCGGCACGAATGGGCTTGCCTAATCTCATGGGAGCAATGGTCGAGCACGGTATTGTGAGCTTTGCTGTTGGGCCGCGGACGGCCAGCGTTCTCGAGGTTGAAGGTCTGCCTGTGATTGTCCCAGAGCAAATGGATTCTGAGGGTCTTCTTGCTTTGCCTGAGCTCAGCGACGTCCAAGGCCGGCGAGCGATAATTGTTAAGGGTGAGGGTGGCCGCGAAGTGCTTGCCCGTGAGCTTGAAGCGAAAGGCGCGCTTGTTGAGGAGTACATTTGCTACCGGCGCGAAGCAGCGCTAGTGGATTCGGATACATTTTGCGCGAGCTTATTAGACTACAAAAAAATCATTTTTCAGGCTAACAGTGGACAAACGCTGGCAGCGCTGACGACAGTGTTAGAACAATGCAAAGGGGCCTCACTGCTGCAGCATTGTGTAATCGTACCTTCTCAGCGGGTGGCAGATGATGCTCGGCATCTGGGCTGGCAGCGAGTAGTAGTTGCTGAAAACGCGAGCGACGAAGCCTTTCTTACAGCGTTAACTTCGGCGTTATCAGAGGAGCTGCTCATGGATGACGACATAGGTGCGACGCAGCTTTCCTCGCCCAATACTTCATCAGCCAACACTTCATCGCCAGCAAAAGCGCCAAAAGAGAAAGCGCCAAAAGAGAAGGTAAAGGAGCCTGAATTGACGAGTGCGAGAAGAGGATTTGGCGCTTTTTTCGTATTTATCTTCGTGCTTTTGCTAATGAGTGCCGCAGCGGCCGCTGCTTATTTTATCCTACTGCCTCAATGGCGCGCTCAGACAGCAATGGTTGGCGGCTTGCAGCAACAGGTCGAATCTTTGGGAGCGGCTAATGCCACTTTGCAATCCCGTTTAGGTGAGCAGATGGATACTCAGGCAGCGCAGTTTGAGCAACGCGCCGCTGAGCTACTGAAGAATCAAGCATCGCAGCACGCTTTGGAGTTGGCGAGAAGCCAAGCCGATTTTGATGAGGAGCAACGCCGACTGGTCGGGCGGTTAGATCGTCTAGACATCCGCATTGCGCGTCTTACTGCGACCGATCGGCGTGCTTGGCTCGCCAATGAAGCTGCTTTCCTCGTGCGATTAGCAGCGCAGCGATTACTTGTGTCGCGAGACATTAGCGCCGCTGAGGCGTTACTGGATAATGCCGACGCACTGCTGTCGGAGGTCGACGATCCTCGCTTTGAACCTGCACGCGGTGCTCTGGCAGCCGATTTATCAGCCTTGCGTGCGGCGCCTCGTATCGATGTAGTGGGCCTGTATGCGCGCTTTTCTGCGCTTATCGGACAGGCTTCAGCCCTCGCCGTCGTAGTAGCGCCATCAGTATCGATGGAAGAGTCGTCGAGTTCAAAAGGTTGGTTGGCGCTCGCTGAGTCGGGTTGGAAAGCCGCACTGACTAAACTCTCTGACTATCTCGTTGTGCGCAGTCGTGACGCTGAAATGTCGCGAATGATGACGCCCGATTGGGAGGCATTAGCTCGGCAAAATCTACGATTACTACTCGAGCAAGGGCAGATCGCGGCGCTCTCACATAATCAGGCCTTGTATGACACAGCGCTAGAGCGTGCTGCGGCCTTCGTCACCGAGTTTATGCCGAATGACCCTGATCGTGTTGCGGCAATGCTTGAGGAGATTCGAACCTTGGCAGCCCTCAATGTAGCCCCGGCACTACCCAATTTATTGACCTCGAGAGCAGCAATCGCCGATGCATTACGGTCGATCGACAGCGATAAAACCTTGCCGCAGGTGACCGGTGCTGAACTGGTAGAGCCCACTATTGGGTCCGTGGACAGTCCGAGTGCCGTTATTGAGAGTAACGACTGATATGCGTCGCTTGCTGATCGTCACATTAGTCGGGCTGGTTATAGGCGCTGCTTTAATCAACCTTGTTGAGCAAGATCCGGGATACGTCTTCATCAGTCTTGGTGATGTGACTATTGAGACTAGCTTTTGGTTTGCTACCGTTCTCTGGCTAGTCGTATGGGCGCTTTTGTCGGCTAGTCTCGCTGCGCTGAGGACGCTGCTGAGGGGTCGTCAATGGATCAGCGACTGGGTTGTTGGACGTAAGGCGCGTAACGCGGGAGCCCTCACCAATCGAGGCCTTATCAGCTTTATCGAAGGTCATTGGGCGCGAGCCCGACGGCAATTACTCCGGGCAGCACGATACAGTGATGCCCCATTGGTTAATCATTTGCTTGCAGCTCAGGCGAGTTACAGACTTGGCGATGTTGACGAAATGCGACGGCAATTAGGGCTGGCAGAGACTGTTGAAGCGGGCGTTGGTATTGCACTTGAATTGACGCAAGCAGAGCTGCAACTAACTGCCGGCCATAACGAGGAGGCTTTGGCTACCCTCGTCCGAGCTCGAGCCAATGCTAGTAAACATCCACATGTTCTTGAACTGCTTGCTCGCGTGCACCGTAAGCTCGCAGATTGGCCGGCGCTCAGAGACCTTTTGCCTGAACTGCGTCGCCGCGATTTGCTCGATTCTCCGCACCTACAAGGCTTGGAGGCTGAGTTATGGTTCGCGTTGCTCGATACGGCCTGTTCCAGCGAACTAGATGCGAATGAGCTACAGAATGTCTGGCAAACTATTCCACTAAGTTGGCGTGAAAAGGATTCTTTGCGCTGCCGGTATATTGAGGCCCTTGTTGCGCGTGGTATGACTGCCGAGCAAGAAAAGCTCTTAATAGCGATGGTCACTAAGCAGTGGAATACGCAATTAGTACGCGTGATTGGCAGCTACCCTCCGGCAGATCCTAAGCGGCTTATGAAGGCGTTACACCGTTGGTTGGAGAGTCACGGTCAAGAGGTGGTGCTTCTGGTGGCTGCAGCTAGGCTCGCACAGCACATGGGCGATTGGCAGCAGGCGCGTAGCTGGTTTGAAGAAGCCAATAAGATTGAGCCAAAAGCCGACACATGCATGGAGCTTGCCCGTCTCGCCAGCGCACAGGGTGATCGAGCTGCAGCCGATGCATATCTCCGATTGGCCGGAAGCCGATTACTCGATGGGCTATCTTTGGCACCTATCCCAGACAAGGCTGATAGCCCAAGCTCCTAATCGTGCGGCTTATTTGGGGTCAGCTCTTGCGGCCTGGGAGCTCGATGCCCAGTTCACCCCAAATAGAATCGACCTTGCTCTTTACAGCATCATCCATTTGAATCGCTGTGCCCCACTCACGATCGGTTTCACCTTCCCACTTGTTAGTGGCATCCATACCTACTTTTGAGCCGAGTCCTGCGACTGGCGATGCGAAATCGAGATAATCAATCGGCGTGTTATCGATGAAGACGGAATCGCGACGAGGATCCATCCGCGTTGTCATGGCCCAAATCACATCCTCCCACGAGCGTGGATCGACGTCATCGTCAACAATGATAATAAACTTGGTGTACATGAATTGACGCAAGAAAGACCAAATGCCGAGCATCACGCGCTTTGCATGTCCAGGGTATTCCTTGCGCATTGATACTACGGCCATGCGGTATGAGCAGCCCTCCGGCGGAAGGTAGAAATCAACAATCTCGGGAAACTGTTTGCGGAGCAGTGGCACAAAAACTTCGTTGAGGGCCACGCCAAGAATCGCCGGCTCGTCCGGCGGTCGGCCGGTATAGGTGCTGTGGTAAATAGGGTTTTCGCGGGTGGTCATAGTTTCAACGGTGAATACTGGGAAGCGCTCCACCTCGTTGTAGTAACCCGTATGATCACCGAAGGGGCCTTCATCCGCTTCTTCGTTAGGGTCAATGTAACCCTCAAGTATGATTTCTGAATGCGCAGGGACGAGCAATTTATTATCCCGGCACATGGGTGTTAAGCATTCTGCGAGTTCGGTTTTGCTGCCTCGAAGTAAGCCTGCAAAAGCATACTCGGACAGCGTGTCAGGAACAGGTGTTACGGCACCGAGGGTCGTCGCAGGATCCGCCCCTAAGGCTATAGCAACGGGATAAGGCTTGCCGGGATGCTTGAGCTGCCAGTCTCTAAAATCGAGCGCGCCACCGCGGTGTGACAGCCAGCGCATAATCAACTTGCGCGGGCCCAGACGCTGCATACGATAAATGCCCAGGTTCATGCGGGGCTTCTCAGGCCCTCGTGTTATCACCAAAGGCCACGTCACTAGAGGGCCAATATCGCCGGGCCAGCAGGTTTGCACTGGAATTCGCGTTAAGTCGATGTCGTCGCCGGTAATCACTCGCTCTTGGCATGGCGGTCGCTTGATCGTTTTGGGGCCCATGTTGAGCACTTTCTTGAGCAGGGGCGCTTTGTCAATCAGATCGCGCATACCTTTGGGCGGATCGGGCTGGCGCAGGTACGCCAAGAGTTCACCAATATCACGTAGAGCTTCGGTCGAATCTGCGCCCATACCGCGTGCCACACGCTCTTCCGTGCCAAACAAATTGGCAAGCACGGGCATATCGTAGCCTTTGGGGTTCTCAAATAGCAGAGCGGGGCCGCCGCCGCGTAAGGTGCGATCAGCGATCTCCGTCATTTCTAGGTGAGGGTCTACTTCTTGATGGATACGAACAAGGTCGCCACGCTCTTCAAGTTCGTGAATGAAGTCTCGCAGATCTGTAAAGCGGGCAGCCATGATCGGTTCCTTTTAAGGGTCGGCGGAATTAAGGGTTGGCGGAAAGAGCTCCGCCTAATTCTAGCGAACCAGAGGACCTTATTTGCGCTTCATTATTTACGCTTCATCGATTTGAAGAATTCTTCGTTAGACTTCGTGTCTTTCAGCTTATCAAGCAAAAACTCTATCGCAGGAAGATCTTCCATGCCATGCAGTAACTTGCGAAGAATCCACATTCGCTGCAGCTCGTCTTCGCCGGTTAACAACTCTTCCCGGCGGGTGCCGGATCGACGAATATTAATCGCAGGATAAGTTCGCTTCTCAGCAATCTTACGATCAAGATGCAGTTCCATGTTGCCGGTACCCTTGAACTCTTCGTAGATAACTTCATCCATTTTTGAGCCGGTATCGATGAGTGCCGTGGCAATAATAGATAAGCTGCCGCCTTCCTCAATATTCCGTGCTGCTCCGAAGAAACGTTTTGGACGCTCGAGTGCATGAGCATCGACACCGCCTGTTAGCACCTTGCCAGAACTAGGCACTACGGTGTTGTAGGCTCGCGCCAGTCGGGTAATGGAGTCAAGTAGGATCACGACGTCACGTTTGTGCTCAACGAGACGCTTTGCCTTTTCGATCACCATATCGGCCACTTGCACGTGACGCGAAGGCGGTTCGTCGAAGGTAGATGCTACGACCTCGGCACCACGAATACCGACACTGCGCTGCATTTCAGTCACTTCCTCGGGCCGTTCATCGATCAATAACACGATGACATAACATTCGGGGTTGTTCGAAATAATGGCCTGCGCCATATTTTGCATCATGATGGTTTTGCCCGCTTTTGGCGGCGCTACCAACAGTCCGCGTTGGCCCTTTCCAATAGGTGCACACAGATCAATGATACGTCCCGTAAGATCTTCTTTGCTGCCGTTACCTTTTTCGAGCGTTAGGCGCTCGTTAGGGAATAGCGGCGTTAAGTTTTCAAATAAGATCTTGCTCTTCGCACTCTCGGGGGACTCGAAGTTCACGTCCTTGACTTTGAGTAGCGCGAAATACCTTTCTGAGTCCTTGGGCGGCCGGATCATCCCCGTGACGCTATCGCCAGTCCGTAAATTGAAACGACGAATCTGGCTCGGGCTCACATAAATATCGTCAGGGCCAGCGAGATACGAGCTATCGGAGGAGCGAAGAAAACCGAAGCCATCTTGTAGAATTTCTAAAACACCATCGCCCCAAATATCTTCGCCACTCTTGGCATGACGCTTGAGCAGCGCAAAAATAATGTCTTGTTTACGTGAGCGCGCCATGTTCTCCAGGCCCATCTCACGCGCCATGTCGATCAGTTCTTGCGTCGACTTGGTCTTCAAATCGGTGAGGCTTAGCGGATTTGCGCTCGGAGTATTGGGGTCGCGTCGACGTGGACGACGGCCGCGGCCACGACGGCCATTATTGTTGGCATTGTCCGTATTGTCTGCGTCGCCAACGTTTTCGCCTTGTTGTCCACCGTCTTCCGTCGCCTCAACGACCGGTGGGCTATCCGATGCATCACTACTGTCATCGTCATCAGCTTTGTTGAGCTTTAACGTTCGCGTTGTTGGCTCTGCGTCTGCGTCCGAGGGGGCTTGCGCAGCTTGTTCTGATTTCGAAACTGGAGCCGCTTCCGCTGGCGCGGATTCAATCGCGCTGGCTACTGCAGACGGCGTATTTTCGCTTGGGGTGCTCTCTGAGCTTTTCTGTTCTTCCACGGGTTAAATCCGAAGTAATGAGGGGGGGTAGTAAGTATGGGTCTATTGAGATTAACGCTCCCGGATGGGACGCGGTACACAGGGTCATTCAAGACGCCACTGCTTCCGCTCGAATATCTATTGCCGCCGAAGCAAGCTGAAAGATGGGTGGATACAAGGGGAAGCAATCGGCAGAGCGGTGACGCCAGCTCTCCATTGATGCGTAAGCTAGCACCGCTTGAGCGGCACGTCCAGCCTTTTAGGTGTTCGATAGTAGCGTACCGGCAATCGAGATATGCTCGATATTCGGTACGCCGTAAACGTTTATAGACAGCTATCTACGAACTCTGCCAATTGGGTTTTTGAAAGCGCGCCCACCTTGGTGTCGACTGCGTTACCGTCTTTGAAAAGGATCAGTGTTGGGATGCCTCGAATGCCGAACTTCTCGGGCACGCCTGGGTTTGAGTCGACATCAACTTTACAAACTTTAAGTTTGCCTGCGTATTCGGTGGCGATTTCATCCAAAATGGGGGCAATCATCTTGCACGGGCCACACCACTCGGCCCAAAAGTCGACTAATACGGGGTGCTCTGCGGCAAGTACTTCCTGATCGAAGGAAGCTTCTGTAACGTGCGTAATGTTATCGCTCATGACTGCCCTCCTAGGGCTAAATTAGGTGAGTGAAATTCGAGATGAATTCAAGGGATGACTATAACACTGTGATGCGCGATGAAGAATCATCTGAGGACAACAAAGCTTGGCATATTTATGTCTTGCGATGCAGTGATGGTTCTCTGTACACCGGTGTTACCATTGAGCTGGTGCGGCGCTTACGCCAGCATAACGGCGAGTTGGTGGGCGGTGCGCGCTATACCCGCTGTCGGCGCCCAGTAACGCTAGCTTGGTCTTTTACAGCGCCGACCCGCAGCGCGGCACAGCGTATGGAGGCAGCCATCAAGTTGCTCTCTCGGGCACAAAAGCAGCGTTTAATCGCAGGAGATGCCCTCCTTACAGAGAAATTAAGCAGCGGGTCAGATGCCGTCGATGGAGTCTAGACCCATAAGAATGTAACGCACAGTCTCTAATGATTATCACCAGTAATAGGCGTGTGAATGAGTAGTGAAAACATATTTTGGCGTTGGGCTGTAGCTCTGTGGAGTTCGTCAGAGCTTGAATCTCAGCTACTTGAGCTGCAGGAAGGCCATGGCCTTGTGGTTTTGGAGTTACTGTTTGCCGCTTGGTTGGGGGACCAGGGAGTAAAAATAGCTGAGCCGGATAGGTTGGCGCTGCAAACTGCATGCGACGGCTGGGTCAAAGGTGTGGTGATTCCTTTGCGTGAACAACGCAAGCAATGGGCCGATGATCCCGAGACTCAATGGTGCAGGGGCGCCATAAAAGCATTGGAACTGCAGGCGGAAAAAAAGCTTTCAGAGCGCTTAGTTGCCGTAGCGCAAGAGCAGGGCCTGCTTCGCGAACTTCAGGCGGATTTGGATGGCATTAATGAAAATAGAGTTAATGAAGATGGGGTCGACAAAAATAGGGTCGATAAAAATAGTGTCGATGAAGCGACGCTTCACAACATAACGTGCATTCTGGATGCTGTCTCACCGCCTATAAATGAAAGTGCGGCGATTACGCTAGCTCAGTTAGTGGCGTCAGTTGCTCATACCAATGAAAAAATTAATTAAACCTTGGCTATAATGTGGGTGGCCATTGCCACGCCGGATGCGTAGTATTGCGGTGAAACCTCAACCCACACAACAATTGTAGGATAGCAAGATGTCCTTTATTACTCAGCGTCGCGCAGCGACTTTTCTCATTGCCCCACTTTTTGCCGGTTTAATCACAGCTTGTCAGGAACAACCTAAGGAGCCCGAAGCTTTGTCACTTGATACTCCAGAAAAACGCCTCAGCTACGGTATCGCTCTGCGTATGGGTGAGCGTATGAAGTCCGATGGTATGACTTTAGATGTGGACGCTTATGCCACAGGTATGCGTGATGCTTTCGAAGGTGCGGAAGCCAAGCTTACTGACGAAGAAATTAATGCTGAGATGATGGCGTTTCAGGAAAAGATGCAGGCGGAGCAACAAGCGGCACAAGAAGCCGTTGCTACTGCCAACGTCGAAGAAGGTGCTGCGTTCTTGGCTGAAAATGCCGCCCGCGACGGGATTACGGTAACTGAGTCGGGCTTGCAATACGAAGTCATTGAAGTCGGTGAGGGCGCAAAGCCGACAGCGACTGACACGGTCGAAGTGCATTACCGCGGTACGTTAATTGACGGCACTGAGTTTGATAGTTCTTATTCGCGAGGCCAAACGGTTAGCTTTGGTGTTTCTCAGGTTATCCCTGGGTGGACAGAGGCGCTGCAATTGATGTCCGAGGGCGCCAAGTACAAGCTCTATATCCCCAGCGATTTGGCTTATGGTCCAGCGGGTGCAGGTCAAACTATTGGGCCTAATGCCACACTAATCTTTGACGTTGAGCTAGTGTCTATCGTCAGCGACGAGGCGTCATCCGACGAGTAACCCTCGAAGGTCTAAAAGTAGCGTCAAAAACCCTGTGAGTTAGTCGCTCTCAGGGTTTTTTTTGGCCGTGTCGTAAGTGTTGAATCAAAGCTACAGCGAGGCAAATGAAGCCTCTGGTCCATAGCGCGACACGTCACAGCAAGGAGCGCGTCACAGTTATGCGCGTATAGCAGTAAGGTGCGGGGCTGAGAGTTCTGGTCACTTGCGCATCAGTAGCGCTAAGAAGGCGGAGGCTATGAACATAAATACGGCCATTGCTAGTTCGGGAATACTCAAGCCCAGTAACGTCCACAAGGTTTCAGCGCAGTTACCATCACCCATGAGTAAAACTTTGAATGTTTCAGCAAAGGGAAGGGTCTCCAGCATGTACTCAAGACTGGGGCCACATGCTGGAACCTCCTCGGGCGGTAAATACTGCAACCATATATGGCGACCCGCGAAGCCAATCCCACCCGCCGTCATGAGTAATCCTAAAAAGGCGTAAATGCGACGACCAATGTGTCCAGGATTATGCAGGGCGGCTACAAAGGCGATTGTCCCGGCTGCCACGAAAAAAACTCGCTGCGTGAGACATAGAGGGCATACAACGAGACCCACCACATATTGCAGGTAAAGGGCCGATGCCATTGCTGTCGCGGTGGCCAAAACAATGAGCCAAAATAGGTTGCGATTGCCAAACAGTCCGTTGTTCACAGTTTTACCCCACGATATTGCTCGAAAAAGTCGTCTAAGTATTCGTCAAAGCGCTGTTCTTGATTGGCTTCTAATGCGATCTGCTTTTGAATGGATATCTCGCATTGTTGCTCAAGTTTGGCTAGGTCGGCGTCGGGGAGCGGGTTGTTCAGAAAAGACTGATGCCATTGCGTCGAATAGTCTAGGGCAAGCCGCCAAAAGGGCTGGTTCTCTGTTCGCATCTCCTTAAGAACCCGGCCGGAAGGCGTTTGCTCTGGGTCCGCACAGCGCTCTTTCGCTGTTGCGAGTGCGCGTGAATAGTTGTCCTCGCCGTGTGCTGTATCGAGTAGCGCTGCCGCCTCGGTCATGTTGGCAAGCCGCGCGGCCGCCATTTCGGCAAAGGGCTTCTCACCATCAGCGGTTAGCAACATCAGCGCTGGCGAGCGCCCTTCATCGACAGTGCGACGCAGGTTCTCTTTGTCTCGATGTCGTGTGGTCTCGTCGCACGGAGGACTGTCGGATAGCAGGCAGTCGATGAGAAATATATCGATGAGTCTAATAGTTTCGGCGTCTATACCTAAGGGTAGGAATGGATTGATATCGACACAACGTACCTCAATGTACTCGATACCCGCGCGCTGCAAGGCGACTAGAGGCGCTTCCCCTGAGAGAGTCACGCGTTTGGGCCGAATCGGGCTGTAGAACTCGTTTTCAATTTGGAGCAGGCTGTCGTTGAGCTGTGCCATTTCCCCGTCGGGAGTGGTCTTGAAGTGGCGGTAGCCAAGATGTGGCGTGATAATAGCCTCGTGCAGCGTTTTCAAATATTGATCCAGCCCGTTGTAGCAGACCTCAAGGCTTTTTTGAGCAGAGCTGTTGTAGCCAAGGTCGCCCATGCGTAAGGACGTTGCATAAGGTAGGTGTAGGCTATTGCCTTCCTCATCGAAGGGTATGAGGTGGTGTTCGCGATTGCCTGCGAGAAAACTGGCGCATACTGCAGGAGACGCGCCCGTCAGAAAAATAAGCAGCCAAACATTGCTGAAAAAATTACGAATAAGGCCAAGATAACCCTCAGTCTTAAAGTCCTGAAGCGATCCGGGGCTTCCTGCTAATTCCCAGCTGGCTTGCCAAAAACTGTCAGGCATTGAAAAGTTATAGTGAATGCCTGCAATCGCTTGCATCATTCTGCCGTAGCGTGCACCTAAGCCGTTGCGGTAGACGCGCTTCATCATGCCGACGTTGGACGACCCATAGTTTGCAATGGGTATGCTGTTATCACCTGCGACGATGCAGGGCATGCTCGCTCCCCAGACAATCTCGCCGTCCAGCTTGGCCGCTGTGTAGCGCTGTATGTCTTCAAGTTGAGCAAGCCCGATTTCGATATCAGTGCTAACAGGAGTAATAAACTCAAGTAAAGCTTCTGAGTAATCGGTCGTGATGGACGGGTGAGTTAATGCAGATCCTAAGGACGTGGGATGAGGGCTTTGCGACAGCATGGCGCTAGCCGAGGTGACTCTCAGGCCTTCTTTCTCAAGACCGCGTTGAATCTCTGTAAGGAGTTTGTTGCCGTTTCCCGTGAGCACGTCACGGTAAAATTGGGATAGTGGTGTCACGAACACTCCTGATACTGATTGATGCGAGGCAACACAATGCATCGAATCTGCGATTTTTAAAGTTGCTTAGTGTAAGTTGCCGCGCCTGCGGGGTACAGTAGTGCAATAACATTCTCTCGAGGTTCAGATATGCAAATTGAGACTTGGTTGCGAACCCTCGCGGAACAAGGTGGCTCTGATTTGTACTTGAGCACCGGAGCGCCGCCCTGTGCAAAGTTTGATGGCGAGCTCAGGCCGATTGCCAGTAGTGTCATGGCGCCTGGGGAAATTGCCGAGGTAGCTGATGAAATCATGGATGATACCCAGCGAGCGGATTTCAAGCGCGACTTAGAGATTAATTTGGCCGTGTCGATCTCCGGTGTTGGCCGTTTCCGGGTCAACATTTTTAATCAGCGTAATGAAGTCAGTATTGTTGCGCGTTATATCGTGACGGACATACCCAATTGGAAAGATCTGGGCCTTCCTAAAATCCTGCCTGACCTCATCATGCTCAAACGCGGGTTAATACTTTTTGTCGGAGCAACTGGCTCGGGCAAGTCAACGTCGCTCGCTGCAATGATCGATTATCGCAACAGCAATAGCGCGGGTCATATTGTGACCATCGAAGATCCAGTCGAATTTGTGCATCGCCACAAGCGCTCTATTGTCAATCAGCGAGAGGTCGGCGTGGACACTCGCAGTTGGCAGAATGCCTTGAAGAATACCTTACGTCAGGCGCCGGACGTTATTCTGATTGGCGAAATTCGAGACCGGGAGACTATGGAGCATGCGATCTCATTTGCTGAGACGGGGCATCTCTGTATCTCGACACTGCATGCTAACAATGCCAATCAAGCTATTGATCGAATTATCAACTTTTTTCCTGAGGAAAGGCGTGCTCAGCTGTTGCTCGATCTGTCGCTAAATCTACAAGCCTTTGTTTCTCAACGACTGATTCCAAGCACTGACGGAGGACGATCTTGTGCGGTCGAGATTCTTCTCGGTTCACCAACTGTTAAAGACTTGATTCTTAAAGGCGAGATCGCTGGTATTCGCGAAGTCATGGAGAAGTCAGAAGAACTTGGCATGATGACTTTTGACAAAGCGCTCTTTGATCTTCAGCAAGCGGGTAAAATCAGTGAGGATGAGGCGCTTCGCAACGCTGATTCAGCGAATAACTTGCGCTTACGGATCAAGCTTGCCCATGAAGGGGGTACTACCAGCGTGCCCGGTGGGCTAACGCTTGAAGATACGGGCGACTGAGAACGTGGGCTACGGAGTGTGGCGATTTCAGTCTCAAAAAGTCGTTAACTGTTGCTCAATCGGTCTTGTTCCTGGCGCATCTGGTTGATGGTTTCTCTGAAATTACTCTTGCGCTCAAGTATGTCGACCATGTCGCGATCGATCAGCGCTATAAGCTGAGGCACGGTTAGCTCTCGCAGCTTGATACCCTCACGATTGGTGAATATGTAGCTGTCTTTCTCTAAATCTCTCACGGCAACCTTGGCCATTAAAGGTGGATCTCGATCGTGGAAGCCCATCCACGTGCCCATGGGTATTTGCAGCTTAACGACGGTATTGCTCTCGTAAAGTTGGTCACTCGTCGGGGTATTGCTCTGACTGGCACGTTGCTGGTTAGGTCTTCGAGTGACTGAGATCGCTTGTTCAGCGCTATAGTCGACGGTGCTCTCAACAGGTACTCCAGGTGGTTCCTCCTGGTGCCGGGTGTGCCCCTGATGCTTGCTATAAAAGGTAGTCTCTTGGTCTGTGGGCTCTGTTGCGATTGTTTCTGAAATCCCCTCACTACTGAATTTGTTTGGGTCGGGTTTTCCCGTCTGCTGAGTTACTGGCCTCTCGGTCGCTTGCTGATCGATAGGCTCTGCATCGTTTCTAGAGCGTCGCTGCGCATCGGTTGCTTCGACCATGGCTCGGCAAAAGCTGTCGGGTGCATTCAGGGGGCGCGCTTCACCCGATTTCAGCATCGCCTTAAAATCAGCGGCTGTTTTACGTAAAACTCGTGTGCCTAAAAAATCCATGAAGAGCACATAAATATTACTGGCCAAAGTACCTGCCAGGCGAATGCGTAACTCACCTTCCGCCGTGTCGAGGATGTACCACTGTCCGGGGGTAATTCCCGCGTCTTCTAAATCAAAGTCACTTGGCGCGCCGCCCTCAGGCAGGCCTTTGACGGAAATGAGTGCTGCTTCAAGCAGCCCGAGATCTTCGCCGCGCATGTTGCGCAAAAGGGCATACTCAATAAGACCGATAGCACCGGCAATCGCATCATCGTTAGGCGCTAGACTCAATAACTGGCGCGCGAGGGTCGCCGGCAACTGATGCATGGTCGTTTGCAGACGACTCTGCCCGGGCGCGTCGTTTATTCCCACGGGCTGTACGGCATCGACAAGCAGCTGAGTGGTGCTCATAAAGTTACGCCAGTCATCACTTTGCTCGCCGTTTCGATTGATGATCAGCACGCCGCTCTCATACCAGTCGGATTTTATAAACCGCGCGACTGAACCAGGTACTTCATGTTCCGCAAGTATTTCATTTATGGCGACCGCTGCAGTAATTTGCGCTGCTTCATCGCAAAGCGTAATCGCTTCGCGGTCCATCAGAACACGGCCTAGCTGCTGGAGTTGTTGTTCGTGTGCCTGAATTTTTTGAGACAAGATCTCGAGCGCCTCTGCGACTTGTTCTTCGCTAGGGAAATCTTGGCGTGATCGCACAAGTGCGTCCCTTGCGCCATCGAGAGCACTGATTGCTGCGCCGCCTAACTCCTTATGCCAGCCAGCGAAACCATTATGGATAGCATCCAATAAGCGATGCAGTACATGCCCGCCGGGAATGAAAAAGCGACTGTCCCTAAGCGCAAAAGCTGCAGCGAGGCTGCGTGCTTGTTGAAGGACGACATGTAACTCGGGCGCTAGCGGATAGGCGGTTGTCCAGTGGGCGAATACCGCATCAATCCAGTCTAGTACGGGTTGGTTATCGGAGGTCGCCTGCTTGAATCCGGCGTCAGATAAGGCGTCGTTTAGGGAGCTATCGGTGGTTTCTATACCTCCGAGTGCCGATAGCAATGTTTCGATCTTCAGGCCCTCCGTACGGGTGGGCACTGAAAATACCGCGAGTACGTCGGCTTCGACGGACCGAGTCAATGGCAGTCTGTCGTGATCGTCAATCACGCCGGCGTTGTCTCTTGATGTCTAATCTGCTTATCCGCATAGCGCCTCTGGAGACCTCATCGCGTGCTTTTAGGCTAACTTCCCCTCGAATCTGCTAGCAGCTTGTCCACAATACGTTCTAACTGCTTGAGGTTATTACACTCTTGAGCAATGTGACAGTGCCGTATTACCCGTAACATTTCCGAGTCCCCAGAGCCCCAGGCGCCCCTTGATTCTGGATTTAGCCAGATCAAGCGCCGGCAACGGCCCTTGATCTCTGCCAATATATCGAGTCGCGGATCCGTGTCGTTATTCCGCGCGTCTCCCAAAATAATCACTGTTGTTGCTCGATTGATGTCGTTGAGGGCCAGTTCTGAAAAGTCGGTGAATGCCCGAGCATAGTCTGTGGCGCCGCCGTAGCGATGATTGACCGAATTCACAGCCTCTTCTACTGGGAGTGTTTTAAACCACTCGGTGACCTCGCCGAGAGCGCTAGAGAAAGCGAAACTGCGTGTTCTCGGAAGAACATCCTGCACCGCATATAGAAACATTAATAAGAACTTGGCATAGGTGGCTACCGATCCACTGACATCACAGATAGCCATGACTTGAGGCTTGCGTCGCTCTGTTCGTCGCCAGCGTGGCTCGAAGGGTATGCCATCGGTGGCGGCTGCACCGCGCAGTGTTGCGGGCACATTCAATTGTCCTCGTCGGGTTCGTCGGCGCTTGCGGCCATGTCGCGACGCCAGTTTTCGCGCCATCCGATCAATGAGCTTGCGCAT
>CAJQLP010000108.1 GCA_905479205.1 uncultured Luminiphilus sp.
CTACCATTTGCGTTTCCATTTTATCAATCTTTCTTGCCAGCGCTGCTGGAGTTAACTTGGCAACATCTTCGCTGAAGGCTGCATGCTCCTCGGCAATACGACGCTCTTTTGCACTCCGCGCTTTGGTGGGCATCCGACGCGAGCCTTCTAGGATGTCCTGCACACTCTTTTCAATACCCACAGGGGTAATACCGTGCGTCTTATTGTGCTCGACTTGCAGCGTACGACGCCGATCTGTTTCGGCGATGGCACGCTCCATAGAGCCGGTAATCTTATCGGCATACAAAATCGCGTGGCCGCGCAAATTTCGCGCTCCGCGACCGATGGTTTGAATCAGTGCGCTCTCTGAGCGAAGAAAGCCCTCCTTGTCAGCATCAAGAATGGCAACCAGCGACACTTCCGGCATATCGAGACCTTCGCGCAGCAAGTTGATCCCCACCAAAACATCAAACTCACCTAGGCGTAAATCGCGAATAATCTCCACTCGCTCAACGGTATCGATATCTGAATGCAGGTAGCGCACACGAACGTCATGCTCACTCAAAAACTCGGTCAAATCCTCGGCCATGCGCTTGGTCAATGTAGTCACGAGCACTCTATCGCCTATCTCGACGGTCTTGCGAATTTCGCCAAGCAAGTCGTCCACCTGTGTTCGCGCAGGCCTAATCTCTATCTCAGGATCAGTGAGCCCCGTTGGCCGAACTACCTGCTCAACCGTTTGTCCCGCGTTTTCTTTTTCATATTTCCCTGGCGTGGCACTGACGTAGATAGCCTGAGGAGAGAGCGCCTCCCACTCCTCAAACTTCATGGGTCTGTTATCGAGCGCTGACGGTAGGCGAAACCCATACTCGACCAGCGTCTCCTTACGCGATCTATCGCCACGGTACATGCCGCCGATCTGGGGGATAGTCACGTGAGACTCGTCAACTAATAACAGTGCGTTGTCGGGCAAGTACTCGAATAAAGTGGGTGGAGGCTCGCCGGGTGCACGACCTGACAAATAGCGGGAGTAATTCTCGATGCCTTGGCAATAACCCAACTCTCGAATCATTTCAATGTCGTACCGAGTTCGCTGCTGGATGCGCTGTGCCTCGAGCAGTTTATCCATCTCCCTGAACTGCGTTACTCGTTGCTCGAGTTCTTCTTCAATAAAATCGACGGCTCCCAGCATGGTGTCTCGCGAGGCAACATAGTGTGTTTTAGGGAAAATGGTAACGCGGGGCAGTTTTTCAGCGACGGCCCCCGTCAAGGGGTCGAACGTTGCAATATTCTCAATTTCTTCGTCAAACAGTTCGACGCGTACAGCGAGATCCTCAGAATCTGCGGGGAATATATCAATGACGTCACCGCGGACCCGATAAGTACCCCGACGAAAGTCGATATCATTGCGCGTGTATTGCAGCTCAGCCAACTGCCGAAGAATACCTCGCTGATCAATGATCTCACCTCTCGAGAGATGCATGATCATTTTGAAATAGGATTGGGGGTCACCCAAACCGTAAATCGCCGACACCGTAGTTACCACCAAACAGTCTTCTCGCTCTAGTAGCGCCTTAGTGGCCGATAGACGCATTTGCTCGATGTGGTCGTTCACCTGGGCATCTTTCTCAATAAAGGTATCAGAAGACGGCACATAAGCCTCAGGCTGGTAATAATCATAATAAGAGACAAAGTACTCAACCGCGTTATTGGGGAAGAACTCTTTGAATTCGCCATACAGCTGGGCCGCAAGAGTTTTGTTGTGGACCATGACTATTGTCGGGCGTTGCAACCTCTCGACAACATTGGCCATCGTGAACGTCTTACCTGAGCCCGTAACACCCAGCAAGATTTGCGAGGCAAGACCCGCTTCAAGGCCCTCTACCAGCTTCTCGATCGCCTGTGGCTGATCTCCAGCCGGCTGATAACTCGATTTAACTTCAAACTGTCGGGCCATGGTGCCTCAAAGTGGGAAAATTTGACGGCACACAGTATTGCGCTTTTTAGAGAAAGATTACACTCATGCCCAGCAGGTGTTGACTTTAAAAAAAACGATCATGTATAGTCGCGACCTCTTTCGAGAGACACTATTCCTCGAGAGCCACTATTCCGCCTTAGCTCAGTTGGTAGAGCAAATGACTGTTAATCATTGGGTCGCTGGTTCGAGCCCAGCAGGCGGAGCCATATTTAGCTGGTTTTCATAACAGCGTCAAAGGGTTGCAGAGATGCAGCCCTTTTTTTTCGCACCTAACACTCTCGCAATATTCTACGCCACCGTCCTCTTGAATTTTCCCGCTTATTTTCCAATGACTTCATTTTGAGGTACGTTAGCTGACAAAAACTAATAAGGTCCCGAATTATGTCCGAACAATTGCGGCCCCAAGTGGATTTGCTGGCTGAAGAACATATCCAGTGTCCATACACGCTTTATCAGCGACTGCATAAAGAGTGCGGCGTCGGCGATGATCCCGCAGTGGGAACGCTAATTGTTGGCTACGATGCCATTGTCGACTTGGCTAAAAATACCGCTCAATACTCCTCAAGCATTACTGAAGATGAGCATGGCCCGCGGCATATGGGCGTGGGTAGCGATCCCGTGCAAGACGACGTGGAAGAAATACTGTCTCACGCACACCCTATCGTAAATGCACTCTTCACCGCTGACCCGCCGGTGCATACACGCCATCGAAAGTTGATCAGCAAGGCGCTTAGCCCTCGAAGCGTTCGTGCGCTTGAACCTCAAATACGTGAGGTGTGTCACGCCCTGATTGACAGCTTCGTGGGAAATCCACAGGTTGATTTACTCAATGAATTCGCTATCCCGCTCCCGGTTACCGTTATCGCAGATATTCTCGGCGTGGATCGAGCCGACATGTGGACCTTCAAGCATTGGGGCGATTTGATGATATCGGGCAACATCGATGTACTCAGTCATGAAAAGCGGCGAGATGTGGCGCGAGCAGTGGTCGACCTACACAATTACTTTGTCCCTCGGATTGAACAACGTCGAATCACACCAACGGATGATCTTCTCAGTGAAATGGTTAACGCTCAAATTGATGGCGAGCCCGCACTAACAACAGAAGAATTACTCCCGATCATCGATCAGATTTTATTGGCTGGGCATGAAACCACCACCAACCTTATTGGTAATGGTATGTTGGTATTACTCAATGATCCGGCTTTGATGACCCGGCTAAAGCAGCAGCCAGAAGACATTCCCGCTATGGTTGAGGAGGTTCTCCGCTGGGATGCGCCTATTCAATGTACTTACCGGAGAGCAACAGCCGAGGGCAGCATTAACGGCGTGCCCATCGCTAAAGGAAGCATGGTTATTCCCGCCTGGGCCGGAGCGAACTGGGATCCCAAGGCCTTTGAAAATCCTGAGATTTTCGATATCGATCGGCCTACGGGAAAAACTCATATGGGCTTTGGATACGGACCCCATTTTTGTGCGGGCGCTGAACTTGCACGACTAGAAGCAAGGATAGCCTTTGAAACTTTACTTGAGCGGTTAACTGATTTCAGCTTAGATCGTGAAGCGAGTGATTTGACGCGCATCGCAAGTTTTGCAGCGCAAGGCTACACCCGCGTCATCATGAACTTTTCTGCAAGGACGTAGCCCCCCTGGTGCATAAACCACTGCTGACACAGCAGCGCCAAACTGGGCTAAATTTTTCGACTTCTCATTCTGGTATGCTTTGACTCAGTCTGGCACTTCTTTAAACCTATACTGGTCCATCCCAAAACGAAGCGAGAATGCAATGAGTTTAAAAGGCAAAACTATTTTCATCAGTGGTGCTAGTCGTGGCATTGGTCTGGCTATTGCAAAACGTGCAGCACAAGATGGTGCAAATATAGCCATCGCGGCAAAAACATCCGAACCCCACCCCAAACTGCCGGGTACCATTTATACGGCGGCCAAAGACATCGAAAATGCCGGTGGTACGGCACTGCCTATTCTGTGTGATATACGCTTTGAAGATCAGGTGCAGAGCGCGGTGCAAAAAACCGTGGATACGTTTGGGGGCATTGATATTTGCATCAATAACGCCAGCGCTATCAGCCCAACCGGCACTCTAGAAACAGAAATGAAGCGCTACGATCTGATGAACGAAGTGAATACTCGCGGGACTTTCCTCGTGTCAAAATCCTGCATTCCCTTCCTGAAGAAAGGTAGCAATCCCCACATTTTAAATCTCGCTCCGCCTCTCGACATGGATGCGAAGTGGTTTGCACCGCACGTCGCTTATACGATTGCTAAAATGGGAATGAGTCTCTGCACATTGGGCATGAGCAAAGAACTCGCAGCAGACAGCATTGCAGTGAATTCGCTCTGGCCGCTCACCGCCATCGATACTGCCGCTATTCGTAATGTCTTGGGCAGCGACGAAATGGCAAAAGGCTGCCGACTCGTGTCGATCATGGCAGATGCCGCTTATGCAATTCTTTGCCGCGACTCCAATGTCTGCACTGGCAACTTCTATATTGATGAAGAAGTATTACGTGAGGAAGGCGTAACCGATTTCGATCAATATGCTGTCGCCCCGGGCTCCGATCTCTTTCGCGATTTTTTCGTGCCCGACGACGTGGCAGACAATTTACCCACCAAGACCCTCAGCGCTTACTGAGGGATTCAACCGTCAAACTAATAAGGGCGTAGCGGACGCTTGTCAGCGGCCTCACGCCAGGTGGGGCAGAAAGATCACGTGCTTACTGCCACCCACTCCAGCCAGGTCCTCGAACAACCTGTCCGGGCGTTGCCCCCGTTGGCTCAGCATCGCGAATAACCGCGGTACCATTTATCAAAACATGCTCCATACCCTTGGAGTACTGATGGGGCTGCTGAAATGTTGCCTCGTCGATAATAGTCTCTGGGTCGAAAACAAGCACATCCGCAAAATAACCCTCCCGCAAAAATCCGCGGTCACGCAGTGATAAATTCGTTGCTGGAAACCCGGTGGCTCGATGCACTGCCTGCTCGAGAGATAGTAGCTGCAGCTCCCTTACGTAATGACCTAGCACCCGAGGAAAGGTACCGTAGGTCCGTGGGTGAACATGGTTCGACAGTGGCTCTCCTTCAGCAGCGATAGCTGTAGCATCAGTACTAAAACTGACCCACGGCTGCTGCATAGCTTTACGAACAACCGTTTCTGACTGGTTGAAATACATCGCACCGACACGGGTTCCGTCTTCAATCACAAGGTCCATGGCCGTCTCCTCGGCGCTCTTGCCACGAATCTTGGCCACCTCAGCGAGAGTCTTACCGGCCAGATGTTTGAGCTCTGGATTGCGAAAGGCCACCAGCATCACGGTATCAGCGCCGCCGCTGGCAAGACGATTATCCCAATCATCTGAATCTTCCCGCATTTGCTGCGCAAGCGTTTGACGAATCTCTGGATCTTTAAGTCGCGCGATCCATGAGTCAATCCCACCCTCTTTGACCCAAGCGGGCATGATGGCATCTAACCCTGTCGACCCAGCGGGATAGGGATACATATCTGCTGTTATCTGCAGCCCTTCACTGCGTGCTCGCTCAATGCGGGCCAGCACCTCATCGAACTGCCCCCATGAAGGCGGGTGCGCGATTTTAATGTGATAGATCTCTGCGGGGATTCCCGCTTCCCTCGCGATGGTAATAAGCTCATCGAGAGCACTGAAAATTTGCTTGCCCTCATTGCGCAAATGCGACGCGTAAATTCCACCATATTCAGCCGCGGCTCTTGCCAGCGCAATGAGCTCTTCGGTTTCCGCAAAACTCGCCGGTGTATAGATTAAAGACGACGCCACTCCCACAGCGCCCTCGCGCATTGCTTCACGCACTAGGTCCTGCATGCGGTTCAACTCATCGGGAGTAGGATCAACATCGTTATAACCAAGAACATTTATTCGGGGTGTAGTTGCGCCAATGAATGAGGCTATATTTGGTGCTACGCCTTTCGCCTCTAGAAATTCGAGATACTCTCCCAGCGTGGTCCATTGAGGCTCAATGCCAGCCCAGTATTTTGGAAAATCGGCTTGCATGGAAGGACTTAAAGGCCCCATGGAATTGCCTTCGCCAAATACCTCAAGGGTAATTCCTTGCGAGATATCGCTGAGACCTCTCCCATCTTTAATCAAGCTGGTCACACCCCAGCCGATCATATTGATGAACCCTGGACTGACTGCTTTGCCTTTGGCATTGATCACATAATTTGCGGTCGAGCTATCAAGCACGCCCATCGCGGCAATCCGGCCATCGATAATACCGAGATCTCCAACATACGAGGCGCTACCCGAACCATCGTAAATAGTCCCGTCTAGGATCAGAGTGTCGAAGTGATCCGAAGTGTCTCCGGTACAGGCATTTAATACCGCGAAGAGAGTGGCTGCTAGAGCCAACTTTAGGCCAGTTAATTTCAAGCGCATTTTTTTAACTCTTAAAATTATAATTAGGTGTAAGTTAACAGATTCTTTTGCCGGCGGTCGCTTCCTATAAAACCGCACATATGACAGCTAATTTTAATAGGATGCCAAGCTATTATGACGACTTCAAACAAAGACACTATCGACCACCCCGCCCCTGGCCCAGATGCGTGGCGTAAGCAGGGAGCGGTCATAGAGCTGCTCGGCCAGTCCATTTTTGTCATCGACAGCAGTCACGGTAACGAGAATCATCGATCCCTGCCGGTGATTCTAATGGTTCACGGGTTTCCCACATCGAGCTGGGACTGGCAGCCAATGTGGCGCGCACTCTCTGAGCACTACCGTCTTATCGCGCTGGATATGCTTGGCTTTGGATTTTCAGATAAACCTGAAAATTTTCATTACTCGATCCACGGCCAAGCGGATTTGGTCGAGGCGCTATTGAGTGCCAAACAAATCAAGGAAGTACACGTATTAGCGCACGATTATGGCGATACCGTTGCACAGGAATTACTAGCGAGGCAGTTAGAGAACAAGGGCGTGAGCCAATGGCTATCTTGCTGTTTCTTAAATGGCGGACTTTTCCCTGAAACGCATCGCGCCTTACTGACGCAAAAGCTGTTACTGAGCCCATTGGGCAAGTGGATCAACCGACTCACCGGGTATAAAAAGTTTAGTAGTAGTTTCAGTTCGGTCTTCGGTCCCGATACCAAACCCTCGGAGGATGACCTACAGCAATTTTGGTGGGTCATTAATCAAAACAAAGGCAAACATGTGTTTCACAATTTGATCACTTATATTCGTGATCGCATCCAGCATCGCGAGCGCTGGGTCGGCGCACTACAGGCTTCATCACTGCCCTTAGCGTTAATCAATGGAACCCTTGACCCAGTCTCCGGGGGTCACATGGTTAGGCGATATCAGGAACTCAACTGCCGACTAGATTACCTCGCAGAACTGCCACTTATTGGCCACTACCCGCAGGTGGAGGCGCCAAATGAAGTCGCTGGGCATTACCTGAAGTTTCTAAGTCGATGTACTCAAGGTTAGCCGCTAAAAACCGATTCACCTCAACTTAAGCTCAACATTGCATCTTTATTCATGCTTTAATCCTTCGCATGAGAGTAAACTCTCTTACATAAAAAGGAGAAAAATAGTGACTATTTTTAAGAGCATCATTCTTGTTGGCGCTGTTACCGTAGCGTCGTCTGCAATCGCTGACGCAACCGACGACTTAATTGCGCTAGACAAACAGTGGGGTGAAGCGGGTGGACCCGCAGGATTCGTTTCCGAGGATGTTATGGGCATTGGTCCGAACGGCATTGTCGGATTCAGTGACATGGTGGCTGAAGCAGAAGCCGCAGGCGATGTGGATGAGTCCTATGTCGTCAGCGGATATAAGGTGACGTTTTTAAACGACGATATTGCGGTAATGGTTCACACTGCTGCTGGATCTGACCCCCACTCCAGCCTACACGTTTTCCAAAAGCAAGGAGATACGTGGCTGGTGGTTGCGAACGCTTCTGCACCCGCAAGTCAATAATAAGCGCAAGCTATTCGAATGAAGTAAAAGCTACCTCAAAAAACTTCGCGTTTATGAGGTAGCTGATGGGATGGACGCCCAATGTTGGGCGGTCCATCTCAGGTTTACCAAGTTCTGCTATTACGTTTAGTTGTTATCAAACATAAGCTCAGATACGAATGAGCGAGAACCTTTACAGTCGACAAGCAAGTTCATGCCACTTTCTACACTAGGATTTTTCGCTACGAAATCTTGCCAGTTATTTGCCATCTGACCCCTAGCCTCAAATGAATACCAGTGATTCATTTGAACAAAGTCATAGCTCGCATCACCATCGAAGCCCATGTATGGGAACAGGTAGTGTATACCCCAACCCTTAAACCCACCCTTCTCCATTAGCAGCTTGTCTGCTTCAGCTTGGGCATAGATTTGCTCTATTGACACGCCATCTCGCATTGAACATTGAGCAAATTGTACGGGTTGCTTCTGATCGCGATCGTCCATCGGAATACGATTGTGAGCCACGCCCGCATTGAACACGGCGATCGAGCGGGAACACGTTCCTGCAGCACCATCTAATTCACTGCCACCTTCCCAGCCACCATAGTTATTGGCGAAAGATCCCCATTCGTCATACATCGCCTGACCATCCGGCCAGCTACCCCAAAGAATATAATCGTAATCGCTTGTATCCCCCGCATGCATAGGTGTCAGCATAAACTGCATATACTTTGTGCCCTGTGATGCCGAGAACTCACCGTAGTGCTTGCTGCCGGCGATTGCATCCTCAAGGGACTTTCCTTCGTTCAGCTTGCAGTAATGGAATTCAGATCTAACTTCGTACTCTTGCGCAGAAACGAAAGAAACGAAAGCGAGTGAGAGAGCAACAATAAGAGTTCGCATAATAAAGTCCTTGTTAATTATTATTGTTTAACGCAAGTCATAAAATCATATAGACCGCGAGTTCCAGCGTGGCATGCAAAACAAGGTTGTTCAAGCCTCGGGGAACGACTTATGCAATATTACAAAAACAACAAGTCTGATCGTATTGCCTATCGCGCAGGGATAGCGCCTACGGCTTAAGCACCTTTAGTTCGAGCTCAATCAGCGCATCGTGTTCAGCGCTACTAAATATTATCTGCCCTTCCTCGATCACGCTCTGCAAAGACATATTGCTACTCGCCAAGGTGGACAGTGCTTTAAGTGAGTCATCTGATATCTGCACCACTCTCAAATTATCAAAGCGTTTGAGCGCCGCTTCCTGCTTTGACCACCAAACAGGCACCGAACGATCGCCGTAGGCATAAAGCACGACACGGTGGGCTCGGCCACAAGCCTTACGAATTCGACTCTCATCCGGTGCTCCTAAATCGATCCACAGTTCTATGTCATCTGTTAATGACTTCTGCCATAAATCGGGTTCGTTATCGGTGCTAATCCCACGCCCAAATTCCAAACGCGCGTCAGCGTGCATGGCGAATGCCAAAACCCGCAACATCATTCTCAGTTCAGTTTCTGAAGGGTGACAAGCGATAGTTAAGGGAAATTCCTGATACACGTGACGATCCATGTCAGTCACGTTTAACTTAGCTTTATAAATGGTGGATTTTAGCGCCATAAGGCATATCTCTAAGGCAAGGCCGACCGCTGATTGTATTGGTTTCTATCGGATATCCACAATCACGACCCTGGCGTCGAAATGCGCCTAGAAAGATGCCGACTATTCGCGAAACGACGTTACTCACTGTCACCATTAACCAATTATTGTTATAACTTGGCGCTACAAATAACCACAAAGGCAAATAGATGATCAATTTACAGAGCATGATCACTCGGGCGGCCGGGCTTAACCCAGCGGGGGTTGCGACGCGGTTTATGGGACGCGAGCATAGCTGGTCTCAAGTGGAAAATCGCATCGCACGCTTTGCCGCAGCACTTGGCGCTTTGGGGCTGAAAGACGGTGATCGAGTCGCCATTTTATCGCTCAATAGCGACCGCTACTATGAGTCAGTGTTTGCTATCCCGTGGGCCGGCTTATGTATGGTCCCACTGAACACGCGCTGGGCGCTAGCCGAGAACAGTTATGCCCTTTCCGATTCCCGAACAAAAGTACTCTTGTTTGATGACGCGTTTATGGATCAGGCGGGTAGACTTCTGTTTGAGATTGATGATCTCTCTACAGCTATTTATCTGGGTGATAACGAATGTCCTGAGTGGGCGGAGTCCAGTGAAGCGCTAATAGCCAGCAAAAAGCCCGCAGCACCGTCCTCTCGCGGAGGGGATGATATGGCAGGTATTTTTTACACCGGTGGCACCACAGGCTTTCCAAAAGGCGTTATGCAGTCGCATCGCGCAATATGGGCGAGTGCAATAGGCGCTATACCGGAATTCCAGATGACCCAAGAGAGCCGATATTTACACGTCGCTCCAATGTTTCATATGGCGGACTTCGCAGGCTCCATGGGCGCCACACTGCGCGCTGCTAGCAATATTATCTTGGCAAGCTTTGATGCGGCCCAAACATTAGAAGCGTTTGCTGTCGAGGGAGTGACCCATACGCTGATCGTGCCGTCGATGATCAAAATGCTGCTCAACCACCCGGACTCAGTAACAACAGATTGCAGCCGTTTAGAAGTGGTCATCTATGGCGCCTCTCCTATGCCAAAAGCCACTCTGCAGCAGTTTATGGAGCGCTGGCCAGAGGTTGGCCTAGCGCAGGCATACGGGCAAACCGAACTCGCACCGATCGCAACTATGCTCTCCGTACTCGATCACCGTATCGGCGGTGAGCGCCTACATTCCGCCGGTCGGCCCACGCCGGTGGGCGATATTCGCATCGTCGATGAGGACGGCAATCCTTGCCCAACAGGCGTCTGCGGCGAAGTCACGGTTCGTGGCCCGCACACCATGATTGGTTACTGGGATAAGCCCGAGCAAACAGAGAAAACACTTAAAGACGGCTGGGTATACACCGGAGATGCAGGGAGGTTTGACCAAGATGGCTTTCTGTACATTGTTGATCGCGTGAAGGACATGGTCATCACCGGAGGTGAAAATGTATTTACCACCGAGGTCGAAAATGCGGTGGGTAGCCATCCCGCCGTTCAAGATGTGTCAGTCATAGGTATTCCTCACGAAGAATGGGGTGAGGCAGTACATGCCATCGTCATTCTTGCTCCCGACCAAGCAGCGACCGAAAGCGACATCATCGCGCACTGCCGCGAACTCATAGCCGGCTATAAGTTACCTAAGAGCATCACGTTCCGCGACGAGCCACTACCACTCTCCGGTGCGGGCAAGGTACTAAAAACCGAACTGAGAAAGCCCTATTGGGAAGAATTAGATCGACAGATCAACTAACAAAGAAAGCCAGGTCTTGACGTCGTCGATTCAAACAAAGAGGTGTCACATGCGTAACGCTCTCATCATCTGCTGGTTGGCCATTTTTTATGCGACTAACGTCGTTGCTGGCCCTGCCGTACTGAGTTACGAACAAAGACCCGCAGTGCAAAATACCATTCTCGCTGAACGACTAGAGACACTACTGCCCGTGCTAATGCGTGAGACCGGCATTGATCTTTGGGTCGTTATCGCTCGCGAATACA
>CAJQLP010000109.1 GCA_905479205.1 uncultured Luminiphilus sp.
CCATCGTTAAGCCGTCAGGTGCACGCTCTAATTGCGCAAGAAAGTCGAACCTGGGTAACGTCATATCAAACTCTTCACGAAGCCTGCTTCTCAGCCGGTTTTCGATCAGATTACTGCAGGTCAGCAGACGCAACCAAAGGCGTATCGAATGGTGGTCGTCCTCATGCGAGCGCGATTCGTGATCCAATGAGGTCACTGCCTGATTATTCGCACCGCTATTGTTGTCGTTCCTCACTTTCGATCCTCTTCACCCCTTTTAGGGGTCTTCACACTGCCATTGTCTCGGCGACTGTTTCGGCCACTGTTAGAGCGCCCCAATTTAATATTTTAAATGTAAAATGTTTTGTCTATACTGCCCTATATTTCAAGCTTGAACAATCAGCCTGCTATTGGCAACAGGCCTGATCTGAAAGGCATTACGGAGGCGCAAACTATGAAAGTAGCCTGTATCGGGGGAGGACCTGCTGGCCTGTATTTGGGTATCAGCATGAAACTGCGTAATCCCGACCACGAAATCGATGTTTACGAACGTAATCGCCCGGATGACACCTTTGGATGGGGGGTTGTGTTCTCTGACCAAACGGTCGACAACCTCATGGCGAACGACCCGGTCAGCGCAAAGACCATAATGAACGAGTTCATTCACTGGAACCTGATTGACTGCTTTGTTAACGGAGAAGTCGAGCGTTCCGATGGGCATGGGTTTATCGGCTTGGGCCGCAAGCGTTTTTTGCAATTACTGCATGAACGCGCCGAAGAGCTGGGTGTGCGCCTACACTTTGAGCATGAGTTTGACGTTGCCGATCTCGATACAACACTTGCAGATGCGGACCTTATCGTTGCAAGCGACGGTCTTAACTCCAGAGTTCGCAATGCATTCCCCGACACTTTTCAAACATCTATCACTGTTCGACCCAATAAATTTGTTTGGTTGGGAACGCATCAAACGTTTAGTGACGCATTCACATTTATCTTTGAGAAGACGGAGCATGGTTGGATTTGGGCACACGCCTATCAGTTTGATGATTCGACATCGACGTTCATCGTCGAAACAACGCCGGAAGTCTATGATGCAATAGGCTTCGAGCACATGGGCCATGAAGAGGCTGCGGAAACGTGCCGAGCTATCTTCGCGCAATATCTTGACGGCCACGCGTTAATGACTAATTCAGCGCATATTCGCGGCTCGGCGTGGATCAGTTTCCCCACGGTGTATTGTGACAATTGGATCAAAGACGATCGCGTAGTCTTAATCGGTGACGCCGCGCATACCGCACATTTTTCGATCGGATCAGGGACTAAGCTGGGCCTCGAAGATGCTATCTCACTCGCTCGGAACCTGAATAGCGGCGCAGCAGTACCTGAGGCGCTAAAGGCCTATCAGGAAGAACGTAAAATCGAAGTGTTACGCATACAAAATAGCGCTCACAATGCCATGGTCTGGTTTGAGAATGTGCCGCGGTATATAGAGGCGTTTGATCTCAAGCAGTTTAACTACTCAATGCTCACACGAAGCCAGAGGGTGAGTCATGAGAACCTGCGCCTGCGTGACCCTGCATGGTTAGCCAGCATGGAGCTACACCTTGCACAAAAGTACCTTGGCGATGACATCACGGAGCCTGTGCCGCCGCTATTTTTGCCCTTTAAGCTGCGCGAAATGTCGCTACAAAATCGAGTTTGTGTGTCCCCTATGTGTATGTATAGCGCAGAGAACGGCATGCCCGATGATTGGCACTTGGTGCACTATGGCGCGCTGGCTAAGGGCGGAGCTGGCTTGGTTTACACCGAGATGACTAACGTAAGCCCCGAGGCACGCATTACTCCGGGATGCACAGGCATTTGGAGCGACGAACACACATCAGCATGGACGCGTATCGTTGAGTTCACGCATCGCCACAGTAAAGCAAAAATAGCCCTGCAAATTGGCCATGCCGGACCAAAGGGCGCAACGCTTGAGCCATGGAAATGGGATCCAAAGATTTTAGATGAACCATTAGCTGCGGATGAACAGTGGCCCCTACTCTCAGCCAGTGATCTACCCTTCGACAGCTACAGTCCGATCCCTAAGGCTATGGATCGAGCTGATATGGACACGGTTCTAGCACAGCACGTAGCGGCAACAGAGCGCGCAGAGGCTGCAGGATTCGACATGATCGAAATGCATGCAGCCCACGGCTATTTACTATCATCGTTCATCACACCTCTATTAAATAAACGAGACGATGAGTATGGCGGTAGCTTAGAAAACCGCATGCGCTACCCTCTAGAAGTGTGTCGCGCTATGCGCGCCGCATGGCCAAGCCATAAGCCCATGTCTGTGCGTATTTCTGCACACGATTGGGTAGGTGAGGGAGGGATAACCGAAGCTGAAGCACTCGAGATCGCCAAGGCCTTTGTTGATGCAGGGGCCGATATCATTAACGTCTCAACAGGCATGACTAGCCATAAGGCCAAGCCACAGCCCGGGCGTATGTTTCAAACACCCCTCTCCGACCTTATTCGAAATGAAGGTGGCGTAGCGACGCTTGCGGTGGGCAATATTTATGAGATTGACCACGTAAACAGTATTATCGCAGCAGGACGCGCAGATTTAGTGTGTTTAGCCAGACCACATCTTGCCAATCCTAACTGGACACTTCATGCGGCGGCTGAAATGGGCTACCAGGGCTCGGGGGTCAACGAACCTCTTCAGTATTTCTTGGGATATCGCCAGTTATACACAACCACCCAACGTCAGAGAGAGGCCACGCAGTGAATCGACATGCGCTTATTACGGGAGGCGGAACTGGGATCGGTGCCGCCATCGCTGAAGCCTTAATAGCCGAGGGCTACAGCATCACGCTTGTGGGCCGACGACAGGAGCCACTGCGCGATAAAGCGGCGGCACTCGGTGGGAACGTGTTCACCGTGACTGCCGATGTTACTGACAGCGCAAGCGTCGTAAAAGCTTTCGAAAGTGCTGCGCAACAAAATGGCGCTATTGACGTATTGATAAATTGCGCCGGACAAGCACCCACCGAGGCCTTCCACAAAATGACGACTGCGCAGTGGCAAGCCGTTATCGACGTAAACTTAAATGGCGTTTTTCACTGTACCCAAGCGGCCCTCTCGGGAATGCGCGATGCGGGCTGGGGCCGCGTCATCAATATTGCCAGCACAGGGTCACTGAGGGGCTACGCTTATCTGAGCGCTTACTGTGCAACGAAACATGCTGTGCTCGGCTTGACCCGCGCACTAGCCGTGGAGCTCGCCGGCACAGGCATAACAGTCAACGCCGTCTGTCCCGGATATACTGACACTGAAATTATCAGTAATGCAGTTGATGCTATTGCCGAAAAGACAGGCCGCTCGCGCGAGCAAGCTCAAGAACACTTCACTGCAACCAACCCACAGGGTCGCCTAGTGAAACCTGCCGAAGTAGCTGCCTGCGTCCTATGGTTGGCAAGCGATGCCGGTGGCGCCGTGAACGGCCAAGCTTTAGCTATTGATGGTGGCGAA